>JBBSAP010000035.1:0-30141 GCA_038252165.1 Bacteroidales bacterium | reverse complement strand
TGTACAGTATCCCCGACTTTTTTACCAATTAAACCCATAGCAATAGGCGAGCTGATAGCAATTTTAGCAAGCTTGAAATTCGCTTCGCTTTCAGGAACAATCTGGTATTCCATTACGCTGTTATTTGTCTTGTTCTTGATTTTTACCCTGTTAAGCAGCCTCACAGTCGAAGTGTCGATCCTTGATTCGTCAATTACCCTTGAGCGGTTAATAATATCCTCAATCCTCGAAATTTTCCTCTCAAGCATTCCCTGTGCCTCCTTAGCAGCTGAGTATTCGGCATTTTCAGTAAGGTCACCTTTGTCTCTGGCATCTGCAATAAGCCTGGAAATTGAGGGCCGTTCAACCAATCTCAGCTGATCCAGTTCCTCTTTCAGTTTTTGAAGGCCCTCTATAGTTATGTAAATGACATCTGACATCTTATGCTCTTCTATTTAAAAAATAAGAAGAATTCCGGGGTTCCCGGAACTCTTCAGTAACAAATATATAAAACCTTTCGATAATTACCAAATAAAATTGCTGAAAATGGGTAGAGTACAAGTATTTATCTGGCACAATCAACCTCTATCTGTATTTTCTGGCTGGTTTTTTTGACCTTTCTGCTCTGTTTTTCTTCTTTTCTTTATATTTCAAATCAGACTCTTTGCGGTTTTCCAGCATACGAGCCTTTACTTCAGGAGATTGAATCTCGACTGACCGTTTCCTTGATTCTTTCACATGTGCATCATACTCTTTGTTTAGCTTTTTTTCATTTGCAGCCTGTTTCTTCTTTGCCCTTACAATACTCGGCGACTCCTTGTATTTTACGGTTTTGTTATTCAATGATTTGCCAAACAGCTCCCGTTCTGGATTTCGTATGCTTCGTTTGTATCTCTGGGCCTCACATACTGAAACAGCACAAAATAATATCAGAAAAACAAAGAAAAGTTTTTTGAACGGAAAATACTTCATATCCCTGATGTTATTATTAATACCTTCCAACATTGCTGAATTCGCGGTAGTAATACTATTTTTGCAATGTAACTTAATAACGTGGATTACATGACGACATTTTCAAAACCTGCACTTTTTTTTATCGGTTTTTTCTCAATTATTACTTTAATTTCATGTGGCAAAGCGGATAATGACGTCATTCCATACGCTCCTGTTGATTTTACAATTGACCTGCTGGATCCTGAATTTGTTAATCTTTCGGTTATAGGGATTTCGGATACAATCGATGCTTCAACAAACAACTGGGGTTTCAGATCGGAAGGATATGACGGAAACGGTATCATTATTTACAGTGGTCCGGATGAATATTATGCTTATGACAGGACTTGCCCATATGATTTTGCAGTGAATGGACTCAGTGTCAGGGTCAGGATCAATCAATCGGCTGTTGCAGTGTGTCCTCAGTGCCGTACCCAATACGCCCTGTCACTTTATGGAACCCCAATATCCGGCCCGGGCAAGTATCCCTTAAAAATCTACAAAACCAGTTTTGATGGGGAGAGATATATCAGAGTTTGGGATGAATAAACTCTCACTGTCCCTATAGCTATCGGGAGGCGGATGAGGTATTAATACCGGTAATGATCAGCCTTGTACGGACCGTTTTGACCGACACCAATATAATCAGCCTGTTCATTTGTAAGCTTCGTAAGCTTTACTCCCAGCTGGGCGAGATGCAACCTGGCCACCTCTTCATCAAGATATTTAGGGAGCCTGTAAACTCCGATCTTATAGTCTTTACTCCACAGGTCCAGCTGGGCAAGTGTCTGATTGCTGAATGAGTTGCTCATCACAAATGAAGGATGTCCGGTTGCACAACCCAGGTTCACCAGCCTGCCTTCAGCAAGAAGGAAGATAGCATGACCGTCGGGAAAAACATATTTGTCCACCTGAGGTTTAATGTTTATCCTCCTGACATCACTCATCTCATTAAGCCTGTCGACCTGTATCTCGTTATCAAAATGGCCTATATTGCATACAATTGCCTGATCCTTCATTTTCAGCATATGATCGAGGCTTATAACATCCCTGTTCCCTGTTGCGGTAATAAAGATATTCCCTTCGATAAGCACATCTTCAACCGGCTTCACTTCAAAGCCTTCCATCGATGCCTGCAATGCGCATATGGGATCAATTTCGGTTATAATAACTCTTGCCCCATACGCCTTCATCGATTTCGCGCAGCCTTTGCCTACATCCCCGTATCCGCAGACGACAACAACTTTGCCTGCAATCATAACATCAAGGGCTCTTTTCAGCCCATCGGCAAGCGATTCGCGGCAGCCGTAAAGATTATCAAATTTTGATTTTGTAACTGAGTCGTTGACATTTATAGCCGGAACCAGCAGTTCGTTATTTTCCATCATCTGGTAGAGCCTGTGAACGCCTGTGGTGGTCTCCTCAGATATCCCCTTAAGTTCACTTACAGCCCTGTGCCATTTTCCGGGTTCACTGTTTAGCAGTCCTTTCAGCGTGGCGAAAATTATTCCTTCCTCCCTGCTGGATGGTTCCTTATCCAGAAATGAGGGATCATTTTCAGCCTTATAGCCAAGATGCACAAGCAGGGAAGCATCACCTCCGTCATCAACGATCAGATTAGGACCTTTGCCTTCAGGGAATGACAGCGCCTTTGCTGTACACCACCAGTATTCCTCAAGCGATTCGCCCTTCCAGGCAAAAACAGGTATCCCTTTTTCGGCAATCGCAGCTGCAGCTTGATCCTGAGTCGAGAAGATATTACAGCTGGCCCACCTCACGTCAGCTCCAAGCTCAACAAGAGTCTCGATCAGAACTGCTGTCTGTATCGTCATGTGGAGTGAACCTGTGATTCTTGCTCCTTTCAGAGGTTTTTCAGATGAATATTTTTTCCTGATTGCCAGAAGTCCAGGCATCTCCTTTTCTGCAATCTCAATTTCTTTCCTTCCGAAAGCGGCAAGAGAAATATCTTTCACTGCATACTGCTCTGTATCGACCATTAAGTTCATTTATTAAAATTTTTTATTTGATTTTACGGGTGCAAAGTTAAACAAATAATTCAATGATATGTTCAGTCGAGCAACCTCATGGCTGCCTGTTTGTCAAGTTTCATCTGCCCGGTCAGCTGTACCGTATTTTCAAATTTCATTTCATCCCTTAACCTGAATCTGAAAATAACTGTGATGGTGCGGTCATACAGTTCCATTTCAAAATCAAAAATATGCACTTCAATCGATCTTTTTGTCCTGTCATTATTTACAGTGGGATTGAATCCTATACTAAGCATCCCCGGATATTTTACATTTTCAAGCATTACTTCGACGGCATAAACTCCATCGGCCGGAATAAGTTTGGAGATATCGTCAGGCTTTATATTTGCAGTCGGAAATCCTAATTTGTGTCCAAGCTTACGGCCTTCCACAACTGTACCGGTAATGGCATAATTGTATCCCAGCCATCGGCCGGCATCCTCAACCCGGCCTTTAAGAAGGGCTTCCCTTATGCCGGTTGAGCTTATAATTCCTTCCGGAGCATATATTCCATCAACCAGCTCAACTTCAAAATTATACAATTCCGAGCATTCGCGAATCTTTTTAAAGTCACCTCCCTTGCCCTTGCCAAAGTGGTTGTCATATCCCACAATCAAATGTTTTACTCCGATTTTTCCGACAAGTATTTCCCTGATGAAATCGGCAGCGTCTATATTACCCAGTTCCCTGGAAAAATTCATAATTATAAGGTGATCAATCCCGGATTGTTCCAGAAGCTTTTTCTTTTCATCAAATGTTGAAAGGGAAAATGGCTCTTCTTTCTTTTCTGTAAGGACCAGCCTGGGGTGAGGATCGAAAGTAATTACCACCGATTCGCCACCTGCTTTTTTTGCCCTGAAAATAAGCTGATCGAGAAGTGCCCTGTGCCCCAGATGCACACCGTCAAAAACTCCGACAGTGACAAAAGGGTCCTTCAGGTCCAGATTGTCATATTCCTCATGAATTATCATGGTATTTTCATCTTACGGCAGTAAAATTAACAAAGCCATTGAAAACGGAACGATTAAGTAATTTAGTTTTTGTAATTTTATAGAAAGTATCCCAATTAATAAAATTATCATGAATCCTGTCAAGTTCTATTTATCTGACCCATGGCTGGAGCCATACAAAGGTATTATTGAAAGCCGGATTAATAAATGCATACTGAAGGAGCAACACCTTACCGGAAACGGGAACCTCATGGAATTTGCCATGGGTCACTATTATTACGGACTTCATCGTGACCCGGAAGGCTGGATCTTCAGGGAATGGGCTCCAAATGCCGAGAACATTTTTCTTACAGGCACTTTCAGCGGCTGGAAAGAAAACCCTGTATATAGATTGAACAGGATAAACGAATATGGTGACTGGGAGATAAAGCTGCCTGCTGAGTCCCTGAATCATGGCGAGCTGTACAAGCTCTCGGTTCACTGGAAAGGCGGGAAGGGAGAACGCATTCCATCTTATGCTACACGCCTTGTTCAGGATGAAAATACAAAAATATTCGCTTCACAGGTCTGGAATCCTGACAAGCTATACAAATGGAAGCTTAAAGATTTCAGGGCAGAAGTAACTGCTCCTGTGATCTATGAGGCTCACATCGGAATGGCAACATCTGAAGAAAAGATCGGGAGTTACAGTGAATTTGCAGAGAAAGTACTGCCGATAATCGTAAAATCAGGATACAATACAATACAACTGATGGCAATACAGGAGCATCCGTTTTACGGGTCGTTCGGCTATCATGTTTCCAGCTTTTTTGCTGCTTCATCCAGGTTCGGGTCACCTGAGGATCTTAAAGCATTGATTGACAAAGCCCATGAATCAGGAGTAAGGGTGATAATAGATCTGATACACTCCCACTCCGTTAAAAATGTAAATGAGGGACTTGGCCTCTTTGACGGATCACCTGGTCAGTATTTTCACACGAACGAAAGGAGGAATCACATAGCCTGGGATTCATTATGTTTCGATTACGGGAAAGATAATGTGCTTCACTTCCTGTTATCGAACTGCAGGTACTGGCTCGAAGAATACAAATTTGATGGCTTCAGGTTCGACGGTATTACAAGCATGATATATTACAACCACGGTCTGGAAAAGAGCTTTACCGCCTATAATGATTACTTTGATGGGGGACAAGATGAAGATGCCCTTGTTTATCTTTACCTCGCCAATAAGATGATCCATGAATTCAAACCCGGCGCTTTGACTATTGCAGAGGAGATGAGCGGCATGCCGGGAATTGCAGCCGATACTTCAAGAATAGGTTACGGCTTTGATTACAGGCTTTCGATGGGAGTTCCCGATTTCTGGATTAAGCTTGTAAAGGATACCCCCGATGAAAACTGGGACATGAGCCACCTTATCCATGAACTTACCCAGCACAGGCCTGAGGAGAGAATAATCTCATACTGTGAATCGCACGACCAGGCTCTGGTTGGCGATAAAACATTGATCTTCCGGATGCTGGATGCCGAGATGTACACAGGCATGGCAAAATCATATCATAGCTTCACAATCGACAGGGGCATTGCCCTGCACAAGATGATTAGGCTTATCACATTCAGCACATCGGGTGGCGGTTATCTGAATTTTATGGGGAATGAATTCGGCCATCCTGAATGGATCGATTTTCCGCGGGAAGGCAACAACTGGAGCTTTAAATATGCACTTCGCCAATGGCATCTTGCCCTCAATGAAGATCTTAAATATTCATTCCTGTTGAATTTCGATAATGCAATGGTCAGGCTTCATAAAAAATTCAGGATCCTGGACGATCTGTTTGTCAACAGGATCTATGATAACAATTATGATAAAGTAATAGCTTTCTCAAGAGGTGAGTTTATTCTTGTTTTTAATTTTAACCCAACCAGGTCGTTTACGGACTACGGCATACCTGTAAAAGGGAAATTCAGGATAATCCTGGATACTGATGATCCGGGATTCGGAGGTTTCGACAGGGTAAACAGGAATTCGTTCTATACATCAACAAGAAAGGCAGCAAAGCCAACCCTCGATCAGCCTTTCTACCTTTATCTCTATCTGCCTTCAAGAAGCGCCCTTGTTTTAAAAAGGGAAGAAGTAAAGAGAGCCACAGATATTTAATCGATCCACCTCAGCAGGTAAAAATCCTGCTTATGGGGAAGATCTTTATGCCTTGGAAATATTCTTATGCCGTAGAAGAATGTTCCTGCTTTCTCAGGAACAAGGTTTGCCCTGTAGAGACATTTGCCATTTTTACTGCTGACCAGCTTGAATTCCTGGCTGTCAACAAACTCATATTCACCGTGCTTGTTAAGATGAGTAAAAACGAATTCTACCCCAACATTGTCCTTTGGTATCTTTTTGAGATCAAGAGCGATCTCAGCATGGTAATCATGACCTGAATGATAGACATTTTCATAAGGCCGCTCGAAATTTAAATTCAGGACCTCAATATTATCCCATTCATCCTTCATGGTCTTTTTCCATGAAGCGATTGTTTTGGATTTCTCAAAATCATCTGCCGTCAGATATTTGTTCCTTGGCCAGAGTTTCATGTAATACTTTTCAATATAATCATCAAGCATTCTCTTCATGGTAAATTCAGGAGCTATCTTCACCATTGTGTTCTTGATAAGGCTTATCCACTCAACCGGAATACCATTTTCATTTTTTGAATAATATGCCGGAACTATTTCATATTCAAGCATATTGTAAATGGTCTCGGCATCAACATCATCCTGAAGGTCCTGATTATTGAAGGATTTTTTCTTGGGCAGTGCCCAGCCGGCGTAGGCGCGGTACCCTTCAACCCACCATCCGTCGAGGACGCTGAAATGTATCGTTCCGTTCATCACGGCTTTTTCGCCGCTTGTGCCTGAGGCTTCCAGCGGACGTGTTGGTGTATTGAGCCAGATATCAACTCCTCTTACAAGCTGCTTTGCAAGTTCAATGTCATAGTTTTCCAGGAAAAGAACCTTGCCCGCAAACTGAGGCATCTGAGATATCTCGAACACTCTTTTGATCAGGTCCTGCCCCCCGCCATCATGCGGATGTGCTTTCCCTGCAAAGATGAACTGCACCGGCCTGTCAGGATCATTTACGATCCTTGCAAGGCGGTCAAGATCCCTGAACAGCAATGAAGCTCTTTTGTATGTGGCAAACCTGCGTGCAAATCCTATTGTAAGAGCTTTATCATTAAGATGTGTACTGATATTCAGCAATGTCCGCGGACTTACATGCTTGTCAATCATGTCCGACTGGAGCCTTTTACGGATATTTATGAAGAGTTGCTTTTTTAACCCTGTTTTAACCTCATAAACCTTCTTATCATCAAGGCTGTACAATTTTTCCCATTGGCTTCTGTCGGTCTGGTCAAAATCAACAGTACCGGTCAGTTGTTTATAAACAGCCTGCCATTCAGGAGCAATCCATGTGGGATAATGGACTCCGTTTGTTACGTATCCAATGTATAGTTCTTCTTTAAGGTATCCAGGCCATAGCTTGTTGAACAAACCCTGTGTAACCTGCCCATGCAGTTTACTGACACCATTCAATTCCTGCGACATATGAGTGGCCAGGTAGCTCATATTGAATTTCCTGTCGGCTTCTCCAGGACACCTGCCCAGCGCCATCAGATCATCCCAGCTTATATTCAGCCGGGTGTGATAATGAGAGATGTATTTTCTCAGAAGATCCTCCTCAAATGCGTCATGTCCTGCAGGAACCGGCGTATGAGTGGTGAAAAGTGTTGATGAACGGATAGCCTCAATAGCCTGATCGAATGTAAGATGATGATCTTCGATGAGTTGTCTGATACGTTCGAGGCTGATAAATGCCGAATGTCCTTCATTGCTGTGATAGAGGTCAGGCTTCAGACCCAATGCTGTCAGGGCCCTGATGCCGCCGATACCCAGAATAAGCTCCTGCTTAAGGCGGTTCTCATGATCTCCCCCGTAAAGGTAATGGGTTATTGAACGGTCCTCAGCAGAATTGTCATCAAAATCAGTGTCAAGCAAATAAAGCGGGACCTTCCCGACTTTTGCTTCCCATATGCGCACGTTTACACTTCTGCCCGGCCATACTAATGTAACTGTAAGATGTTTCCCTTCATTGTCCTTGACCGGAATTATCGGAAGCCGTGAAAATTCCTCAGCCTCATAGATTGTCAGCTGCTCACCCTTCGGACCCAGCTTCTGCTTGAAATAGCCGAACCTGTAAAGAAGGCCTATGCCAGTTATACTTACGTTCGAATCGCTTGCTTCCTTTAGATAATCTCCTGCAAGAATACCAAGACCGCCGGAATAAATTTTCAGGCATGGATGTATTCCAAATTCCATGCTGAAGTAAGCAACTGATGGTTTTTCTATATCAGCCGGCCTGTCAAGATAATCTTTGAATTTCCTTATTATAATTTCAAGATCCGCAATAAACTCTTCATCATCTTCAAGAACAAGCAGCCTCTTGTAATCAATCTTTTCAAGCAACAGCTTGGGATTATGCTTGACCTCATTCCACAGCGAAGGGTCCATCCTCCTGAACAAGGACTCAGCATCTGAATTCCACGACCACCACAGGTTACCTGACAACTCCTTAAGAGATGACAGTTTATCAGGAACATCGCTCTGAACATAAATATCTTTCCATACAGGTATCTGGTGAGGCTTTCTGATCTTCAGGTCCGGAGATTCAACAAATTGTGCAAATTCCCGTGGTTCGTCCCTTCTTTCGCTGCTGTGAGTCAGAGCAATTTCATAAGCGTCAAAATAACGCTTTACCAGATTGTCCCACATTGCTATCCTCGAGATCTCATGTGCCTTGAATCTGGCTTGTCTTATTTCGCCTTCCGAGAGACCAATATATTTCCGTATGAATTTCCTGATTTCAGTAACTACTTCCTTTTCATTATCATCAGTCCTCTCTACTATTGCGATACCATTGCCATGATCCTTAAAATATTCCTTTACCCACAGGCCAAATCCTGAAAGTGAGGTGGTAATAGTCGGAATGGAAAACATCAGGCTTTCAAGAGGGGTATATCCCCATGGTTCATAATATGATGGAAAAACCGAAAGGTCAAATCCTATGAGAAGGTCGTAATATGCGAGATTAAAGATACCATCGTTCCCGTTAAGGTATGAGGGAGCAAAAATGATCTTAACCTTTGAATCCTGATTATTTGTCAGATCATTGATCTTTATTCTTTGAAGAACCGGATCGGTGTACGGGTAATGGAGACTATGAGTGAGGTATCTGTCGGTTCCGCTGGCCTGTCCGTTATTATAAAGAATATCAATAAGTTCCTGACGCGGGCCTTTATGGTATGCCGGTATAAGGATAAATGTAACACTCTCCCTGGATAGGTCGCTTTCCTTATTTAACTCTCCAAGAGAGTCAATAAGAATGTCCACTCCCTTGTTGTGGAACTCGTATCTTCCGCTATTTGCTATAAACATGCAGTTATCAGCAAGCGGGTAGCCAAGGACAGCTTCCGCAACTGCCTTGAGCTTGGACCGTGCAGCCTGCCTCTTTTCTTCGAATGATTCAACAGAAGGAACAAAGGAGTCCTCAAATCCATTGGGAGTTACCAGATCCACGTCTTTACCAAGGAAATATGAGCATTCTCTTGATGTTATCTCACTTACCGTTGTGAAAACGTCTGCCTCGGCAGCTGAAATCTTTTCAAGTGATTGTTTTGCTAAAACATTGAATTCACGCGATATCTGTACCGGGTTGTAATCCTTCATCTTTCCGTACAGCGGTCGGTTATTCCCTGCTATACACCTGCCAAGGACTGTCGCGTGCGTTGTGAACGCCGTAGCGATCCATGGTGCTGATATTTCAAGGTACAGGATCCCTGTGCCTGTCATCCATTCGTGGAATTGTGCAATTATATTATGGCGGTCATGGTAACATGAAGTGAAGCTTTCAATAACTTTTCCGGCACCATAGCCAAAGAGGGCAGGTTCGACATAATCCCACTGGCCGGTAATGCTATCGAGCTTATAAGTTTCCCAGAACTTTGCAAATATCTCATTCTGCTGGCCAAAATAGGGGGTGAAATCAATTAAAAACACGATAGGTTTTCCGGCTATGTTCCATCGTCCGATTTTGACTCTCAATCCCTCATCTGCTGCAATTACTCGCCATTCGGGGAACAGAGTATCGTCAGGGATGAATTCCGGGTTCGTCACCTCTTCCCTCCAGACGTCAGGACCTATAAGTATATAATTGTCACCGAGTTCATTTACTATATTCAGTGCTTTTGTTGAGATTACAGTATGAATCCCCCCGACCTTGTTGCAAACTTCCCAACTGGTCTCAAAAATTAGTTCAACATTCATTATCGGAAATATTGGTTCAGATTAATATTACTATTCTTCTATTTGCTTTTTTTAGTTTTGACAGCTTTAGTAGTTTTTACCTTCCTGTCGCTTTTGGCTTTAGATGAGGATAACCTTGAGGATATTTTTTTGACAGGTGACTTTTTCTTAAGGCTTTCTATCTGGTTTGTTTGCTGATCAATTATTGATTCTTTTTCCTTAATAAGATTATTCAGCTTGGAAATCTCATTTTGCGTTTCCCTGTCCGGAATAAAACGATTTAGCCTGATCTCAAAATCGCTTAAAACATTCATATAATTCATAAATGCATCATACGGAGTATCGTAGGGATTGAAATAGGCGTGTACAGCTCCGTCGGAAAAGAATTTTGTGGCCATATAATAAAAATGATCGCTGGCCTGAAGATATTCCCAGTCTTTTTTTATCTGGAGATCTTCACATTGGTGGACTTTATCAGTCATCTGGTAAAGCTTTTCAAGAGCTGCAACCTGAAGTTCATTGCCGTGCCATGCTGTTATGTCTCGTTCTTCGTCAGCCCATGAAATTGGCGATGGAACACTGATAGCAGAAACAGGCTGAAGATAATCCGCAACTTCTGTTGGAGTCATAAATTTGTATGGCGTTTTCTTCAGAATCGATCCGGGCAGGTGCTGAATAAAATCGAATATCCCCGTATCTTTATGATTGTGTTCACCAAATGTCTCATAATCAAGAAAAACATTTATCAGCTCGCTTTTTGGGGCAAGTTTATTCAGCCACGAGGCATATTTGTCTGCTGTCAGTGGCCATTCTGCCCAGCTCCGGTTTGAGAACCTGAATGCAATATCATCGCTCAGTACAAAATTCCTGAGAAGAACTTTCAGCCTCGGGTTAATTGAATTACAATACAGGTAATTGGGGCTTTTCCAACCCAGTACATGCTTGGCTCCTTCGGTAAGCATCGATTTAAAACCCATATCAGCTACCCATGAACCTATCTGGTCGGAATATATTAATTCAGTGTTCCTGAACGATGTTGTTTCAACACCAAGGAATTCCTTTACCATTTCCCTGTGAGCATTCACCTGTCGTTCAAATTCAATCTTTGTCTTGATTGATGCCAGGGAATGTGACTCGGTCTCTGCAAGGAATTCCACCATTCCGGTATCTGCAAGTTTCTTAAACGATTCCAGCACTTCAGGCGCATAAAGGCGAAACTGGTTTATAACCAATCCTGTCAGGGAAAAAGTCACTTTAAACTTTCCCTTGTTTTTCAGGATGAGATCAAGCATGATTTCATTGGCCGGGAGATAACAATTCTCTGCCACTTTTCTCATGATGGACTCATTCGAGAAATCATCATAGTAATAATGGTCATGACCCAGGTCAAAAAACCTGTAGCGTTTTAGCCTGAATGGCTGATGTACCTGAAAATAAAAGCATATTGCTTTTTTGCCTGTTAAAATCATATCTAGTTCTTATTTTGCCAAATCACTCTGTAATAAATATCCCTGACATGCCTTGCTGAATTATCCCATTTTAGTCTGACTACTTCTTCCTTGCCATTCTTGATGAACATCTTTGAAAGGGCAGGATAATTGAGAATACCATAAATTGCATCAGCCATTGCGTCGATATCCCAGAAATCTGTCTTCACTGCATGTGTCAGTATTTCGGAAACACCCGACTGTTTGCTGATAATTACCGGAACATTTGACTGCATGGCTTCAAGCGGAGAAATCCCAAACGGCTCAGAGACCGACGGCATAATGTACACATCGCTCATATTCAGCATCGTAAAGACATCCTTCCCCTTCAGGAAGCCTGTAAAATGAAACCTGTCTGTAATCTTAAGGGCAGCAGCTCTTCGCATCATTCTTTCCATCATATCACCCGAGCCGGCCATCACAAATCTTACTTCAGGCATAACCTTAAGGACTTTGTAGGCAGCCTCGATGAAGTACTCGGGACCCTTCTGCAAGGTTATCCTGCCGAGGAAAGTAACCACTTTTTCGTCAAAGCCTTTGTTTAAGGCCACATCCTGTGACATCTTAACCGGTTCAACTGCATTATAGACCGTTTCCACCTTATCGGGATTAATGTTGTATTTATTGATTACAATATCCCTTGTTAGGTTACTCACCGTAATGATTTTTGAAGCTGCATCCATTCCAAGTTTTTCGATCCGGTAAACATCGGGGTTAACATTACCACCACTGCGATCGAAATCGGTAGCATGAACATGTATAACCAGGGGCTTCCCCGAGACCTCCATAGCGGCAATGCCTGCAGGATATGCGAGCCAGTCGTGAGCATGGATTATATCAAACTCGTTTTCCTCAGCAATTACTGAAGCGACAACTGAATATTTGTATATCTCATCCATCAGTGAACTGTCGTATCGGCCCGAAAAGTCAACAGTACCCTGATTGTTGGTCTGAACTATAAGTTTATATCCTGTAGATTCTGAATTGATTCTAGTCCAGAATTCCTCAGGATCTGTATAAGGAACAATTTTTGATGAAATCTCTATCTGTTCAAGCGGGCGCCTGAATCCCTTATAATGAACCTGCTTGAATGCAACAGGAATTTTATTGGCTCCTATGAGCCTTACCCTGCTCTGGTCTTCATCACCCCATGCCTTAGGCACAACGAAGATCACTTCAAGATCCTCCAGGCTGGACATACCTTTTGTCAGGCCATAACTGGCTGTACCCAATCCGCCTGAGATATGTGGCGGAAATTCCCATCCGAACATTAGTACACGCATATCATACCTGATTTATAAAGTTGAAAAGTTGTTTTCCAGAAGATCAATTATCCTCAGAACCTCACTTACACTCCAGGCCTGTGATATGGTTCCGTTGGGCACATGAGGCGGATCTCCATCATAAATCTCGGAAATCGTGCTTACACCGTGTTCACTCATCACCTCTTCAAGTCCGAAAACAAGCTTCCTGACTCTCTGTTCCCCTTGTTTTCCATACACTTTAAGCCAACCTTCACAGAACGGACCTAACAGCCAGGGCCATACGGTCCCATTATGATAAGCATTATCACGTTCTTCCTGGTTGCCGTGGTATGTGCCCTTGTAAAGAGGGTTTCCCGGAGAAAGGGTCCTGAGTCCACGGGGTGTTACAAGCTCTTTGTCCGCAACATCCAGCACTCTTTTCATCTCATCCTTTGTAAGCATTGAGTTCGGGAGTGAAACTGCAATAACCATATTAGGCCTTACAAAATAGTTCTTTCCCTCATCGTCGTTTATATAGTCGGCAAGATATCCCTTACGATGATCGCAGAACAGCTCATGGAAAGAACTATTTATAAGCTCCGGGAGATTCTCATTTTCCCTGACAAACTTACGATCCTTAACCTGTTTTGCCATATCCAGGGCAAAACAAACTGCATTGTACCATAATGCGTTTATTTCAACAGCAAACCCTTTTCTTTGCGTTACAGGAATACCGTTCACCACTGCGTCCATCCAGGTGAGGGATTTACCTGGAGCATCGGCATATATTAGTCCGTTTTCCCTCATAACTATATTGAAGGCAGTACCGCTTTTGTAGGCATTGAGAACTGATTTCAATGCCTCACCGTAGCGTTCCCAGGCATCTGTACCGCCATTCTCAAGATATTGCTGAACTGACCAGGTGAACCACAATGGAGCATCAACGGAATTAAATGCAGGATTGCCTATGGTGCCCATATTGGGGAACAGGCCATCCTTCATCCTTTCAACCTGCGTATCGAGGACCTCCCTGTAAAGCTGAAGCTTTTTACTTGCGCGTGCTAAAGCAAGTCCGGGAAGAGCAATAAAGGTATCCCTGCCCCATGATCCGAACCATGGGTAACCGGCAATGATCAGGGTCTTGCCATCACGTTTTTCAATAAACTGCTGGGCAGCATTTTTCAGGCAATTGATAAAATTGCTTCTCGGTATCTTGCCGTTGACGGTTTTTGTAAATTTTGTTTTGAACCCTGAGGATTTTTCTTCCCTGGTGGAAGCAGAAAAAACTATCACATCTCCTTCTTTAGCTTCAACTTCAAAAAATCCGGGAGTAAAGAGATCTTCGGAATAATCATATCCCCTCTTCTGTTCTTCAGTGTATTCAACCCCGAGGTACCAGTCAGGAACGTGAATAAATTCTGCTTTTTGCGAGAACTGCATATGGAGATAAGGAAACCCTTCATAGAGCTTCATTTTAATCCCGCCGTCTATAAAATCCACTTTTGTATTAACTGAAAGGTTGGCATGTGTTAGCTCATGAATACTTCTGAAGGCCAGAAAGGGCCGGATCTGAAGTTTCATCGGTTCTGATGCTTCAATTATAGTGAACCTGGCAAGATACTGCTCCTCATAGTGGACCAGAAGCCTTTCATGTTTTAGTCTGACACCTCCAACCCTGTAAATTCTGGAAGGAATCCCATCCATCTCCAGCTCTTCAATATACTTATGACCTTTCGGACTGTAATAGTCTCCCTTGTATTTCCTTATTCCAGTATTGAAGCTTCTGTCATTATTCACAACTGTTGCATCGAGCGATGACAAGAGAACATACCTCTCCCCTCCGAAAGCATCGACCGGACATACAAGAAAGCCATGATATTTACGGGTATTGCACCCGACAATGGTCGTTGAAGAATAGGAACCAGCCCTGTTGGTTCTGATCATTTCCCTTGATAACGAGTATTCAAGGTTTATTATCTGACTCTTTTCAAACTTAATATAACTCATAAACAAAGCTTTATAATACCGTCCTAAAAAGTTATTAAATTACTCTTTTTTATTTAACATTCCAAAGAAACCGGCCTGAAGCAGGAAAAAAGTTTATGTTCCGGTTTTGCCTTCAGAGGCATTTCGCTGAACATTATAAAATCTGCACCCGGCATTGTCTGATAAAAAAAAGAGTAACTTTGCAACTCAATAAAATATTCTAATTAACAAATACTATTCTCTGCATGAACAGAAAACTGGGAATTCTTTTAGCAGCTGCATTCATAATTACAGGCTGTGGTGATAAAACTTCAGAAATATCGGGAATCCTTGAAAATTCATTGCCCCGGCAATATATCTTCCTGCAGGAGCTGAGACCTAATGAGCTTCTTAATGTCGATTCCGCCATAGTTTCGGAAGATGGTAGGTTTGAATTTAAAAGGAAGGTAAAATTCCCGTCTTTTTATCTGCTCAAAATTAATCAAAATAATTTCCTGACAATACTTATTGAGCCAGGAGAGAAAATAAAAATGACCTCTCACTTCGATTCATTGAATTATCCGGTCGCTGTTATCGGATCAAAAGGGACAAAACTTATAGCGGATTACAATAAGCGACTGCTTAAAACAAGGAACAAATTAGGTAACCTAAATGACATATATAACAGGAATTCAGGAAGGTCCGACCTGGCAAAGGTTATTGATTCCCTCGACAATCTTGGCGATAGCTATCTGAATGACATAAACAGTTATGCAAAGAAATATATTGATGATAACATTAAATCTCTGGCAAACATCCCGGTTTTATATTCTCAACTAACACAGGATATATATGTACTTGATCCTCAGAAAGATTTATCATATTTCCTTAAAGTCGATTCTTCATTGTTCAGGCAATATCCTGAATATGGCCCCGTAATAGATCTGCACAACCAGATAAAACAGATGGTTACTTACTTTAACAGTTCAGAATCTTCAAAAACCAACCCCGGAGAAAGAATGGAGGCTCCTGAGATAGCCCTTCCCTCTCCTGAAGGCGATACGATTAAACTTTCGTCAACAAGGGGGTCTGTAGTGTTGCTCGATTTCTGGGCATCATGGTGCTCTCCCTGCCGGATAGAAAATCCAAATCTCGTCAAAGCCTGGAATTTGTATCACAACAGGGGTTTCAGTATTTACCAGGTTTCGCTTGATAAAACAAAAGAAGCTTGGATAAAAGGTATTAAGGATGACGGGCTCGATAAATGGATCCATGTAAGCGATGTAAGCTACTGGCAATCAATTGTTGTCCCTCTTTATAAAATAAAATCAATCCCTGCTAATTACCTGCTCGACAGGGAGGGCAGGATTATTGCCACAGACCTCAGAGGGGATGCCCTGCAAAGGAAACTTGCAGAATTATTCAAATAAACCAATAACCAATTCCGGAAACCGGTAATCCGATTTTATGATGAAAAGATCAATCCTTCTTCTGCTTCCGCTCTTGCTTCTTGCAGGGTGCCATAACAAAAATACCTTTATTGTAAAAGGGGTAATCAGGGACCCTCAGAAAAAAGCTGTCACCATGAACAGGGTCGATGTTAACAAACTTGTGCTTATCGATTCATCAAAAATCAGCGGTAACGGGAGCTTTAAGTTCAGGGTAAAATCCGCCGGTCCTGAATTCTTTCAGATCGGTTATTCCGATTCTGATTTTATCACTTTGCTTACAGAACCCGGAGAAAAAATTGAAGTATCCTTTAACGGTAAGACAACATCAGGTGACTATATTATAACCGGATCGAAGGGTTCTGAGGATGTAAGGATGCTTGATATGCGACTTGCAGCGGCAAAAAGAAAACTTGATTCCCTCAGGGTGGTTTATGCTGATGCATCGGAGAAGCCCAGCTTCGAAGAAAAAAAGAGCCTGCTCGAAAATGAATTCAGTGATGTCCTCAGGGAACTCAGGAAGAAAAATATTGAATTCATAATAAGCAATACCAGGTCGATGGCCTCTCTTAAAGCTGTTTATCAGAAAATAGATGATAACACTTATGTTCTTAATGAACCCCGCGATCTGCAGTACATGAAAATAATCTCCGACTCTCTGGGCCGCTATTATCCGGGTTCTAAAAATGTTAAAGCTCTTGCAGAAGACTTAAAGAATGAGCTGAATAAGATGTATTCTAATCAGATTCAGAGTATGGCCAGTAAATCTCCTGAAGTAAAACTGGACCCCAGTCTGAAAGATATAAACGGAAAAAGGATCGCCTTATCATCTTTAAAGGGGAAGGTGGTTCTGCTGACTTTCTGGTCGGTTGATTCAAAAGAGTGCTTAGCTGAAAATCTTCAGCTCAGGGACCTCTATAAAACCTTCAGTAAAAAGGGTTTTGAAATTTACCAGATAAATGTTGACCAAAATGAACAAAAATGGAAAGATGAAGTACGGTTTGATGAGCTGCCCTGGATAAGTACAAGGGAGGATGATCCTCTCAGTCCGGCAAATGTGATACTCTTTAATGTTAAGAGCCTGCCGGCCAACTTCCTTTTTGATCGCGATGGTACAATTATCGGATCATATCTCCATGGCCGGTCACTTCAGATCAGATTAAATCAATTATTCAACAATTAGTCTTCTCCATTGAAAGAACAGGGGAAAATATACTTTGCATCTGATTTTCATCTTGGACTCAAAGCCGGAGGTGATACTGCCGAACGGGAAAAAAAGGTTGTTCGGTGGCTTAATAAAATAGCCCCTGAAGCAAGGGAGGTTTTTCTGGTAGGAGATATTTTTGATTTCTGGTGGGAATATAAACTTGTCGTCCCGCGGGGATTCACAAGGTTCCTTGGTACGGTTTCCGCGATGACCGATTCAGGTATACCTGTACACTTCTTCACAGGAAACCATGATATGTGGGTGGGGAATTATCTTTCTGACGAATGCGGGGTAATAATTCATACTTCTCCCTATACACAAACCATTGACGGTAAAAAATTTCATATTGCACACGG
This sequence comes from Bacteroidales bacterium, assembly GCA_038252165.1. Lineage (GTDB taxonomy): Bacteria > Bacteroidota > Bacteroidia > Bacteroidales > VadinHA17 > LD21. The sequence continues at coordinate 12,128 of JBBSAP010000035.1, read as the reverse complement.
GGAAGGACTCGGCAGTAAAAGCACAGGCTATAAGATCCTCCTGTCGATATTCCGGAACAAACCGCTGCGTGTCATGTATTCCATGCTGCATCCTTCAATAGGTGTTGGCATCGGACATAAATGGTCGCTGAATTCGAGGCTGGGAAAAGGAACAACCCTTGCTTTCCTTGGGGAGGAAAAAGAAGATCTTATAAGATATTCCCGATCGGTTCTTGAAAATAATAAAATCGATTATTTCGTTTTCGGCCACCGTCATCTTGCTCTTGAATACAAGCTTGAACAAGGCAGTCATATTATGTTCCTTGGCGACTGGATAAAGGAAGGAAGTTTTGCTGAATGGAACAGCAATGAATTGACCCTCAAGATATTCTGATCAGCTAAGATATTATCCGACCTCGACAGTCAGCATGAAGTAGGAATACAGATCATTTACCTTTTCAAACTGGTAATTAAGTTTGCTTCCCGACTTTCGCGCCATTGAAATAAGCCCCATGTTGCCGGTGCTGTCCGTATCGATCGACTGTGATGATAAAGACTCATAAAAGAGTGTTTTCAGTTCTTCTTTGCCGAAACTATTTATCTTGTCAAGCTTATCCTTCAGATCAACGACCTGTGAGTTCAGGATCAGATTGCCTGTTGTAAGCAAGAATTTACCCTTTTCCAGCCGGACCAATACTATAGGCATACCGTACTTGTGCTCAGCTTCCTTTCCAGGATTGTATTTTGAGACATTTTCAAGGATCTCGATCATTATGTTGAATACTCTTCTCCTGAGAGCGGATTCAATGTCTTCTTCAGTCAGCTTTGCTTCAGTAAGAGATAATACTTCCTCTCCGATTCCCGCGTTAAGGTGCCCTGACCATATCATGTAAATTTTGTTCTCAGCCATCAGGTGCTCAAGCTGAACAACAGAATCACTCTCAAATCGCTGTTCACTGTTGCCTGTATACAATCCTACTCCGCTCGAATCGACTGTTTTGCTCAAAATGAAGTATGAAAAACTCTTATCAACAGGAACAAATTCATAATCGAGCCTGTTTCCTGTCTTAATTGCCATTTCTATCAATCCAAGCCCGGCTCCGCCTTTATTGCTGAATTCAGAAGTATCGAGGATCTGCCTGTAAAGAACTTTGATTTCATTAATATCCAGCTTATTAACTCTCTCAAGCCTCATTTTCAGATCATTAACATGATCAGATGCAATAATATTCCCTGTGGTTATTGTATAGCCATCATCAGTTTTTGAGTAAGCAACAAGCGACATGTCCGCATGACCGGACTGATCACCGTGTTTGACAATATTCTGAAGGTTCTCAAGCACATACATGAAAAGTCGTTTCCGTCCTACGAATCCGTAGGAATCATCCTTCATCTCATTTTCAAGCAATGTAAGCAGTGGCAAGGAATTCCTGTCTGTTATTTCTCCCCTGTAAACAAACAGAAGACGCTCATTCCTTATTTTATCGTGAATCGCGCGGGTAATTTCCATGTAAAAAATCTGGTGGGTTTATTCATGACAAAAATAACATTATCGGTTAAAATCACAAACTAAATCCACCTCTGAAAGTATATAAGCCTAAATACCCATATTACATAAGTAGTAATAATTACATTCCCGTTGATTTATCTTGTTTGCACTAAATTTCACTATCAACCAATTGGTTGGATGAATTTTTAATGTAACTTTCGCACCAGATAAGTATGCATATAAGTGCTTTCTTAAAGAGAAAAAATTGACTGATGTTCAGCAGATTCCTAAAATTTATTGTACCTCCCTTTACCTTCAGAGCCTTTTTCAGAAGGATTTTTTATTCCAATCTTAAAAAAGTCCCGCTTAATAAGCCTCTTCTTTTTGTGGGTAACCACCAGAATTCATTTATGGACGGAATTCTTGTGGGTTCGTACCTTCCCCAGCCTCTTCATTTCACTATGAGGGCTGATATGTTCAGGAAACCATTTGCACGTTTTTGTCTTCGCGAATTGAATGTGGCACCTGTTTACAGGGCTGAAGAGGGGATGGAAAATGTTCATAAAAACCTTGAATCGTTTGCAGGCATATATGAGGTTTTAAAGAAGAACGGCAACCTGATAATGTTTTCCGAAGGCATCTGTATCCAGGAAAAACGCCTTCATAAGCTTAGAAAAGGTACTGCCAGGCTGGCTTTCGGAGCTCAGGAGAAATTTGGCCTTGATGTTCATATTGTGCCTGTTGGCATTAATTACACCTATCCTTCAAGGTTCCGCAAGGAGGTGATGATAAATTTTCACGATTCATTCAGTATCAATGAACTTAAAGATGCTTATAAGGAACACCCCGCAAAGGCATTGCTTACTTTTAATGATAAATGTGATATCAGTCTGAGAAAGGAAGTTATAATAGTTGAAGATCCGAAAAACGACTGGCTTGCTGAACAGCTTCTTAAGATGGAGCGCCATAATATGGTTCTGCCATTTTTCAGGTGGCGGTTTGATACCGACGACAGAAGACAGGCTGAAAAAAGAGTAAGCGAAAAAATAAATCAACTGAGCAGGACATCGCAGGCTGACCTTGGGTCTCTTTCCGGGAAAGTCGAAAACTATGTCAATCTTCTTGCAAAAAACAGGCTCAAGGATGAGAATGTGGCACGGAAGCTCAATTGGGGGTTTTTAAGATATTTTGCAGTTATTGCCGGATTTCCAATATTTGCAGCCGGATTTATCGCCAATCTTATTCCTTTCTTTGTACCAAAAATAATCTGCGACAGGCTTATTAAAGACCTCCGGTTCTATAGTTCTGTTTTCATTGGCTCGTTTACAGTTCTCTATCTGATTTATTTCCCTGTTCTGCTCATTCTTGGAGCCATCTTTGCCAGCTGGACAGGATTCCTTCTGGCATTGCTTGTTCCCCTGTCAGGTTATTTTGTTCTATATTACCAGGAGAATTTCTGGGAACGGATCCGGACTCTGGGCTTCAACCTCAAAAAAATCTTCAATTCTGCCCTGATAAGAGAACTTCTATTTCAGAGGCAGACTATCCTGGATGAACTTGACAAAGTCAAAGTATGATCGGAAAACCATCAATCTCTGCCAGTTGCTGACTGTTTTTAATATACAAAGATTTTCATTGCACGACGGTTCCGGAGTGAGAACAAATATCTTCTTCAAGGGATGTCCTCTTAGCTGCCTGTGGTGCAATAATCCCGAGAGCATCGATCCATTACCTTCTGTAATGTTCGATGAAAGGCAGTGCCATATGTTCGGAGATTGTATCAGGGCGGGCAGAGGAAATATTGTCTCAAAGGGCAACATGCTTAAGATAGAAAGAGAGAAAATTTCTGATTTCGAATCCCTCAGGAATATTTGCCCCTCAAAAGCCCTGATCGTTGCCGGAGAGATAAAGAGTGTCAGTCAGATTATTTGTGAGATTGAGAAGGATATTCCATTTTACGAGATGAGCGGAGGAGGTGTTACACTTTCCGGGGGAGAAGCTTTTTCGCAGGATCCTGATCTGAAGGAATTGGTTATCGAACTTAAAAGAAGGGATATACATGTTTCTGTTGAGACATCGCTTCATGTACCCTGGGAAACAATTGAAAATTACCTCGGCCTGATAGATGTATTTCTTGCCGATCTGAAACATACCAATCTTGAGAAGTTTGCCAGGTATACCGGCGGGAATGCTGCACTTGTAATGAATAATTTCAGGAAACTCGACAGGACAGGGAAATCATTTATTGTAAGGGTACCTGTTATTCCGCAGTTTAATTATTCTGAGCCTGAGCTATGCACAATAATCGATTTTGCTGCCGGATTGGAAAATGCGCACGAAATCAATTTTATTCCCTTCCATTCACTTGCAAGGGAAAAATATGCAATGCTTGGAAAAGGATATATCTTTGAAAATCACAGGAATGTTGAAAAGGCGGAATTAGATCCGTATGTCGAATATGCAGAAAAAAAGGGTATGACAGCCAAAATCATTAATTGAAATGATAACAGAAGCAAAATCAGAAGTGATTACCGGAAGAATTGCCAGACTTAAGGAGAAGATTATTTCGGCAAAATCGACAATCTGCACTGAGCGGGCCAGGATAATCACAAAAGTCTACCAGGAGTATGAAGAGACTCCGGTTATCCTGAAACGGGCATATGCCCTTGAACGGACATTGAAAGAGATGTCGGTCTTTATTGATGAGGGAGAGCTGATTGTCGGGAATCAGTCATCAGCGCTTAGGGCTGCTCCGATCTTTCCTGAATATGTAACTTCATGGATAATAAATGAGCTTGATGAGTTCGACAAACGGCCGGGTGATGCATTCTTTGTAACTGAAGAACAGAAGAAGGAACTGAAAGAACTTTGCAAATGGTGGGAAGGAAAGACCCTTATCGAAAAAGGTTACTCAATAATGTCCCCCCTGAACAGGGAGATTCACGATTCAGGGATTATCAGGGCTGAAGGCAATCTCACATCAGGAGATGCCCATATTGCAGTGAATTTTGAAAAGATACTGAAAATCGGACTGTCAGGTTATCTTAATGAAATTGATCTGGCTCAAAGATCACTCAAGGACACTGATAAAAATCTGGCTCAGAAACTTGATTTCTACAAATCCCTGAAAATAGGAATTGAATCATTCCAGGCATTTATCGGGAGATTTGAAAAGCTTGCTAATGAACTTTCGCTCCTGGAGAAAGAGAGCGTAAGGAGATCAGAGCTTGTCCGGATAGCCGGAAACTGCAGGAATATTTCACAAAAACCGCCTTCAGGTTTCTATGAGGCTCTTCAGCTTACATGGTTTGTCCAGTTGGTACTGCAGATCGAAAGCAATGGTCATTCTGTGTCACTCGGGAGAATGGATCAGTACCTTTGGAAATTCTACAAGGATGATATTGCAATGGGCAGGATCAACGAGGATCTTGCTCTTGAGCTTCTTCAGAATACCTGGCTCAAATTATTGTCAGTGAACAAGATAAGATCGTGGTCGCACACAAGGTTCTCTGCAGGAGGTCCGCTTTATCAGAATGTAACTATCGGAGGTCAGATGGTTGACGGTAAGGATGCAGTAAATGATCTGAGCTTTCTCATTCTCGATTCTGTTGGCAGAATGAAACTGACCCAGCCAAACCTCTCAGTCAGGTTTCACAGGAACATAAATCCTGAATTTCTAAACCAGTGTGTGGATGTGATGGGGAAAGGGTTCGGAATGCCTGCTTTCAACAATGATGAGATTGTGATCCCCTCTCTTATTGGCATTGGTGTCGAACGGGATGACGCTTATAACTATTCTGCAATAGGCTGTATCGAAATTGCAGTTCCCGGTAAGTGGGGATACAGATGTACAGGAATGAGCTTTCTCAATTTCATGCGCATCTTCCTGGCAGCAATGAATAACGGACTTGATACTATGACCGGCAAAACATTCTTTCCCGGAACCGGTAAATTTGAGGATTTCAACGGTTTCGATGATCTTATGGCCGCATGGAAAAATCAGGTCAGGCTCTATGCAAAAGCGTCAGTCGAAATTGACACAGCTGTTGATCTTGCACTTGAGGAGCTTGTTCCCGACATTCTATGTTCCGCTTTCGTTGATGATTGCATAGCCCGCGGCAGAACAATCAAGGAGGGTGGGTCGGTCTATGACTTTATTTCCGGTCTGCAGGTGGGCATTGCTAATCTCGGCAATTCAATGGCTGCAGTAAAAAAGCTTGTATTTGAGGATGGCATCATCAGCAAAGAGATCCTGATGCGAAACCTCAGGAACAATTTTGAAGGTCAGGAGGGAGAAAAGATACGACAGATACTTCTAAATTATGCCCCAAAATACGGGAATGACGATGATTATGTCGACAATCTCCTTGTAGAGGCTTACATGTGTTACATTGATGAACTTAAAAAATATCATACAACACGGTTCGGACGCGGGCCAATTGGCTGTGCATATTATGCCGGGACTTCAAGCATTTCATCAAATGTTCCTTCAGGCTCGGTTGTACCAGCTACTCCCGATGGAAGAAAAGCATTCACCCCTGTTGCTGAAGGATGCTCTCCAACGTCGGGAACCGACACGCTTGGTCCAACTGCCGTATTCAAATCAGTTTCAAAACTGCCCACTGACCAAATCCTCGGAGGGGTCCTCCTGAACCAGAAATTGTCACCATCTGCCCTGACAAACGAAACTCAGAAGCAAAAGCTCATTTCTATAATCAGGACTTTCTTTGCAACCCTGAAAGGATGGCATGTCCAGTATAACATCGTTTCAAGGGATACGCTGCTTGCAGCCAAAAAGAATCCTGAGAATTACAGGGATCTTGTAGTTCGCGTTGCAGGATACTCCGCATTTTTCACAACACTCTCGCCTGATACACAGGACGATATAATTGCAAGAACAGAACAGTCACTATAACTTATAATATGGAAAAACTTCTCTGCGGTGTCGACCTTGGAGGGACCAAGCTTTCGGTGGGATTGGTGTATCCCGATGGAAGGATCCTCGATAAGATCATTGTTTATGATCATGTCGGAAAGAATGAAGAAGGCATTGTTAATTATATAACACAACTTGTCAGGCAGGTTATCTCTACCAACAAACTTCAGGAATCAGACCTGGAGGGAATCGGGATCGGATTTCCGGGTCATGTCCGCTACAGGGATGGATACACTATCACAACCTCTAATCTTAAGGGGTTTAAGAATTTCCCCCTGCGTGATTCCATAAGCAGAAACTTCTCAATTCCTGTCAGGCTCGACAATGATGCAAATGCACAGGCATTCTGCGAATTCAAGTGTGGTGCCGGCAAAGGATATGACGACCTGATATTTCTGACGATAAGCTCAGGAATTGGAGCCGGAATAGTTCTTAACAGGAAAATCTACCGCGGTATAACAGGGACTGCAGGTGAATTCGGTCATACAATAGTTGATCCCCGCAGTGACTATATTTGTACCTGCGGGAACAGGGGATGTCTGATGGGATGTGCCTGCGGCCTCACCATGCCGCAAATGTTCAGGAAAAAGACCGAAAACGGGATAAAGACTACTCTTACTCTGCCTGATGACTTTGATTTCTCACAAGTTGACGGAAAGCTTATAAAACAGGGGCTTGATATAGATGATCCTGTGTCAAAGGCTATTGTGACTGACTGTGCCGATTATATCGGGATTGGTTTATATAACATATTTCAGGTTTTCAATCCGCCTTTAATTATTTTAGGAGGAGGATTGATGAATCTGGGAGATTTTTATTTCAGCCGCATCAAAGGCAAGTTTTATGAGTTGGCCAGGGATATGATCTATGATCCGATTGCAATAGTCAGATCTGAAGCAGAAGCCGATGCCGGACTAATTGGCGCTGCTGCCCTGCTCCTCGAATAATTGATCATCCGGCCCATCCCTTCCTGTCGAGAAGCAGGCCGGATATCCTGTTAAGGTGTTTCTTCGTCATCCCAGTCCAACACACACATTCTTAATCCGGATGGTTATGAAAACAACACGGACAAGGATTCATGCTTGTAACGAGTATTAATATTATTGATTAATCATTCAATTAATAGTTTGTTAAATATTTGATATTTAACGTTTTATAAAAACATAACGAAGTATTGTCAATAATTAATCTGATAAATTGAAATTTAGATATCTTTCGTATTCATTGTTCAAATCAATCTCCTGATATTAAATAATTGAAAATATTTATACCAAAAGGACCATATTATGAAAGAAAATATAGCAAATAACTCACTTTCAGGGGAAAACCGGATTATCATTTCTTTGAAGGAACAACTGAATTCCTGGTTTGAAATAGATTTGATAATTCAGGATATTATGCCATCCAGGATTTTGTTTTTGGGTTTCTTGATCATTTCAGCAGCATTTTCCATTAATCTAAATGGTCAGGAAACTCAACCTGGAAAATTCGGCGGCTATTCATTTCAGATACCTGCTGATTATCTCAGGGAACCTGAATACATTCCGTCTTTCTGGCTTTCATCGTACAATGAGGTTACTGATTTTCTTAAAAAAACTGTCCGCAAGGGAAAATTGGAGGTCATCGGTACTTCAGCTGGCGGCAGGTCAATCTATGCGGTGTTTTACGGAAAACCCCGGCAAGGCAATGGGACTACAACTTTTTCAGGTTCATTGGGTTTTGGCGATGTGAGAGCTTACAGGGGCCCCGATCATGAAAATACAGTTTACATGGGTATCGCAGCAATACATGGTGGCGAGTTTGAAGGTATTGTCGGAATGGTCAATCTTATCTCTGTTATTGAAACAGGGAAAGATTTACGAGGCAAAGAGTGGTCAGGAATAACAGAAGTTGTGGCAAAACTCAACCGCCTGATACTGATCCCCATAGTCAACCCTGATGGCAGAGTACGAATTCCATTACGGATGGAATTTTACAGAGATACTGATTTCATAGTAGCTGAGTATCTGAATACCGGAGGCAAACCGGATGGGACCATCACCGGATGGCCTCAGATAAAGGAATTCATACCAATGGATTTTTAAAAACCCGGGTTCCCGGGAGGTTATCCAAATGATGCCGGCGTAAATATCCAGCATGATGATTTCCTTGGGAAGAAACAACCGGAAACCCAGGCATTGTTTGATCTCGCCGGACGAGAAAAGCCAGACCTTGTTATTAATATGCATACAGGTGCTGTTTACATGCGAATGGACAGGCCTCTGGGAGAACCGGCTCTCCGTCCCGCATTCGATACTCTCTTCAGGTATGTTCATTCAGAACTCGCTCGTAACGGATTGCAGCATACTGACGATCCAGATATCGAAGGGAATCCGTCTCATGCTTCAACAGGCGTTTATAATCTCGATGGGGCCCTAAACTGGCACTGCGGAGCACTGAGCGTTGTAGTGGAATCACCAAGTCACGGATTTTCGGGAAACAATGCAACAAAAGAAGCCAAAATTGAATCCCCTGATAAGCTGCTTGATGCACAGCTGATTTGTCATCAGCAGGCAATGAGGTTTCTGGTAAACACAGGAGGACGTTCTAAATGGCTGCCAGGCCGCAAAAGATGATATCCTCGAATAATTGATCATCCGGCCCATCCTTCCCCGGTCGAGAAGCAGGCCGGATATCCTTATGAAATCCGCATGGACATGGATTCATTGAACCAACTAACATTAAGCTTGCAGTATAATCAACAGTCGGCTTTGCCCTCGAAATTGTTATTACCCTGTCTTCAAGTGGCTGATGAATAACTTCCAGTACTGTTATTTTAAACTCAGGCAGCTCATCAAGAAACAGGACATCATTATGGCCCAGGGAGATTTCCCCCGGCTGAGGGAAAGTACCTCCTCCGACCAGGACGACATCTGCTATTGTATCTAATGCGGGGGTATTCTATAAAGTAGTTTTACAGGTAAAAATCAATAAGGAATTGAGAAAAATAGAATTCCTAAATACGAGCAATGCATAACAATGCCGAAACACTAATCCATTTGGCTGTCATCTGAAAAGATTTATTTGACTTTGGTTTGATCTTGGCGTAACTTTCATCTTCTAACTGACTTCCAGTTATCATAGTTTTATTCATTAAATAAACATCAACACCATGGCAACTGAATTAGATGACAAAAGGGGAAAAAGCAAAAACAGATATCTATGGACTCTGCGCATCCTGCTTATAATCTATGCTATATTTTATCTAATCTTTATTACTGATTACTTTTTCCCAACTAATGCTGTGAATTCCTGGGATATTGAGAATTCTGCATTAAAGATACTATTTGTTATTTTCGTTATTGGCTATGTAATTTCATGGAAGAATGAGTTAGCAGCAGGTGTAATTTTTCTTCTTTGGTTCATTGGGATGTGCTATGAGAATTTTTTTCTATGCACAAGCGATTGCGGTGCAGGTATTGCTATGGGCATCCCTCTGCTCATCCTTGGCATATTGTTAATTATTAATGCAAAGCGGAAAATAAACTGAGGGTCAAGTGTTAATCTAAGATGGACGATTTTTAATTCTTAAACTTTGATAATCAAAACTTAACAACATGAAAAAAAGATTAGGAGCATGGTTCGTTTTATTTCCAGTTGTAATAACGACCTGTCTATATGTAGTTTTCTATTCAAGAATTGCGTGTAAACCAAGTCATGCTGGTTTTTGGCTTATTATTGCGTTGGGCATGTCTTTAGGTGTTGCGTTTACCCGATTTTCACAATGGACAAGTACAAAAAAAACTGATAACGAATAATTTGTAAAATCAGAGAAAGATAACTTCCTTGTAAACTAATATTAGGTTTATGCCCTGAGATATAATATTTCAGGGCATTTTTATTTCCCCATTTTTTTTTGATAATGGAATTATGCATCCATCTAATATCTTAATATACAGATATATATAGTGTTTTACCACATCAATCTATATCATCGGATATATTATCTAATGTGGGGGTATTCCATAAAATAATTTTGGAGGTAAAAATCAAGAAGGAATGGGGCAAAATATAAGTTCTAAATACGAGCAATGCATAATAATGCCAGAACACTAATCCTATTGGCTGTAATCTGTAAAGATTTATTTGACTTTGCTTTTTTACTGGTGTAACTTGCATCATATTTCTAATTAACAGTTATTTGGGTTTTATTCACTAATAATCCTTAAAATGATAAAAAAATTATTTATTATTTCAACCTGCGTTTTATTGAGTTTGTATGGATGCCAAGACAAAAAATCTATTGCAAAACTAAATGAACTTCAAGCACAGATGGATATTGAAACTCAAAATAAGGCAATTGCCCAGAAAATCTTAGATGGATTGAATCAAAGAGACACTTCTTATATAGAATTGTATTCTCCTGATTGTAAGTATTATTTCCCTTCAGCAAATCCAAATCCAACATCACGTGAAGATGACAAAAATGCCTCGAAGAGTAATTGGCGAGTTATTCCAGATATACATTGGAAACTTGAAGAAGTGATTGCAGAAGGAAACATGGTAGTAGGAAGGTTTACTGCTGTGGGTACTCCAAAGGAAGAATGGTTTGGTGTCCCGCCTTCTGGTAAGAAGTTTGTATCAGGTGGAATTTTTATAGTCAATATAAAAAAAGGGAAAATCATTGAACAGTGGGAAGATTATGACCTTTTTGGTACGATGATGCAACTTGGTATGGAACTGAAACCAACCGATAAAAAGAAATAAACGAATCCATTCCATTGTAATTGCATCTATTCTGGAGAAAAACTGATTTGACTTTAGATTTAAACTGGTGTAACTTGCATCTTATAATTGTTTTACAGTTATTTATTTTATCCATTAACCAAAATCAAATGAAAAAAGTTAGTTATTTCGCTCTACTGGCAGTAATGATAACTGCTGGATGCCAACCAAAGGTGCAAAATAAGCCTGTTGACATAAATGCTGTGAAAGGAGAAATCACAACCCTGATGGACAAGTTTCTGAATGCCTATCAGAAAAAGGATGCCAATGCATCTTTAGCATTATTAACTGAAGATGGCTTGTTCCTCGGAACTGACCCTTCGGAATTTTTCGATAAGAAAACACTTTCAGATATGTTTAAGCAGCAAATGGCTTCTGATACGAGTGATTATCATTATTCAGTTGATAAACGTGAAATTCGGGTTGCTGCGGATGGGAACTCGGCACTTGTCATAGAACAATTTACAATGCGTCATATAAGTCCAAAAATTCCAATTCGTTCAACATCTCATGTTGTAAAAGTCGGGGATAGCTGGATGATTGGTTTTTCGGATTATGCGTTTATTCCCAAAAATGAGGATATAGAGAAACTAAATAAAGCATTAGAGTAATATTTGAATTCATTTCACCAACCAAAATGACTGAAACCGACAAGGTCAAAGGTAAGCCTGTTAAAGTACAAACTTTAATGCTACAGTAATAATAATTTCATTAAGAAAATTCGATATTAATGTCGTCCTATTGATGCCCTGAGATTTAATATTTCAGGGCATTTTTATTGAACCATTTTTGTTGAAAATCGAATCCCGTAGTCGTCTATGTAACCAGAAATTGACAATGTACAGTTTTCGGTAAATTAGGATGTACAGAAAATGGCAACAAGAATGTACATTTTTCAGTCATTCAAAAATAGATTAATTTTTCTCATTAAAGATTGTTTTTCTGTTTTTGATCCGGAAG
>JBBSAP010000034.1:0-30442 GCA_038252165.1 Bacteroidales bacterium | reverse complement strand
TAGTCACTCTAGTCACTCTAGTCACTCTAGTCACTCTAGTCACTCTAGTCACTCTAGTCACTCTAGTCACTCTAGGCACTCTAGGCACTCTAGGCACTTCACACTACAACTATGTATTTAAACTGTCACTCATATTACAGCCTTCGCTACGGAATGATGTCCGTGGAACAGCTTGTGCAGAATGCCATCGCTGCAGGAGATGAGTGCATCGCCATGACTGACATCAACAATTCAACCGGGATCCCTGAATTTGCAGGCGAATGTAAAAAAAACAACATAAAACCCGTTGCGGGAATTGAATTCAGGAATGATAATGAGCTGCAGTATATCGGCATTGCACGCAACAATAACGGCATGAGGGAACTGAATGAATTTCTTTCAAAGCATAATTTTGAAAAAACTCCTATCCCTTTCCCGGCACCGGGGTTCTCCGATGTATATACAATATACTCATTGAAAAAAACTCCGGTCAGGCGGCTTCTTGAAAATGAGCGCATAGGAATAAAACCCGGTGAGATCAACCGCCTGGTAACATTAAATGGTTCAACCAACAGGAATTCAATGGTCCTTCTGCAGCCGGTGACCTTCGCATCGAACGACGATATCTTCATTCATAAAAGCCTCAGGGCGGTCGACAACAATATACTTCTCAGCCATCTTAAGCCGTCACAATGCGCGGGCGAAGATGAGTTTTTCAAAACACAGGAACAACGGAAAAATCTCTCAGATGAACATCAATGGATCGTGAGGAACACAAAAAAGCTGATGGATGATTGCTCTCTCGATTTTGATCATAATAGTCTGAAAAACAAGAAGATATTTTCGGCAACCAGGTACGACGACAAGCTTCTGCTCGAAAAGCTTGCATGGGACGGCATGATATACAGGTATGGCAAACAGAATTCAGAAGCAAAGAAAAGAATCAGGCATGAGCTGGAAATAATTGACAGGCTGGGTTTCTCGGCCTATTTTCTCATAACATGGGATATTGTCAGGTACTCGATGTCAAGAGGGTTCTACCACGTGGGACGTGGCAGCGGTGCAAATTCAATTGTTGCTTACTGTCTGAAAATCACCAATGTTGACCCAATTGACCTAAACCTTTACTTCGAGAGGTTCATCAACCCGAAGCGCAGCAGTCCTCCTGATTTTGATATCGATTATTCATGGAAAGAAAGAGACGATGTTATCGATTACATTTTTAAAAGATATGGCGGCGGACATACCGCACTTCTGGGAACAATGAGCACTTTCAGGGGCAAATCGATTGTGCGCGAACTGGGAAAGGTGCATGGACTGCCAAAGGAAGAGATTGATAACCTGATCGATAATCCGGCTTCAGAGGCAAACAGGAACGAAATAACCGACACTATTTTTTCAACCGGACTGAAAATAGCCGACTTCCCTAATATGAGAAGCATCCATGCCGGGGGCATTTTGATCTCCGAGGAGCCAATTACATGCTATACAGCACTGGACATGCCCCCGAAAGGCTTTCCTGTAACGCAGTGGGACATGTACACTGCCGAAGAGATCGGTTTTGAAAAGCTCGATATCCTGAGTCAGCGCGGAATTGGCCACATACGCGAGAGCACTGAGATAATAATGAGGAATCAGTCGGTTGATATTGACGTTCATGCGATCCAGAAATTCAAGAACGATCCGAAGGTCAAAGAATGCCTTAAGACAGGCGAGACAAAGGGGTGTTTCTATGTTGAAAGCCCCTCGATGAGAGGGCTGCTGCAGAAGCTGCAGTGCGACGATTATCCCACCCTGGTGGCCGCAAGCTCAATTATCAGGCCTGGCGTTGCCCGTTCGGGAATGATGAGAGAATATATCTACAGGTTCCATAACCCTGATAAGTTCGAATACATCCACCCGGTCATGAAAGAACAGCTTGAAGAGACATTCGGGGTAATGGTTTACCAGGAAGATGTTCTGAAGGTTTGTCATCATTTTGCCGGCCTCGATCTTGCTGATGCCGATACGCTCAGACGTGCCATGAGCGGCAAATACAGGTCGAAAAAGGAGATGCAGAGGATTGTTGACAAGTTTTTCTCAAACTGCCATGAAAAGGGCTACAGCGATGAGATCACAAAAGAGGTCTGGAGACAGATTGAGTCATTTGCCGGTTATTCATTCTCAAAAGCACACTCAGCTTCCTATGCTGTGGAGAGCTTTCAGAGCCTCTACCTGAAAGCTCATTTCCCTCTCGAATTCATGGTTGCAGTCATAAATAATTTCGGAGGATTCTACAGGACATGGGTATATGTGCACGAAGCCAGAAGATCCGGAGCAACCATCCATCCGCCATGTGTGAACAAAAGCACATTCAAGACAACTATTTATGGAACGGATATCTACCTTGGATTTATTCATATTCTAAGCATTGAAGAAAAACTTGCACGATCAATAGAAGAGATACGTGATGCAGATGGTCCGTTCAGCGATCTTAATGATTTTGTCGGGAGGGTCTGCCCAGGGCTTGAACAGGTAGTTCTTCTTATCAGGGCAGGAGCCTTCAGGTTCACAGGGAAAAAGAAGGCTGTTCTGCTATGGGAAGCTCACATGGTGATGAATAGTAAAAAACATGAAAGCATCCGTCCCCTCTTCTCACAGCCTGTCCGCAGCTTCACACTGCCCGACCTTGTTCACGGGAACCTTGATGATGCATATGATGAAATTGAACTGTTTGGCTTTCCTGTCACTGTAAGCTGGTTTGATATGCTTGAGACATCATTCCGCGGAGAGATATCAGCAAGGGATATGCTGAAATACGCCGGGAAAAAGATCCGTATGGTCGGACACCTTGTAACAATAAAATATATTAAGACAATAAAGAAAGAATGGATGAATTTCGGATGTTTCATCGATGCCGAAGGAAACTTCTTCGATACCACTCATTTTTCTCAATCGCTAAAAAACTATCCCTTTAAAGGGAGCGGAACCTACCTTATCCTTGGGAAAGTGGTTCAGGAATTCGGTTTCCCTTCAATTGAAGTCGAAAAACTGGCAAAGCTTCCTGTCAGGCCTGATAAAAGATACTGAACAAGGTTGTTAAACATTAGAAGAATATATTATGTATTATGTATTATGTATTATGTATTATGTATTATGTATTATGTATTATGTACTATGTATTATATAACATGTATAATTTAATCGCTGGTTTGCCGGGAGGCTTTAAGAACACCCTTAATAGACTGGATCTTGCGGATGATGCCATAGAGTATGTCATTATTTGGAACCATTATGCTCAGTGTCCCCTCAAACATCCCCTCATCAATGTTATAGCTGAAACTCCTGATGTTGACTTTGTAGCCTGCAATAATATCAGCAATTTTATTTCCAATGCCGATATCCTCGATCCCTGAGACCTTTATTACGGCCTTGAATGTGGGAGCGTCTTTCGTTTTCGTCCATCGGGCCGCTACCACCCTGTAGGGATATCTGGCCATCAAATTGTGGGCATTGGGACAGCCCGTTCTGTGGATTTTTATACCTTCTGAAATTGTCACGAATCCAAAAATTGAATCACCGAATACCGGATTGCAACATTTTGAAAGCTTGTAGTCGAGGCCATCCACTCTATCCTCTATTATCAGATAATCAGAGTATGCAGAGACTGAAGGTTCCTTGAATTCCTTTTCAGGAAGTGCTGCCGGTTGAACCGGGACCTCTTCCTGTTCTCCTTTCATAAGGACCTCTTTTATTTCAAGCAGATCGAGTTTTTCTGATTCTATATTGCAATAAAGATCCTGAGCTGTTTTTAAGTTATAATGAATTATCAGCTTCTGGATAACAGCATCACCGTAATTCATTTTCCAGTTTTTAAGGCGTCGCATTAATATCTCTTTGCCTTCAGCAGCAGATTTTGTCTTTTCTTCACTTAGAACCTGCTTTATTTTGGTTTTAGCCTTGCTTGTAACTACAAATGACAGCCAGTCCTGCTTAGGCTTCTGATTCTTCGACCTTAAAACGGAAACATGATCACCATTCTGAAGCACATACTTCAACGTTACATTTTTCCCATTTACCTTGCCTCCAACGCATGAGGCTCCCACCGCGGTATGGATATCGAAGGCAAAATCGAGTAGTGTTGAACCCGCCGGAAGCTGGCGCAGGTCGCCATTAGGAGTAAATACAAAAACCTCATCGGAATAGAGACCTGACCTGACTTTGTCGAGAAATGTATCATCCTCTTTTTCAGACGATTCAAGAATCTCCCTCATCTTAGTCAGCCAGATATCCAGGCCCCCCTCTCCCTTTACCCCTTTGTACTTAAAGTGGGCCGCCAATCCTTTCTCAGCTATCTCATCCATTCGGGACGACCTGATCTGTACTTCAACCCATTTGCCCCTTGGACCCACAACTGTTGTATGAAGAGATTCATAGCCATTTGACTTGGGTACAGAGATCCAGTCGCGGAGACGGCTTGGATTTGGCTGATAAAGATCCGTCACTATTGAATAGGCCCGCCAGCAATCGGATTTCTCATTTTCCTGATCGCTGTCAAGAATTATCCTGACTGCGAACAGATCATAAACCTCCTCAAAATCCACTCCCTGCTTCTTCATTTTCAGCATTATGGAATGAATTGATTTAGTGCGGCTTTTAATTGTGTATTTAATTCCAAGGCTATCCAGCTTTTCACCCAACGGGGCAACGAAATCACGTATCAGCTTGTTTCTCGAGGCTGTGGTCTGCTTTAGCCTGCTGTCAACAAAAGTATATTGTTCAGGCTCAAGAAATTTGACAGCCAGATCTTCCAATTCTGACTTTATATTATAATAACCAAGCCGGTGCGCCAGAGGAGCGTAAAGAAAATAGGTCTCCGATGCCAGAGGAAGCCTCTCTTTTTCCGGTGCATCATCAAGGTTTCGCATGTATTCAAGCCTTTCAACAAGCTTGATAAGAATTACCCTTACGTCATCAGCAAGGCTTAACAGAAGCTTCCGGAAATTCTCCGACTGGTATGAAACTTGTGTTGAATTAATTCCTTCCAAACGTGAAAATCCCTGCAGGATTTCAACGACTTTCATTCCTAATTCCTTCTCAAGGTCCTGAGGCGCCATGCCAAGCCTGTTATAAGAATCGTGCAGAAGAGCCGCAATTATTGAGGTGGTTCCCAAACCCATCTCTTCCGAAATGATGGTAGCAACCGATAATGCATGCAGAATCTCAGGTTTCCCGGTAAGAGTTGAATTGCCGGCACTGGCTTTAAGTGCCAGATCGAGTGCCCGCCTTATCTTTTTGGTGTCCCCTGGAGCCAGCAAGCTTTTTGCTGTCTTCAACAAGGTCCTGTATGCTCTTTCTATTTTTTGAGCTTCGGGCATTAGTTTATTCCTGGGTTCACAATGACCTCTGAAAGTAACTAATTAAGATACACTTTTACAATTATTCCGGACAATAAATTCATATCACTGAAGAAAGAAGTCAGAAGCCTAATCTGGCGGATCCCCTCCTTGGGAGAGCCTGCCCCGCTTAGGCGGGGGGCCTGGGGTGGGTTTTTAAGAAGACCGGAGAACAGATAACCTGCAACAACTAAAATATGTAACTCATTCCTCCTTCTCCTTCTTTTTTATCTTCTCAAGATCCTTGAGTTCGTCAATTCCGGTTTGATCCGACAGTTCCGAAAGGCTCTTCAAATCCAGATCACCTTTTATTGAAATCAGGGTATTATCACCCGGGCCGCCGATAATGACAAGCAGTTCTGAAATAACATCCCCTTTTTGTTTTACCAGGAACTTAGTTATATCAGGACCTTCCCTGACAACCATTAGTTCTTCATAAGCAGAAACATCGAGCTTTTTGGTAAGTTCTTTATAAAAATTAATGCTTTGATTCAGAAGCGAATCTTCCACTGAAAGAATTCTGATTGAAGTCAGCTTGTTAATTATGTCACTCCCTTCGCTATTTACCTTCTTCCCTGTAAAAAGACTCAGCAGTTTGCTGGAAATAGTGACTGTGGTAAAACCCTCCTTTTCAGAATACCTGTCGAAAAACTCATCAATTGCATTGGACTGGGCATTTAATATTGCAGCCATGCAGAGAGCTGTGCTGAAGAGAATTAACTTTTTCATATCTGGTATTTGATAATTGGTGATTGGTGATTGGTGATTGGTGATTGGTGATTGGTGATTGGTGATTGGCGATTGGTGATTGGCGATTGGTTACTTGTTTCTTGTTACTTTTTATTGGTTACTTGTTTGTTTAATACGTTATTAATCTTTTTCCCTTGTCCTGTCGACATTTTCCATTGCCTTCCAGAGATTATCAAGTGGTTTCATTTTATCTTCTATTTTAGCAGTTGACCTGCTGACGGTTGCCATTGTTTTCTGAGTTTCATCCTGCAAGGTGCTAAGATGCCCGAGAGCTTTTGTACCATTGTTGAGACGGGCTGAGACCTGGTAAAGTATTTTCATTGTTTCTGCATAAGCCACTTCGGGATCAGAATATGTATCATGTGGTTCTGATCTGTTTATGAAAAAGAAATATGAGCCCACAAGAATAAGCATTGTGGCCGCAATACCTGAAATAACAGCAATCAGCCTTCTTCTTTTAAATCCCCCTATAACTTTATCCTTACTCTCAATTGCAGAAATTATTTTCTTTTCAAAATCAGCAGACGGCTCAGGTATTTCCGTCAGCTGCATATAATAACGAAATATATCCCGGTCACTTCTCAGATCGGGAGGAACATTATCCATGCTAAATAACTTCTTAAGTAAAAGTTCTTCCTCAGAGGTAGTTGCCCCCTCATAGTACCTTTCAAGCAATCGTTTTATTTCCTCTGAATTCATTGGTCCGTTTATTAAATTCATCCCTTACACTTTTTCTTGCTCTTGACAGATTAACCCTCAAAGTATTGATATTCAGTCCTGTCTTAACTGCAATTTCCTCGTATGAAAGTTCTTCTATGTCCCTCAGTTGAATGATCTCCCTGTAAGTTTCAGGCAAACCATTAATGATCCTGTGCATTATGGCAGTTGTCTCGCTGCTTTCAAGCTTTTCCTGCGGGGATGGTTCAGAATCATGATACAGGGAAAAGGAAATGCTGTCGGCAGGTTCAAAGTATTTTTGCTTTCTTATCTGATCGATGCAGTAGTTTTTGACCATTGTTACAGCCAGGGCTTCCACACTTTCATAATTGGCAAGTTCCATATTCATCTTCCACAGTTTAACAAAAACCTCCTGAGCAGCGTCCTCGGATCCTTCCTTTTCTCTGAGTATGCGGTATGCATATCCGTACAGTTTTCTGCCCAAGGTGATAACAAGGTTATTGAAATCAGTTTTTGTCATTGACAGAGAAGCGCTTATCCTTCATGCAAAGATAATCAGATAATTAACTAATTAAGATCTGAAAACATATTCCTCCCGTGTCCCTTCTTTGCCTCACGGCTAAAATCTTCAGCCTCCTTAACAGTTATTCTCCCTTTTGCCTGAATGACAAAGTTATCCTCGCCTCCGCCTATAAGCAAAAATTCTCTTATAATATCTCCATCCATCCGTACCAGCATTTTAAGATCCTGGTCCGATTTTTTCACAGTCATAAATTCTTCATAATCCCGTGAATCCAAATCACGTCTGGCAAGATCATAAAAATTCTCAATGCCTCTGTTCTCATCCTCCTGAACAAGGATCCTGATTTCGGTTATCTTGTCGGGCCAGTGGTTGTCATTCCCCTCACTATCGCCCGATTTGAGCAGATTTAACAGATTGCCGCTTATGGTAAACGAAACAAACCCATCATTGTTTGCGTATCTTTCAAAGAGCCTGTCTATTGATCTTTGTCCATAAGCAACTCCCAAAAAGGTTGATACCAATAATATCCCAAAAATTCTTTTCATAGCTGATAAATTAAAGGATTAAAGAACGTTTATTTATCAGCATGACGTTCAAGCAGGGAATTCATTACAAAAGCAGAAAGAAAAGTTGTGTACAATGGCCAGGTTACTTTATCAAAATGGGTTTATTTTAGCATACCTGATTTTTACCGTTGTTATGGAATAAAAACAAATATTTTTTGCAGAAACCCAAATTTCTTTTATCTTTGCACCGCAAAAATAAATTACTGATTTAGTAGCTCAGTTGGTAGAGCATCCCGCTTTGCGGGAGGGTCCTGGGTTCTTTGGAATAAAATATTGATTTAGTAGCTCAGCTGGTAGAGCACATCCCTTTTAAGGATGGGGTCCTGGGTTCGAATCCCAGCTAGATCACAAGACAAACAATGCTCCGGAAGGAGCATTGTTTGTTTTATGCAGCAAAAAAGCAGTCCTGACAGAAAAGCAGGAAATTTCATTCTAATCATTCCTATATAAATTGAGTATTAATGGAATATTGAATACCTATTAAAATCCTGTGTGGAATATTTTTGATCTGATAATGATTATCTGATCTGAATTCACTTCAAAAGTACAGGAATCTGCCGGTTAATTGATTCTTCAAGGGATATAAGAGTTTCGGTCCGAACCACTCCGGGGATATTCTGGATCTTATCTGTAAGGATTTCACGAAGGTGCTCATTATCACGGGTGTATACCTTAAGAAACAATGAGTAATTACCAGTTGTGTAGTGGCATTCAATTATTTCGGGTATCTCTTTGAATTTCTTGATAATGTCACGGTAGTGTCCGGGATGGTCGAGATAAACACCAATATAGGCACAGGTTTTAAAGCCTACAAGAGCAGGATCGACTTTAAATTCTGAACCCCTTATAACTCCTATCCTGATGAGTCTCTGAACTCGCTGATGAATTGCTGCGCCCGAAACATTGCATTCACGTGCAACTTCCAGATAGGGAACCCTGGCGTTTTTGGTTATGATATCAAGAATTTTTCTATCCAGATTATCAATATGAATAATTTCTGTCATTTTTATTGATTTAGATTAACGAAAAATGATAATTAGCATTTAACTATGACAAATTTAAAGGAAAAACAGAGACTTTTACGTAATAGTAATATTTCTTTTTAAAAGCTATACAAGGTTAATGCAAAGGCACATCAATCACTTTTTCGACTGCTGCAATTCAGGGAGCAACATCGGAATTGAAGTATTATTAATTTAAAATTTAATTTAATTATCTGTTTATCAACCCGATAATTTCCCTAAGGTCACTGAATCCTTTATCAGTAAGATATTTTGAAATTCCTTCAAGTATTGACATTGAAATCCGTGGGTCAATAAATGAGGCTGTTCCGACCTGGATCGCACTTGCACCTGCAAGCAAAAACTCAATAGCATCGCCAGACGACATGATTCCGCCGATCCCGATAACTGGTATCTTAACAGCCTTTGCGACCTGCCATACCATTCTTAATGCAACAGGCTTTACAGCAGGTCCGGAAAGGCCTCCGGTAATCGTGGATAATGATGGCTTCATGGCTTTAATATCGATTGCCATGCCCAGAAGTGTGTTTATCAGGGAAACAGAATCAGCCCCCTCATCCTCAGAAATCCTGGCAAAATCGACAATATTCGTAACGTTTGGTGAAAGCTTGACAATAAGGATTTTTGAGTAAACGGCTCTTACACCTTTTATGACTTCACGTGCTGAAGCTGGATTAGTTCCAAATGCCATTCCACCCATTTTAACATTTGGACATGAAATATTGAGTTCTATTGCCTGGATCTTTTCCAGCTTATTAATCCTCTCAGCCAAAGCAATATAGTCTTCAATATAACTACCGTTGATATTCACTATAACGTTGGTATCATACTCTGATATAACAGGATATATCTTTTTCTCGAAGTAATCGATACCTTTGTTTTGTAAACCTACTGCATTCAGCATACCTGAAGGAGTTTCGGCCATCCTGGGGTAAGGATTTCCTTCCCTTGGCTCTATGGTTGTCCCTTTCAGAATAATGCCGCCCAGTCGTGATACATCAATGAAATCATCAAATTCTGATCCGTTCCCGAAAGTACCTGAAGCAGTAATTACAGGGTTCTTAAATTTCAGATTTCCAATCGAAACACCAAGGTTTACCATTTCAATTCCTTTGTATTAAAAACAGGACCATCGACACAGGTGCAGAGGTTTCCATTCACAGTGTTTACAACACAGCAGAGGCAAACACCAAAACCGCATGCCATAAGGTTTTCAAGAGATACTTCACATTTAATGTCGTTTTTAGAACAATAGCCTGCAACAGCCTTCATCATAGATTCCGGACCACAGCAGCAAATATGGTCGAAGTGACGGTCTTTCAGGACTGTATGATCGGTGACAAATCCTTTTTCTCCCTTAGATCCGTCCTCGGTTGTAAGATATACCGGCCCTATTCGGGCATACTCATCAAATTCAATAATACGGTCAGAATTTCTGAATCCCAGAAGTATCTCCGGTTTATAACCTTTTGTTTTCAGATATTTTCCAAGAAACATTAAAGGTGCTACACCACAGCCTCCTCCTATAAGCAGAACTTTTGCATTTTCAGCAGGAAGACTGAATGAATTCCCGAGTGGATATATGATGTTAAGGGTTTCTCCTTGCTTCAGAGTTGAAAGCCTTTCGGTTCCTTTTCCGGCGATCTGAACAAGAAATTTTATTGTATTTCTTTCATAATCAACATCATGAATGGATATTGGACGACGAAGAAATGTTTCAGGGCTTCCTTCGATTTTTACCTGTGCAAATTGTCCTGGCTTTAGGGATGGGAAATAAGAATTTCCTGAGAGTTCCAGAATAAAGAAATCATTATTCAGACGACTGTTTACATTTATTTTGAAATCTTCAATTCTCTTTGCCATCAGCAGTCTCTTTTCAGCAAAGATAATTAATGATCGGGTTCCGGAAAATATTGGCTAACGTTTCCTTGGATAAAATTCCTCAAAACTTGAGTCATCATAAAACCATACTATTTTAATTGCTTCAGAATGGTCCGGAAAGGATTCTTCAAGGATTTCATCCTGAATATCCGCTCTTTGATGGCTTTCAGGTTGCATTTTGCCTGGTGGTTCCAATGAAATATCCTTTGGCTTGCCAGGTTGAAGCATATCAATATTAGAAAACAGATCGCCCATTTTTGATTCCTTATACATAGATCCTCTTCCAAATATTAACCATTCAGTAGACAGGAATGAATATTTCTGCAACATTTTTAAAACAAAATCCAGGCTTGGTTTATTCCTTCCTGAAAGTATATGGGAGATACCTGAGGGCTGAACACGAATTTCTTCAGCGAATTGAGCTGAAGTTTTGTTTTCCTGCTTCAAAAACTCAAGGATTCTGTCTTTCATAATATGAATTTAATATATTACAAATGTAAAGATTAATTAATTTACATAGGTAACTTTAGTATATTACATATGTAACCTCACTAATAATAAAGATTAAACAAGAGGATCGGCTAAAAACCATTTCATTGAATAATAACACCTTACAAATTACTATTATTTCATGTTTTACTTTAGTTTAGTTGATTATATAATTGATATACTGCATTATAATATAAAATTAACAGAATATCTAAATAAGATCTGTCTGCAAATGCACTAAATACTATATTTTAAGGATATATAAATGATATAATTCTATTGGTTTACAAGTACTTAAACATATCCATTACAATTAAATCACATTTTTCACATGTGTAAATTTTAATCATGTAATTGTCCGGTTACTTATGTAAATATCAAAGCAATTTGGCTTGTTTACAAATGTAAAGCAGACTAATCTCCTTATTGACTTTTTAAAAAGTGCAGGTAAAAAATGCCCGGTAAGGATTTGGCAGAAATTTCACTAATATTTATAGCCCGGGGGCAGGTCAATTTCAAATATTGAATTGTAGAGCAGTTCATGAAAATAAAAAATAGAATTCTTTTTAAAATGAATTATCATAAAGTTTCTTTTCCTTTAACTCGCAAAACCCTTGGATCATGGTCAAATCAAAGTTTTCTGTCCCGCTCCACTTTCAGATTATAATTATGCTATTTGCCGGTGGTATTTTTGGTTATTATTTTTCAAACGCTACAAACTACACTAACTGGATTGGAGAAATATTTCTCCGCGCTCTCAATATGATAATTGTCCCTCTCATACTTTGCTCAATCACGACAGGAGTGGCAAGTGTTGGCAGTGGTGGGAATCTTGGGCGATTAGGATTGAAGACGATGGGATATTATGTCCTGTCCACCCTTGCTGCCATAATAACAGGTTTCATTCTTGTGACTGCCATAAAACCCGGAGTGGGTGCTGAACTTGGGTTAAAAGTCGCTGTAGAAGAGATTGCTGCAGCCTCTGACAACTTCGGACAGACTCTGATTAAGATTGTTCCGACCAATATAATCGAGGCTCTTGCGCAGGGCCAGATGCTTGCAATTATCTTTTTTGCGATACTTTTTGGCTTTTTCTTAACCAGGATCAGCGAAAAGCCACGGCTTTTATTAATGGATGTATTCAATGCTGTTCTTGATGTTGTTATGAAAATCACCATGTTCATAGTTAAATTCACTCCACTTGGCATATTCAGCATAACTGCTAAAGTTATAGCCCAGCAGGTGCATTTGGGCAATGATATCAGCCAAGTAATCAGCCGTTTAGGACTCTATTTTATAACTGTACTTGCCGGCTTATTTATACATGGATTGTTCACTCTTCCCCTGTCAGTAAAGCTTTTTGGAAGAGCAAATCCTGTCAAACATTTTAAGAACATGGCAACGCCTCTTCTGACAGCCTTTTCAACATCATCCTCCAATGCAACACTTCCCCTGACAATGGAAGCTGTTGAAGATAAAGATGGTGTTTCGAACAAAATTGCAAGTTTTACCCTACCTCTCGGAGCAACAGTGAACATGAACGGAACTGCGCTGTATGAATGTGTTGCAGTAATGTTTATTGCACAAGCTTATGGCATAAACCTCACATTCGGGCAGCAGGTCGTAGTTGTTTTCACTGCCCTGCTTGCCGCTATCGGAGCGGCAGGAATACCGATGGCAGGACTAGTTATGATGGCAGTTGTACTCAAAGCCGTCGGCCTTCCCCTTGAAGGAATAGGTCTTGTTCTGGCAGTTGATCGTATCCTTGACATGTTCCGTACGTCAATAAATGTTTACAGCGATACTTGTGCCGCGGTTATCATAGCCAAATCAGAAGGAGAAAAGCTGAATATTTAAGTCTTTCAGAAAATAAATGAAACCCTGATTTCCGGATTACCATATATTCCATAACCTGAATCATTCAGGGCCCACAGAAATGTCATATTCAGGGATGATCTCTGGCCAATTTGCTGCCTTATGCCTCCTCCGGCGAGAATTGTATTAATCATGAATCTGCCGGGAACATAAGGAGCTGTTTTAAAAACGGATGATTCAAGACTAAGCGCTTCATATTCAACATGAAAAAACATTCCAAAGTGCATCCCGAGAGGAATAATGTTATTGAAATCCTGCAGAAAAAGAACTTCCAGGTAAGAATGGCCCCCAAAAATTGTTGTACGGAAAGCCGGTGTCTTAAAATATTGAAAATCAGGACCGGCAGCAATGCTAATCCTTGGAAGCACCCATAACCCGATAACCGGAGATACTTCAATATCCGTGAATGTACCGAACTGAAGGCTTAAGTTTCCTCCATAAAAAAGTCTTTCTTTTAACGGCGGGACCTCTTTGCCTGTCTGCTGCCCTAAAGCCGGAATAAAAGAAACACATAACAGAAGAACCAATAGTCCGGCTTTATGGAATCTTTCCTGCATATGATATCTTTTAATGTAAAATGGTTTCATAAAACAATTTTGTAACTTTACCTGAAACGATAGCAAATAAACAAAAAAACTGGAATCAAAGTACATAATGAAGGTATGAATATATTAGTAAATGGAGGTTCAAAGGGAATTGGCAGGGAAGTTGTCCTCCGCCTTGCATCTGATGCAGATAACCAGATTCTCGTTACAGGCAGGAATGAAGCCAGGCTCAAAGAGTTGCAATTAGAATGTCCAAATGAGAATGTTTCTTATCTGAAAATGGATATCTCAGAACTGAAAACTGAGACTGAAGCTGTAATAGATCAGGTTTATAACCGTTTCAGCAAGCTTGATATTTTAATCAATATTGCCGGTCTCCTTGTTGTGAAGGATTTTCTACAGCTTTCAGACCAGGATACCCGTAAAATGATGGAGACAAATTTTTTCGGTCCCGCTTCTTTCATAAGACTATTGGTCCCTCTGATGTCAGAAGGCTCTCATATTGTAAACATTTCCAGCATGGGAGGATACCAGGGAAGTTCGAAGTACAGAGGCCTGTCAGTTTACAGTGCTTCAAAGGCAGCTTTGTCGTGCCTCAGCGAATGCCTGGCTGGCGAACTGAGCGATTCATATATAAGTGTAAATTGCCTGGCGCTTGGATCAGTTCAGACCGAGATGTTCGAAAATGCGTTTCCCGGTTTTAAAGCTCCGCTTGGGCCAAAGGAGATGGCTGAATTTATCGCCTATTTTGCGGTTAACGGGAATAAGTTTTTTAATGGAAAAGTGCTGCCAGTGGCTGTTAGTAACCCGTAACAGGTGCCTCGTCCACTTGGGGGAGGGGTTGGGGAGAGGTCGATTCTGGAGGGGGTTCGGGTGTGAGTTCAAGAGTATTCCTTGATCTCAATCTTCCCATCGAGTGCAAGCAATCCGTTATATGCCAACGCTTTGATCTCATCTTCTCCCGGAGAAACAACTACTTCGGCAATAAAACCAATCCTTTTCCTTATCCTCTCCACATGCGATTCCTGGTATGCCAGGCCGCCGGTTAAAATAATGGCATCGACCTTGCCTTCAAGAACTACAGCTGATGCTCCTATCTCTTTGGAGATCTGATATGCAATTGCCTCTATTATAAGAACAGCTTTCTGATCTCCGTTATCTGCCATTCTGTTTGCTTCTATAAAGTTGTTGGTTCCAAGGTAAGCAACTATGCCTCCTTTCCCGGTGATCATTGATTTAAGTTCCTGATGTGAGTACTTCCCGCTGAAACAGAGATCAACAAGCTGACCCGATGGAAGTCCGCCGGAACGCTCCGGAGAAAATGGTCCATCCCCATTCAATGCGTTGTTGACATCTATTATCCTGCCCTTCCGGTGGGCACCAACGCTTATTCCTCCTCCCATATGGACAAGAATAAGGTTCATGTCCTCATATTTCCTGTTAACCGATCCTGCATATGTCCGTGCCACGGCCTTCTGGTTCAAAGCATGTAAAATTGAAATACGTTCAATCGCAGGATGCCCTGAAATCCTGGCAACAGGCTCAAGCTCGTCAACTACCACAGGATCAACAATATAAGCCTTAGCCTCCGGTAAGCTTGAAGCAATATCATCAGCAATCAGCCCGCCTAAATTGCTTGCATGCTCTCCCATTATCCCTCTCCTCAGATCGTCAATCATTTTTTCATTGACCTCATATATACCTGATTCGATAGGTTCTATTAATCCACCCCGTCCGACAACAGCTGCCAGCCCCGACAAATCAATGTTTTGACCAGATAATTCTTTCATTATCAGATCCTTCCTGAAATGAAACTGGTCAGTTACCTTCTTAAAATCTGATAATTCTTCAGAAGTGTGCCTGAGAGTCTTTTCAAAAAGGAGGTTATCTTCTTCAAAAAGGGCAAATTTAGTAGATGTCGATCCGGGATTGATAGCCAGTATTAACCGTTTGAACATTGGACTTGGTATGAATTAACAATATGTTTACGCTACAGGTTTTTTAAGCCATCAGACATGCGAGTGCTATGCAATAAAACTTCGATTTTTCACTTTCACTTCTTGACATAACTATTACAGGTTTTTCTGTCCCTCTGATCAAACCTGCCAGTTCACCCTGAGCGAAGAGCATCAGCCCTTTATAAAATGGATTTGCCGATTCAAGAGAAGGAAAGAGAAGTATATCCGCATCACCGTTTACCGGAGTATTAACCCCTTTAATTTCCACACTTTTCTTATCGCAGGCCAGAAAAAGATCTAATGGTCCATCCATAATGCAATTTAAAATTTCCCCTTTTTTGGCCATTTTGCACATCACCCCATAATCATCAGAACTTTTAAAATGGCGGCTTGGCTTCTCTGAAGCTGATATCAGTGCAATTTTTGGTTTGTTTATACCGAACCTTCCAGCCATCTCAATAGCATATTCTGCCATAACTATTTTCTGCTCAAGCGATGGTGAAGGTATTACAGCTGTATCGGTGATAAACAGTAGTTTATGATAGGAAGGCAATTCAATAGCACCAACATAACTCAGGATAGATTCAGGCAGCATCAGCCCATTGTTTTTATCCATAACAGCCTTCAGAAATTTATCGGTACCCACTAACCCTTTCATTACAATATCTGCTTCTCCGGAACGAGTCAGCCGGACAGCTGTAAGTGAAGCTTCTACCTCATCATCAGAATCAGTTATCGTAAACAGTTCATAATTGATACCGGCTTTCCGGCATATCTTTTTAATTTCCGATGACTGACCAATCAGATTGGCTTCAGCGAAACCGTAATTTACGGCTTTATGAATTGCACTTAACGTATGAATATCATGAGCCCAGGCTACAGCGATCCGGTGCTTTTTGTGAAGCGACAGAACCTTTTCAACCATCTGGTCAAGAGTACGGATCATACTTTTCGGTTTACTTGCTGGCGGCAGCTGAAAGAAGAATGCTGTAATATTTTGCCTGTTCTGAATCAGATCTGGAGGTCAGGACGATGGGGACCTGGGCTCCGAGGATGATAGATGCAACTTTTGCTTTAGCAAAGAAAACCAGGGATTTATAAAGCACATTTCCGACTTCAATATCAGGCATCAGGAGCAGATCGGTATCACCGGCCACTTCGCTCTTTATTCCTTTATGCTGTGCACTTTCCAGACTTACGGCATTGTCGAATGCAAGGGGTCCGTCAATTATGCAGTTCCTTATCTGTTCACGCTGATTCATTTTTGAAAGCAAGGCTGCATGCAGTGTGGCTTCCATATTCTCGTTCACCATTTCAACAGCTCCCAGGACGGCGACCTTGGGCATAACATATCCAAGCCTGTTAAGGAATGAAACCGAGTTATTGACAATGGAGATCTTATCCTTAAGGTTTGGGGCGATATTCATTGCAACATCAGTCACTGCTATAAGCTTATGATAAGTGTCAACTTCAAAAAGAGCAATATGCGAAAGCAGATTACCTGTTCTGAGGCCCCATTCCTTATTCAGGACGCATTTAAGCAGCAGTGACGTGCCTACCTTCCCTTTCATAAGTATATCCCCCTGCTTACTGCTGAGCATCTTTACAGCTATCTCAACAGTTTTATTGATTTCAGGTTCATGAATGATCCTTATTCCGGTTATGTCATAGCCATTTTCGATACACAGAGCTTGTATTTCCTCCGCGTCACCAATAAAGACAGGTTCAATAATTTCATCTTTCCATGCTCTCAGAACCGCGCCCAGGGAGTGCTGATCCTGGGCTGCAGCGAGTATAAGTTTCTTCCGGGGTTTGCCTGCCACTATCCCTTTAAGATCGGACATACTTTTTAATACCATTTATTTTTCGCTTTAAGTTGAAAATTAAACTGTTTGATGCTCAACAATGTACTTTGTGTCGGCAGCTATTACAAATTCCTCATCAGTTGTTACACACATAACAGTAGCCTTTGAACCGGCTTTTGACAATACCTTATCCTTGCCCTGAACTCCATTATTGGCATCAAAGTCAAATTTTATTCCCATGGATTCCATATCTGAGCAGATCATTGCCCTCATTTTAAAGTCATTCTCTCCTACTCCTCCTGTAAAAACAAGAAGATCAAGTCCGTTAAGGACAGCAATATAAGATCCTATGAATTTTTTGACTTTGTAAGCATACATATTAAGAGCAAGCAGTGCTTTCTCATTACCATCCGCAGCCGCTTTCTCAAGGTCGCGCATATCAGAGGAGAGTCCCGAAATACCGGCCACGCCGCTTTTCTTATTGATAAGGTTATTAACACCGCTGACATTAAGATGCTCCTTATCAGCAATATAAATAAGAACTCCGGCATCTATCTCACCCGTTCTGGTTCCCATTATCAGGCCGTCGACAGGTGTAAAACCCATTGATGTATCTATTGACCGGCCCCATTGTATTGCTGTAATGGATGCCCCGTTACCAAGATGGCATGTAATGATCTTCAGATCCTTCACATCCTTTCCAAGCATTTTTGCAGCCTTGCATGCAACAAATTTGTGACTTGTTCCGTGGTATCCGTATTTTCTGATTTTGTACTTTTCATAATATTCATAGGGCAGGGCATACATATAGGCATAATCGGGCATGGTCTGATGAAATGAAGTGTCAAAAACCGCAACCTGTGGCACGCCGGGAATAAGTTTTTCAACTGAAAGAATGCCCTTAAGGTTTGCGGGGTTATGCAGCGGGGCAAGCTCAATATTTATCTCGATCTGCTTCTTTACTTCGTTATCGATCAGTACACTCTCCTTGTAGCTTTCACCGCCATTGACAACTCTGTGACCAACAGCTTTGATCTGATTCACATCTTTTATAACGCCATGTATTGGATCGGTCAACGCAGCCATTACCAGATTTATTCCTGTCGTATGGTCAGGAATGTCATTTATTATCTTGTAAGGTTCTCTGTTGGCCGGTTTATGGGTTAATATACTATCAACTAAGCCGATTCGTTCAAGAAGTCCTTTTGCAAGCAACTTGTTTCCGTCGGACATGTCAAACAACTGGTATTTAATTGATGAGCTTCCGCAATTCAGGACAAGGATGATCATTTGTGTAAATTTATTTATTAATCTTTTAGTTCTGTTTTTTCCCTGCTGCCTGATTGGCAGTAATTGCTATCATGCTTACGATATCATTTACCGAACAACCCCGCGAGAGATCATTTATCGGAGCTGCCATACCCTGGAGAATTGGTCCGATTGCCTCTGCATTTGCAAGGCGTTGAACAAGCTTATAAGCAATATTGCCACAGTTGAGGTCAGGAAAAACAAGAACATTGGCATGACCGGCAATCTTACTGCCTGGAGCTTTCTTTTGTCCTATCGCTTCCACAAGAGCCGCAT
The DNA here is from genome assembly GCA_038252165.1 of Bacteroidales bacterium. Taxonomy (GTDB): domain Bacteria; phylum Bacteroidota; class Bacteroidia; order Bacteroidales; family VadinHA17; genus LD21. The sequence goes on along the minus strand of JBBSAP010000034.1, from coordinate 11,412 downwards.
CACCCTGCAGTTCACCGTCTATCATCAGATCCGGTGCCATTTCGTGTGCAATTTTTGTAGCACTGACAACTTTATCAACAAGCTCATGCTTTGCACTACCTTTTGTTGAAAAGCTTAGCATGGCTATTCTGGGTTCAAAACCTGCGATAGCTCTTGCGGTATGGGCTGTAGCTACAGCTATCTCTGCAAGTTCCTTGTCAGTAGGGTTAGGATGAACAGCTCCGTCGGCAAAAATAAGCACCCCATCCTCTCCAAATTTCTTATCCTGCAGTATCATGATAAAGGCACCGGATACTACCGATATACCGGGAGCTGTTTTAACATAATGGAAGGCAGGCCGAAGAACATCGCCTGTGGCATGATCCGCTCCTGAAACCTCCCCGTCAGCATCTCCATTTTTTATCATCAGTACACCAAGGTAGAGAGGATCTTCAATAAGCCGGGAAGCCTCTTCCCTAGTCATACCCTTGCTCTTTCTGATCTCCACCATCATATCTATGTAATGGCTTTTTTTGTCATGAGATTTTGGGTTAACAATCTTTGCTTTTGAAAGGTTTTTTAATCCAAGCTGTGCAGCATGAGATGCAATTTCTTCAGGATCCCCGATCAGAATTATCTGTGCCAGCCCTTCGGCAATGGCTATATCAGCTGCTTTAATATTTCTTTCCTCATATCCTTCGGGCAGCACTATACGCATATTATGTTTTTTTGCACTAAGCTTGATTCGATCTATTAATTCCATTGTATATCAGTAGTTTAGTATTTATAAGATTAAGCTTTAAATGTAAGTAAAAAAAGTCCGATTTAACTACCGCCCTGAGATGAATATTTTCAAAAAAGGTTTTTTGCTAAAAAATATTCCAGACTCTTATTTTATTCTGAAAGATGATAAATCATTTTCTAAATTAGCGGTTTCAAAACAAAAATGAAAATGGATTCTATTGTTAACAAGCTTAATTCCCTCAAAGAAACTCTTGAAGGTGATATTAAATATGACGTCATTACAAAAAACATCTACTCAACCGATGCATCGGATTATAAAGAACAGCCCGCTGCAGTTGCCTGGCCAAAGGGAGTTTTGGATCTGAAGAAGATCCTTCTCTTTGCATCAGAAGAGAAAATCGGAGTAACCCTCAGGGCTGCAGGTACCTCACTTGCCGGTCAGGTTGTGAGCTCCGGTATTATTGCAGATATCTCGAGATATATGAACAGGATCCTCGAAGTAAACCGGGAGGAGATGTGGGTAAGAGTCGAACCCGGTGTTGTCCTTGATGAATTAAACATGTACCTGCGTCCATCCGGCTTGTTTTTTGGTCCGGAGACATCAACTTCAAGCAGGTGCAATATGGGCGGCATGGTTGGGAACAACTCGTGCGGCTCACATTCCCTTATTTACGGATCGACAAGGGAGCATACAATTGAACTTAAAACGCTCCTCAGCGATGGAAGTGAAGCCACTTTCGGCCCTTTGGATAAGAATACATTTGAAAAGAAATGCAGGCAGGATAATCTTGAAGGAAAAATATACAGGAATTTAAGAGATATTCTTGATGATCCGGAAAACAGGAAAACTATAAGTGACGGATATCCCGATCCAAGGATACCAAGGCGCAATACCGGATACGCTCTTGATATGCTTCTCGATTCAGAGGTTTTTAATAGTCAGTCAGAAAAGAAATTTAACTTCAGCAAGCTTCTTGCCGGCTCAGAAGGAACTCTTGCTGTTACAACTGAGATCAAGCTGAATCTGGTACCTCTTCCTCCGGCATACAAGACACTGGTCTGCGTTCATCACAGGGATCGTGATGAAGCTTTCCTTGCTAACCTGGTTGCTTTGAAATTCGGACCAACTGCAGTTGAACTAACTGACGACAGAATTCTTGAGCTTACTAAAGACAACCTGAGCCAGAAAAATAACCGGTTCTTCATTGACGGTGATCCCGGAGCAATAATGATGGTTGAGTTTGCCAGGAATACGGTTGAAGAAGTGGAATCTGTGACGGATGGTTTAATAAAAGCCCTCAAAAAAGCCGGATACGGTTACTCCTATCCTATTGTAAGAGGCAAGGATATGGCAAAAGCATGGGAGCTAAGGAAAGCCGGACTTGGTGTTCTCGGAAAGATGAAGGGCGATCGCAGAACAGTTTCACTTGTTGAAGATACGGCAGTTCGCGTCGAGGACCTGCCTGCCTATATGGACGACTTTGCAAAATTGCTGGCGAAATACGGAAAGGATTCGGTCTATCATGCCCATATCGGAACCGGAGAGCTTCATATAAGACCTGTTCTGAATCTGAAAGATACGGGTGATGTTGAATTATTCAGGACCATTGGGATTGAAACAGCCATGCTTGTTAAAAAATACCGCGGGTCCCTGAGCGGAGAGCATGGTGATGGAAGGCTGAGAGGGGAATTTATTCCACTTATCCTGGGTGAAGCAAACTATGAACTTCTTAAAAAGCTAAAAGCTTCCTGGGATCCTGAAAATATTCTTAATCCAGGGAAAATAGTTGATACACCTCTTATGAACACATTCCTGAGATATGAACCCGGCACTGTGACACCTGAACTGGAAACAGTGTATGATTTCTCATTAACTGAGGGAATAATAAGAGCTGCCGAGAAATGCAACGGATCGGGCGATTGCCGCAAATCCATAAAGCTGGGAGGGACAATGTGCCCCAGTTTTATGGCCACAATGGATGAAGAAAACTGCACCAGGGCAAGGGCCAACATCCTTCGCGAGTTTCTGAGCTTGAAAAGCCCGGATCCCTGGGATCATAAGGAAATATATGATATTCTTGATCTTTGTCTTGCATGCAAGGGATGCAAATCAGAGTGTCCGTCGGGTGTTGATATTGCCAAGATGAAATCGGAATTCCTCCAGCACTGGTATGATAAGCATGGCATACCTCTCCGGACATTATTAATAGCATATATTTCAACATTCAACAAGATCGGCTCATTTATCCCGGATATCTATAACTTCTTTCTTAAGAACAAGGTATTTTCAGGATTACTTAAAAGGACCATCGGATTTGCTTCAGAAAGATCAATCCCTCTTGTCTATAAAACCAGCCTCAGGAGATGGATCAGAAAGAATCTTGCCGCTCTGAACCCTGCAGAACCGGTTGGCAGTGTGTGCCTTTTCATTGATGAATTTACAGATTACAATGATACTGAAGCAGGCATTGATGCTGTCAGGCTGCTTACAGCACTAAACTATAAAGTTGAAGTGGCTGAACATGATCTCAGCGCAAGGACCTTTATCTCAAAGGGACTGCTTAGAAAAGCAAAGAAGATAGCTATAAATAACATTAATGCCTTTTCCGGCCTGATTGATGAAAATCTGCCACTGGTTGGCATTGAACCATCAGCCATATTAGGCTTCCGCGATGAATATCCTGATCTGGTGAGCTCTGAGTTAAGGGAAAAATCGAAGAAAATAGCTGCTAACAGTTTCATGATAGATGAATTTATTGCAAATGAATTCAGGGCAGGAAGGATCAGCAGGGATTCATTTACGGAAGAGAACCTTCAGATAATACTTCATGCGCACTGCCAGCAGAAGGCCGTTTCTTCCTCGGCATGCTCTATCGAAATGCTTTCAATTCCTGCTAACTACAAGGTCAGCGAGATCCCCTCAGGTTGCTGCGGCATGGCAGGATCGTTCGGATATGAAAAGGAACACTTTGAGCTGTCAAAAAAGATAGGTGATCTTGTTTTGTTCCCCGAAATAAGAAAAAGCAGTGACGATGTTGTGGTTGCAGCCCCTGGTACAAGCTGCAGGCACCATATAAAAGATGGAACAGGAAGAATAGCAAAACCGCCGGTGGTCATACTGTATGAAGCTCTCAGATAAAGCAGGGAGCAGAGCTAAGGGAAATCCTCCTACCCTTCTCTTTCAGATTGTAATAAACTTTTTATCGATTCGAATTTATTCCATTGTTAACAGTTGCTGGTTGCTACCTGGTTAAGAATCAAAGGATGCCTTGTAACTAGTAACCAGTAACCAGTAACCAGTAACAAGTAACAAGTAACAAGTAACAAGCAACAAGGTTACTCCTCATCTTATAAGGCTCCTCAATGGCTTTATAAACCTGAATATCAGCCTGCTGTTATCTGTTATAATATTTGCTGTTCCGCCGGGATCCCGGACATTACTTCCTGCAGTTCCGGGCTTCTTATTTCATGCTTATTTATCTCAGACATATTTTTACCTCTTGAATCTGTTCCTTGAATCTGCCCCCTAAATCCCCCAAATGGGGGACTTAATAATTCTACACCTTTCTTACAACTCCCCTTTTGGGGAGGCTGGGAGGGGCAGACCCTCAGTTTCCCAGCTCCAGCTGATCCTTCATCTACCCATCGCTTTTAGTGCTGAACCAGCATTTCAGAAATTCAGTTTCCGTATACTTGAGAAGTCCGGAAGCAGGGTCAGCAACATAAACTATGTATTTGCCCTGGGGTTTGTCTTGCAGGCTGAAGATCCGACGACTGTCGGAGACGAAGTCCCGCTCTGCGGGGTCTTGCAGGTCTTGCAGGTCTTGCAGGTCTTGCAGGTCCTTTACTTTTATCTTTTTCATCCGTAAATAAATAATATAAAGTCAAAATAATCAGCATAATAAAAAAATAGATAAGAAGTTAAAATTTCATCCGCGTGCTCGTGGCAACAAGTGTTTGTGCTTATCTATTGATGTCAGTTTACTTTGCGGGGATAAACCACCAATAAAGAACGACCTTTCATTTTTTATGCTGCTTTTTCAATTTTATATCCTTGTTCTCTAAGCTCTCGTTTTAAATATTCAAGCCTGTTTTTCTTTTTTCTTTCAATTAAATAATCGTATCCAAGATCTTTGAACGCCTCTTTGTTTTTAATAATATGGTAAGATGCACAAAGGATCTTATGTCCTATAGCTATGAGTGCTCTTTTCTTACCACGTCTGCCAATCATGCTTTCGTATTTTGCTTTATAATAACTGTTCTTAGTGCGTGTGGCTCCCCATGCGAGTTCTACTAGTGTTGCCTTTAAGTTTTTGTTCCCGTGCCTGGTTTTTGAACTTTTTTTTTTACCTGCACTCTCATTGTTGCCGGGACACATTCCTGAATGCGATGCCAGATGGTGTTCATCAGGGAAAACTTCCATATCAACACCGATTTCAGAGACTATGCCTATTGCTCCTTGTTTTCCAACACCCGGTATTGTTTGAAGCAACTCTATCTCTTTCTCAAAGTCTTTGATGTACTTTTCTGTCTCTTCATCAATCTCATTTATCTGCTCCTCCACAGATGCAATATGCTTCTGCATGGACTTGAGAATGAAAGCATGGTGAGATGTCAGTCTTCCATTTATGGCTTCTTTTATTTCTTTGGGGCTTGCCTGAAGTTTTCTGTGGTAACATTCTGAAATCAGTTTCTCAAGATCTTTTCTTCCTTCAATTAAACCCTGAATCAGATAACTTGCAGTCACTCCGGAAGTATCAGACACTACCGAGGAAAGCTTAATGTTGGCATCTTCTAAAACTCTGACAATACGATTTTTTTCAGAAGCCACTGTTCCAATAAGCTTTCTTTTATAACGATGCAAATCTCTAAGATTCTGTATGTTTTCCGGTGGAATAAAACTCCCTTTTAACAATCCGCTTATCAGAAGTTTGCATATCCATTGGCTATCCGCTTTGTCTGTCTTTCGACCGGGTACATTTTTTATATGCCTGGCATTGACAACAATTAAATTTAGCGGATATGCACGTAAAACATGTAAAACAGGCTTCCAGTAAACTCCTGTACTTTCCATCGCCCCATCAGTCACTTTTAGACTTTCAAGCCATTTGCCTAATTCATTCAAAGAACTTGTTGTGGTTCCAAATGTTCGGGTCTCTGTTGCTATTCCCCTTCCCATAACTGTTGCAACAACGGTATCCCGGTGTACGTCAAGGCCACATCCTCTGTCAATTACTTGTTCATATACAACTTTATTCTTTCCCATATAATTTGTGTTTGATTCGATATCAAACGCAAATTAACTTAAATTTACATCGGTGTTTGTGTTTCACAAATCATGTGTGTTTACTTTTGTCTTTTATCTTACCTTCCGACTCTGTGCTCTGTGCTCTGCGCCTTTTGGCAAGATGGGCCGCAATCCATAGAATCAAGTTGCTTGAAAAATGTGAATTTCATTATTTAAAAGTCACAAACATCAATACTGGATTATCAAATACTGTTAGTTTGCTCGCAAGTTCTTCAAGTTCCCTTTTCTTTTCAGGATATTTTGGTACATTATTTTTGAAGTCATCACTTTCTACATGTTCTTTAAGTTGTTTTGCGTCAATGTACATCACCATAGTTGAGTCATTGGCTTGTTTCTTAGGGAAGAACCTTGGTCCGGCATCAATATCATTATATAATCCAGATGTAAATAAGGGGTTGTCAGTAGAAGTTGGCTTGCAGAAGATGAGATGTTTTGTTTTCTTATCAAAAATCCCTAAAACCCTTCTTGTATTATACCAGATAGGATTAACTGTAGGTATTGGTGTTGGTAAAGGAGTTAATCTTTTAGCAGGAAACTGGTTCCCAAAGCTACAATCAAAAAACAAATAATTCTCAGTTTGAAAAACACAATTTACAAAAATGTATTTTATCTCGTAAATATCATGTCTAACTTCCCCTCTCTCAGATAATGGTTGTTTAAACTTATCCATCATAAATACGTATTTCGGAATCATTCCAAAATTCTCATTCAAACAGAATAATGTATCATTATATCTTTCTTTATAGTAAACACGGTTTTTGAATACATCTATGTTCTCTTCTTCACCCATTTCACCTGAAAGTGAAGTTGTGCGTTTAAATAAAATATAGTTTGTATATGATTTTATAATTTTATTATTTTTATTTTTAAGTATAGCTTTATCATGTACAAATCCTGTTGTATTTTGAATAAGTCCAAAAAACAAACTATCGTTTACAATTATCCAGTTTTGAAAAAACTCATCCATACTGTTGTTAAGCATAAAAAAATTCTTGTCTTTCTTAACAAATGAACCCTCTTTTCTATATTCAAGCAAATCATATAAGCTCTGAACGTAGATATTCGTATCACTGTCAAAACCAATACTCAATGCGAAGTCGTATTCTCCTGGACCTCTGCCTACAGATCCAATTTTTTTGATATATTTTCCTTCCCGATTATAAAGAAAGCATTCTTTAAGATTTGTTATTAACATATAATTTCCTGATAATGTGCAATAAGAAATCCAGGAGTGATAATTATCTCCGCTTGTTTGGAGTGGCACATACGTTATATTATCTGTAAAACAGCTCAGGTTTTGTATTTCCATCTTATTCATGTTTGCCTCAATATCAATCAGAATTATGGATGTGTCTTTTCTTATGGACTGATTACAACATGATAATAATAGTATTACCATGATGGTTTGAATTACGTAAGTTTTTATCATAAAAAGTTTTTAAATATGAGCTTCTTATGTGCCTTTTTAGATCCATAAGTTGCTTAGAAAGCCATAAGAAGCTCAAAATTGATATTATAAATCTACATGATTTTACTCATTCTAGAAGCATTGACAGTATGCTGAAGGTCCATAAAGAGCTTTATAGGTTGAAGTGCAAGTAATATTAGCGCCTGCCATTGAAAAGCTACAAGAAAACCCAGACATTAGCATGGTATTTTCATCTTCGTAAACAGTACACGTACCACACCAGCCATCACCTTCTCCATCATATCCACCTCTTAGTGTCACCAGTTCCTCATTTTTCATTAATTTTTCAGAATTGATCTGTAATTTATTAAGTTTTTTCATAATGCCCATAATATTAAGTTAGAAATAATGTATATTCCCCTGATTTATCATTTCACAGGCCGCCACCGGAATCGCGGAAAATCTTTATCTTCGCATAGGCAAAACCCTTTCTGTTAGGGAAAGGTTGGGGCAGGAAGTGGCGCCCTCCTCCGCTACATCCTTCGCAAGAGCTACGGATGTCGAAGAAAGCTGCGGAGGCCAAAGCAGGGCGAGGGGCGGAGGGCAAGATCGTAATTTGGGTTGTTTTGCTCCCTGCCCCAAGCTCCCTGCTCCCTGCTTGTAAGCTGCCCTTTTCTTTTAGATTTATTAAAATTGATTTCATTAATTACAAAAAATCTAATTGTTGTTAATTAGTTAACAGTACTTACCTGAATTGCAATGCGCTGCAAAGGATATTCAATTTTTTTACTGAACAGATTATGATTCCCGGACCGGCTCATTTGTTTTTTACTTTAACAGGTTAAACAAACAGAACAAAGCCTGATTATAAATTCCGGCAATCATAACGACACAAAAGCTATAAAAAACTTGACAAAACTGGACAAAACCTGACAGAATCGGACATTCAAGACTCAAGCTTGCCTGCAGGAGCTTCAACGAAGGCAGGGAAGAGGGCAAGGGGTAGGATATGGAGAAACACGCACAGGGGACAGGGCACAGTGCAAAGAGCAAAATCAAACCCTGAGATCTGTGCCCTGAGACATGAGTAAAAGGACCTGCAAGACTTACATAACAAACGACCTATAACAAACTATTTCCAGCGGAAAGTGGAACAAAGTTACCTATTATATGAGTCAAATATGAATTATCACGTGTTATGCTCTATTTGTGTGATTTTTTTCACATATTTGTAACTAAATCGGTGAAAAGATGAAAATAGAGAGGACACTGTTGCATAATTTGACAGAATGGAAATCTAATCCTGCACGCAAACCGCTTATAATGCGTGGGGCACGGCAGGTTGGTAACCATTGAACCCGGCAAGACACTACTAATCCTGGATGAGATTCAGGAATGCAACGAAGCTCTGAATACGTTAAAATATTTCAGGGAAAATGCACCTGATTATTATGTAGCCTGTGCCGGTTCATTACTGGGTATTGCTTTGTCACGAGGAAAATCATTTCCGGTTGGCAAAGTTGATTTCCTCGATCTATATCCCCTCTCTTTTACGGAATTTCTTTCTGCTGCCGATCAGATGCTATATTCATACATGAACAGCCTTAATGCAATAGAACCTTTGCCTGATTATTATTTTAACCAGTTGACCGATAAGTTTAAAATGTACCTGATTTCAGGAGGTATGCCTGAACCCGCCAGTTCTTTGATTGAGACCTATGACGTAAATCTGATCCAGCGACAGCTTAAAAACATTCTGGATGCATTCGCTCTTGATTTCTCAAAGCATACTGAAAATAAAATCATTCCGAAAATCGGTCTGGTTTGGGGTTCGATTCCCTCACAATTGGCAAGAGAGAATAAAAAATTCCTTTATCAAACCATTAAAGAAGGATCAAGGGCCAGGGAATACGAAGATGCATTGCAGTGGCTGATACAGGCCGGACTTGTTTATAAAGTCTTCCGCAACAAGATGCCTTTATTACCACTTTCGGCGTATGATGATCTGTCAGCTTTCAAATTATATTTACTCGATGCAGGATTACTTCGGCGAATGGCCCTGCTTGATCCTGTTGCCATAAAAGAGGGAAACCGTTTATTCACCGAATTTAAGGGTGCTTTAAGCGAAAACTACATCCTTCAGAGTCTGGTGCCGCAATTCGAAGGTATCCCGAGGTATTGGACCTCGGAGGGAAAAGCAGAAATCGATTTTTTAATTCAGTATGACAATAACATTTTCCCGGCAGAGGTCAAGTCGAATGAAAATATATCTGGCAAAAGCCTTACACTCTATTATAAAAAATATCAACCATTTTTACGCCTTCGATATTCTTTAAGAAACCTGAAGTCAGACAATGGACTGCTAAACATCCCCTTATTCTTGTCAGATCTAACCAAAAAGTTTATAAAGCTTTCACGACCTGCATGACCTGCATGACCTGCATGACCTGCATGACCTGCATGACCTGCAAGACTTGCACGACTTGCATAACCACCCTTCGCTACATCCTACACTACATCCTACGCTACATCCTACGCTACATCCTACGCTAAAGCTACGGATGTCGAAGAAAGCTACGGATGTCGAAGAAAGCTACGGATGTCGAAGAAAGCTACGGACTTCGTCCAACGAAGTCGGTGGGCAAAGCAGGGAGCAGTGCTAAGGGCTTAGGGCATAATGACCTGCACGATCCCCAACCACTTTGCTCCCTGGATTTCGGCAGACGAAGAGGACTGGCAAAGAGATGGAAGGGAGCGAAGGAAGCGTAAATATTATAGGGCATCCTACACATAAATTTGTATATTTGTAAAAAACAAGGGTGAAAGATAAAATAAAATACTGGACCGACCTGTCTGATTATGATTTGGAAACTGCCGAATCAATGTTGTCCTCAGGAAGGTTTTTGTATGTCGGGTTCATGTGTCACCAGACAATAGAAAAAATATTCAAGGCACATTATTGTTTAAGTTCAGATGAACCTCCCCCATATTCACATAATCTTTCTTTTATTGCCGGCAAAGCAGGCATTGATAAAGAATTAACTGATGATTACAAAGATCTGTTAAACATATTGGAACCCTTAAATATAGAAGCCAGATATCCAACATATAAGGAAATCTTGCTTAAAAGCCTCACAAAATCAAGATGTGAGGAAATACTTAAGAAAACAAAAGAACTTCAATCATGGGTCAAAGTGAAGTTATAGAAAAGCTGAAGCTATATAAATACCTTGTCTCTGACCATTTTGACATCGACAAGATAGTTCTTTTTGGTTCTTATGCGAAGGGCAAGCAAATGGAAGATAGTGATATTGATGTGGCTGTAATTGTCAGATCAGTTAACAGCGATTTCTTCACCTTTGCTCCATTGCTATGGAAGCTAAGTCGCCAGGTGGACAACAGAATTGAACCTGTATTATTAATAAGGGGACAGGATCCGGGTGGTTTTATTGATGAAATACTCCGTACAGGTCTTGTAATTTAAGGTATTTGAACCTTCCCAAACTGCTCCGCTTCCGAGATCACTCAAATTGCATGACTTCTTTCCCACCGCTCCCTGCCCCACGCCCTCCGCTTCCTAATCTTGTACACCACCACAAAATGCCATTTATTCCAATGAACGATGCAAGGCAGCGTGACTTCAACTCGCAGTTGTTCCCTGGTAAGAAAATAGCCGCGGGTCCGGAAGACGATGCTTTCGGCGACAGCACTGATGCCAGGCATTGAAACGCCTGATTTTGTAATAAAGGATTTTGACCGGAGCGATTGTAATGTATATGATTTCCCATAATATTTTGCAACCATGCGAAGGCATGAAGGGCCGCAATCCATTGAATCGAGCTGATTAAATTAGGAAATTCAGTCCTGTTTGTTATTTTTTCAACTTCACCAGGACCAGAACCGGGTTATCTGTCTCTTTCAGGCTGTTTGCCAGTTTTTCAAGTATTTTTTTCTTTTCGGGGTATTTGGGCTT
>JBBSAP010000033.1:0-30729 GCA_038252165.1 Bacteroidales bacterium | reverse complement strand
GCAAAGTTGACTTTCTTTCTTCCGGGGCATGCCCCGGAAGAAAGAAAACTGTACATCATTGTTACCAATACTGGTACATTCGTACTTTCTAATAATTGTACATTGTTATTTTCCGATTACACGTCTAATGTATTAATATTCTGTTATATGGCATATTATGCCGCATCATTACTCATCATCCCTTATTATATCACAGGTCATCCGGCCCATCCCTTCCTGTCGAGGTTGCGGTAGTTAATGGCTTCAGAAATATGCTCGGCAGTGATGTTTTCCGATTCACCAGGATCAGCAAATGTCCTTGCTACTTTCAGTATAGTGGCGGTAAATTTGAAAAGTAGTGACCGTATTTACCTCATAACTAAATTTTATAATACACCCGATTCATTGGAAAATGATTTTTAATTTCAACCGAGGTCGGATATTTTTTTAAGAAGAGTTTTATCTACAATTTCAACTTCTCTGCCTGATATATTTATTAGGCCTTCTTTTCTGAGTTCTGTAAGCAAACGAACTGTATTTTCTTCTGAAATTGCTGACATTTCTCCCAGCTCTCTACGGGTGACTGAAAATTGATACTTATGGCTTCCATAAAAGCCGGCCAGGTATAATAAGCTTTCAGCAATGCGTCCTCTTATATTCTTCTGATTAAGGCAAATAATTTTATTCATGATAAGGGCAACAGATTTACCGAATGCCTTGTTGAGCCTGAGCAATACCTCATGATTTTCAAGATATAATTCCTTAAGATAGTTGAGGTCAACCATGCATACTTTTGATTCTTCAATGGCAGTTACTGAATAGGTGTAGTGGATGCTTTCGAAAAATGATAAGAGTCCAATATAAGCAGGAGGCTTCATAAGATAGAGTATGATATTATGACCATTAATTCCCTCAATGAATAGCTTGGCTGTCCCCTCTATAAGGTATATGGCATGGCTTACATTGTCTCCCTGCTTACAAATTTTTTCATGTTTTTTGAATTGCGCATGAATTGTCTTTGCTCCCGGAGAAGGTCTTCCAGTTAATCTTGTAGCTTCATATATGTCGCATTTCCGATGACATTTTTCGCAAGAAACCTGACTTGTAACCATCATAAAAGAAAGTATTTAATATAAATATTACATGATGTCAAACAAATATAGTTGTTTTAAATAGTTGTTCTATATCAATGTTACATTGCAAGATATTATATTGTGAATGATTTAACAAAAGCCTTACTTTAGCTTTCAATAAAAATTTAAATTAAATCAAGATAAAATCTATGGAATCATCAGATCAGTACAATTTCAGTCTGTTCACTCCCCGAAATCTTCATGGAAAGAAAAACAGAAATGTAATACTTACCATGCTTGCAATATGGGCAGTAGCTGTTTTTGGTTTTCAGTTCCTTCTGAAAGTAATTGAGAAACCGACACCCGAAAAAGCATTAATAATGTTTGAGTCAACCTGGGCTTCGGTAAATACTTCCGGTTTAAAGGCAACTGATCACAAAACATTCCTTACCTCTCTTCTGCTTGTTAAAGGCAAAAACATAGTTAAACCTGATGATCAGAAAGTCCTTTCCAAGGCAATTAGTTATGTTACTTTTAATATTGTTCCCGACAGCATTGAAGCAGCGGCTTTCGTTACTCTTTCCGAATTGCAAACTCTGAAGACCCAGCTTACAATGGTTAAAGACGAGGAATATCTTAAGCTAAAATTAACGATTTCTGAACATATAAAAGCTCTTTCAGTAATGCTTGAACCTTTTACCGGCATTAAAACGGGTAGCCTGGAATCAGCTATTCTGATCAGCAGCCTAAATGTGGATTATCCTGAGTCATTCAGCGACAATTCATTTCAAATGTTGCCTGCGATAATGAAGCTATACCTTACTCATAATCAATCAGGGCTCACCGACATTAAATTTCTGGGATTCCCATTTCATTATTTTTATACAGCAGTATTTCTCCTCATTCTGTTTGTAGGACTCTGTATTATTTATAATATACTGATAGAATGGAGATTAAAAAAGCAAGGTATTGTTGAATAATTTAAAAAGCTTCTTATGAAAAGGTTAATTATATCATTATTTCTTATTTTTTCCGGAGTACTCTCATTACATGCAGATAGTCTTACCCAACTTGAGGGCAGTTTTAAGCCGGGTCCGGCTATTATTCTTATAGCGACACTTATAATTTTTGTGTTGGTTGGCGTTTTCTTTAAGGCCAAAGATCCTGCCGATTATTATGCTGCAGGAAGAAAGATTTCAAGGGTTGGATCAGGAATGGCTATTGCCTCAAACTGGATGAGTGCAGCCTCAGTTCTGGGAATGGCCGGTATGATGTATGGTTTTGGGTATAACGGACTGGCATACGTTGTCGGATGGACCGGTGGTTATGTTTTGCTACTGATATTGATGGCTGCCCAGATACGAAAGTACGGAAAATTTACAGCTCCTGATTTTATTGGTGACCGCTATTATTCCCGCGACCTGAGGATCTTAAGTGCAATTTTTACTATTCTGATCTCTTTTGCATATTGTGTAGGCCAGTTTGGTGGTATTGGCCTTATGTTTAAATGGATACTTGGTATAAACTATGCATGGGCTGTAATAATTGGGTCATCGGTAGTTTTATTTTACACCTTGTTTTCCGGGATGATTGGAGCGACAAAGAATATGCAGATTCAATATGTAATAATTGTAGTCTCTTTCCTGATACCCGTATTTATTATGGCGTTCAAATTCGATTATTTCTGGATAGTGCCACAAATCGGGTATGGAGCAGCAGTAACTGATATTGTTCAGGGAATACCCGCGCCAAACATATCAAATGGAGCAGCACTTCTTAACGCTTATGGACAGGATCTTGCAATTGTACCAAGTCCGGAGTTCGCTATGCCATGGGATCCTTCAACAGGGACAACCTTCTTCCAGTGGGTTGCCATCTGTTTTTCATTAATGGTTGGGACAGCAGGATTGCCACATGTTATACAGCGCTTTTACGTAGTTCCAAAAGTTACTGATGCCAGGTGGTCGGTGGTCTGGGGTCTTTTCTTTATTTGTTTAGTTTACTGGACCGCCCCTGCATATGCAACATTCGGGAAGCTTCTTTCTTCAAACCCTGACGTGGGATTTTTAGCTAAGGATGCGATTGTAGTTTATACGGCCCAGCTTGGGAATGTGAACTCACTTGTGGTCGGGTTACTTGCAGCTGGCGCGATTTCGGCAGCCTTTTCTACAGTTTCCGGCTTGCTTGTTGCAGGAGCTTCTGCTTTCTCTCACGACCTATATGTAAAGGTGATCAACCCCACAGCAACCCCGAAGAGGCAATTGGGTATTGCAAGAATTGGTACCATCATAATGGGCTTGGCTGTTACAATTGTTGCCCTCCTCAAGCTTGGTCTTATTGCACAGCTTGTTTCTGTAGCTTTTTCTATGGCAGCCTGCACAATTTTTCCTCTTTTCCTGCTTGGCATATGGTGGAGCGGATCAAACAGGGCTGGTGCAAAAGCCGGGCTGTTTACCGGTATATTAGTAACAACTATAGCAATTACATATTTTATTGTGGGATTAAGCGGAGGAAGTCTCCCAGGACAAGTTTTCATCTCTTACTGGCTTAATGTATGGTACTTTGCCTGGATAGGAGCACCTCTGTCAATAATTGTGAACCTTATTGTCTCGAAGCTTACAGCTCCTCCTCCTATTGAAATCAGAAAGTTTCTTGCTGAACAGGTACATAACTAATGAGCTTAGGAACACTTTTTACAATATCAAAAGGAACGAGGGTGGTCCTGTCTATCACCATTTCTGTTTCGATTCTGGCGGTTCTGTTTGCATTTTTTTATTACCGTAACCTTAATAAAAATGAAGATCCAAGGATAAAAAATGCCAGGGAACTGCTTGTACAATATGAAAAAGAATCCGTCAAAGTTGGTAACATCGAGGCTTTCACACTTCTTGACTCTGCCGATTCCATTTTCAGATCATATCCCGATTATGTGTCTTCCTTCGAAACCGGGCTGATCTATAATAACAAGTGCAGCGCCATGCTTCTTATGGCGCTATATGACTCGACCGTAAGCAAAACGGAGAAAACCATTCTGCTTGATCTTGCGATGAAATACTGTGATAGCAGTATCGTGGTTTATAACAGATGGATTTCTGCCTGGGGAAGCCTTTCATCTGACGCAATTGCTGAGAGAATAAAACCATATATGAACAAGGATAATCCTGCATTTTATGGGATGAATTATAACAGAGTTTTCGCCAGGAGAGTAAAGAATATAGCCACAGCACAGATAGAGAATCCCCGGCGATTATCTGTAAGTTTATCGAACAGAGGGACAATTTACCGTCATAAGTTGATGGCCGATTCAGCACTGTCTTGCTACCGTCAGGCCCTCATACTGTGGAAAGAAAACCGCACGGCAAAAAGCAATATGAGTGTTCTGATGGGCGGAGAACCGGTTAAACCTTCACTTCTGGAATCGCTCTTTCCTCCGGATAAAAATAAAATATAAAACTGCTCTGTAATTATTGATAACAAAAACATTTTAAAATAGATGAAAAGAATAATTGTCATTGCCAGCTTTTCAGTAGTGATTCTGTTAAAGGCTGCTTCACAGGAAGTCAATCCAACCTGGGGAATAAAATTTTCAGGCTTTGTCAAGACTGATATTTTTTATGATACACGACAGTCCAGTGCATCAAACGGATTAAGAGAAGGTCATTTCTTCCTTTTTCCTGATAATGCTCTTTATGATGATAATGGAAAGGACATTAATGCCAATCCATCTTTTCATATGCTTAGTATTCAGTCACGCTTAAAGGGTGATATTAGCGGACCTGATGCTTTCGGGGCTAAAACATCAGGAGTGATCGAAGCTGAATTTTTTGGTACCAGTGAGGCAGATATTAACGGTTTCAGACTAAGGCATGCTTATGTAAAAATGGACTGGGCAAAAACAACACTTCTGATCGGGCAATCCTGGCATCCTATGTTTCCTGCCGAAAGCTTCCCGGGCACAATAAGCTTCAATACAGGAGCTCCTTTTACCCCATTCAGCCGTAATCCACAGATAAGGTTAACAAGGAAATTGGGAAATCTGAGTCTGTCTCTCACTGCATACTCTCAACGCGACTTCTTATCATCGGGACCTGATGGGAACAGTAATAAGTATTTGCGAAACAGCGGATTACCCGGAACTGATTTCCAATTGCGCTTGCCTGTGGGAGATATTATTACTGCCTGGGCTGGTGTTGATTACAAGAAACTTAGACCCGAGCTCAAAACATCAGCAAATATTGCGACTGATGCCACAATAGGAAGTTTATCAGCTTTTGCCACACTGAAGATCAAAACCAAGCCTGTAAGTTTATCTTTAATGGGTATCTATGGGCAAAATGCCAGCGACCTTGTTATGATCGGTGGGTATGCAATAGCAGAAATAGTAGATATTGTTAATCAGTTTAAAACCTACACAAATCTTCAAACAGCTAATCTTTGGGCTGATTTGAGTACAAATGGTAAAAAAGTAACTTTCGGACTTTTTACTGGTTTCAGCAAGAACCTGGGTGCAAATGACCTGATTAACGGGACTGTTTATGGCCGGGGAAATAATATTGACCATCTTTTCAGGTTATCCCCACGTGTAACAGTGACTGAGGGAAGGTTGAGTTTTGCAGCAGAGTTTGAAATAACTTCTGCAGCTTATGGTACTATGCAGAACACAGGAAAGGTCACAAATACTAATAATATTAATAATTTAAGGATACTGCTAAGCAGCATTTATAAGTTTTAAATGGTTGTTGTATAGAAATCACTGCCTGTTTTAAGTAAAAGGTTATCAATGGTGGCAATAGATTGAACTGCAAAATATTGTAAGTCTGGGCTCGCTATCTTAAAATCAATAATGTTGTCAGGATCAGTACCATTATTTATGCATGATGCCTGATGTGACAGACGAAGGGAGGTAAGATTCCTCCAGGCCCGTATAGTTTCACGTAACAGTATGTCATCAAGGTGTTTAAATGAATAGAGCCCGAGAATTCTATCTATTGAAGAATACCCGGTTACTCCATATTTAAGAGAATAGAGTCTTATAATTCCAGTAAGTGGCATCAGAATTCTCTTTATGTCAGTTTTTCCTTCAGAGGTATTGGCAAGAGATGGCCGGAATGGTTTCCATGAAGCTGCCATGTGATGGAAGAATATATCACTTGTTTTCAGATTTTTCCTGATAAATTCACTTAGTTCATCTGAGAGTGTACGATCCCCGTAACAAAATCTGAAATCGAAAAAGATACCAACCTCCAGAAGTTCATCAGGCCCTGGCATTCTTATCCAGTCAGAAAAATATTTTTTCCATTTGTCAACAGGCTGGCACCACTTTGGATTACCTGCCATATTTTCTCCTTTGCAAAACCGGAAGCCGGCAATATTCAACATCCCATTTACTTTCTTCCCGAGGGAAAGAAAATAGTTATTTGCTGAATTCAATTGTTCACCATAGCAGTTTTCGAAGATAATCGCATTATCCTGATCAGTGGAAAGAGTTTGCTCCCCACGCCCTGCACTTCCTGTCTGGATAAATGCAAACCGGCACGGAGGATTACCGGCCTCCTCAAGACAAAGCGTTATCACCTTACAGCAGATTGCATCAGCCACTGAAGAGATAAAAAGCGAAATGGAATATGGATCGGCACTACCCAGTATCATCGAAATGGCAATCTTCCTGCTGTCAAGAAATGCTCTCTTAAGATCGGAAGAGGAATTGGCATCTTCGATTTCTGATAAGATCAATTGAGGTGATATGTAAAAAGCCTGTGAAAGCTCTTCACTGGTTATGATTCCAGTTGTTTGATTTTCTTCATTTATCACGATAAGGCATTTTTTCATGCTTTTTCCAATCATTCCAAATGCTTCGTCTATCGTAGAATTCTGTGATATATAATCAGGTGGGGAACTCATCCACCTGAATATTTCAGTTTCCGGCAAGCCACCTCCGGCTAGTCTGAGCCCAATTACTCCTGCATCTGCCACTCCAAGAGGTTCTTTGTCTTTATTAACAACAAGAACTAAATGAGTGCCTTTCTCTTTCATTATCATCATTGCACTGGCAACAGACTGATTTTCACTACATATAACAGGAGGGCGCATAATTGATGATACAGGACATTTCAGCACAAATATGGCGCCATACGTATTAAGATCCACTGTTGTGAAATCGCTCGGAAAAGCAGAGGCAGAGATATGTTCAATGGTCCCCTCACACCACAGCTCATTTGAGTCAGACTCAATTAGAATGACACTGACCAGAGCCCAGAACTCTTTACCCCCTTTCTGTTTAAGGAGAACCTTTTCTCCTGAAACATTTTCCCTGGATGCCAGTGCCGATCTGAAAGCCTCCAGTTGAAGCTGATTTACAAAGAATGATTCTATTGAATGAGAATGCAAATCCTGGAAATTATCAAATCCGAGCATTTTGACTGCAGGTTGAGATGCATATAAAAACCTGCTTCTCCTGCCATATGTAGTACGGAAAAATCCGGTACCAATATCATTCAACAGTGATTGTCTCAGAGTAAAGCCGCTTTCAATATTCAATGTAGATCCAGGTCGTAGTACCACTAATACTGCTCTTATCTCTCCCATGATAATTCTTGAAAAATCGGCATGAAACCTTATAAGATTCCCATTCCTGATCTTTAAAAATGTATCAACATAACGTCTTGAGTTAAGCTCATTATAAAGTGTATCAGAATCCACAGCATCATTAAATTCAGGAGCCCTTAAAATATCCTGAAAATGTATTCTATTTAACTCATCTTCAGTATAATCCAACCACGATAGCAGTATTTTATTGGCCTGCAGCCCCTGCTCCGACCAGATCAAGACCCCTTCTGATGACGCTTCTGCAAGGGATCTGTACAACTCCTTTGATTGCTGCAATTCTTCCTCAGCCCTTCCCCTTTTCTGTTCAATTTTGTGACTTTGGCCAGAGATTAAGATCAGCAGAATTATTATGATTACACCAATGCTTCCTGAGATAATAAGAGCCCTCAGTTCCAGATGTTGTATTTCTGATTTAACATCTTCAATATAAATCCCGGTACCTATTATCCACCCCCATGGTTTAAACAGCTTAACATAAGATAACTTAGGAACATTGCGGGTTGAGTCATCATTCCATTGCCACATGTAATCAACATAGCTTTCACCTGACCTGGATACCGATTTAACAAACTCAACAAAAATTTGTTTCCCGTTCGAATCAAGGTAAGAGGTAAGATCGGTTCCATTCAAATCTGGTCTGTATGGATGAATAATCATTCTCGGGTACAGGTCAGATATCCAGAAATAATCTTTTAATGTCTCACCGTACCTTATCTTACTTATGGCAGCTTTTGCCAGTTCCTTAGCTTCCTCTGTTTTAAGTTCTCCTTTCAGTTCAAGTGAATGATAGTATTCAAGAAGGCTGAAGGCTGATGAGGTCATTTCATGTATGAGGTTTCTTTTGCGATCCATCATTACCTTTTCGAATCCTGGTATCAGGTATAGGAAAATCAGTCCTGCAAAAAAGGATACTGCCAGTAAAGCAGGTATATCTATCCTTAAAATAAGGTTTCTTTTCTTTCGTTTCGCAGATATCTGTTCCATAATATACTGAGCTCAGAATGAAGTTGTTGATACAATACTAAGTTTCATGGTTTCTGTATCAATAATTGAAAATCCGGTCCTGTTCCTTTCTCCTGTGATAGGAGGAAGCGATATAATAACCATCTCATCTCCGAGATTAAAGTTGATTTGTGGAATCGAGTGAAACGCCTTGAGAAAAGATGTAGAATTCGGATAGGCAAACCCGGCAAAAATGGGATGAGAGTGCCCTGAAAATGAAAATTTAACATGATGGAGATTCATAAATTCCCAGACTTGTCTTAGCTGATGACTTCTTTCAAAATACTGCGTTGTTGAACCGGTAAGATCAGGAAAGATATAATGAGAAAAAAGGTATGAAACACCGTTAAATGATGCAACTATATATTCCGGAAGTGACTTCATAAATTCCAGGTCATCGTCAGCAAGATCATTCGGATCATCAAATTCATAACTCCATACCTTTCCACCGGATTCAGATTTTCTTTCTTCCGGACTCATTTCAAACCACTGTTCGGGATAAACAAATCCATTTGAAAAAGAAGGAAATCGTCCTGCTGCAAAAAGGTCATGATTCCCGGCTACTATCCATCTGCAGTTTGATTTAATTAGTTCAAGACAGATTTTAGCACTCCTGTTCCCGGCATTTTTATAAAACCTCCTGTCGTATCCTGCAATATCTCCAAGGCACACAAGTTCATCGCACCTATGAGAAGAAGCAAGCCTTAATGCTTCCTTAAGCATCTCTGTATTCTCATGAATATCAGTTATGATTCCAATTTTCATAGTCGCAGTTGATACGCCTAAGTTGCTCTGCTTTTCTTATAAAGCTTAAAGTTAATTAATTCTACTTTGGCAAATTGAAAAATTAACCTGTATTTACCATTAATCCCAAAAGGGCACAGGTTGATTTTTCTCATTTCAGGAAACGGTGCTTCAGCTATCCGGCCCATCCCTCCCTGTCGAGGTTGCGGTAGTTAATGGCTTCAGAAATATGCTCGGCAGTAATGTTTTCCGGTCTCTAACAGCTTGTCATATTTTACCGGTACCACTTCAATATGGATATCGATCCTGTCAAGGAAAGGGCCCGAAATTCTGTTCAGATACTTCTGCACCATTCCCGGCGAACACATACACTCCTTTTCAGGATGGTTATGAAACCCGCATGGGCAAATGAATCGTAGAATAATATGTATTGCCCAAAATCTGCTTCCAGAAGCATTCTGCAATGAGAAATAATGAGCTATTTCATCTATTATGAAAGAAATTCAAATTGTACATTAAGCCATAAGTATCATTAAATAAAATTGCTATTGAATTATTTTTCTTGTCCAGATAGATTCCAATTGAGTGAAAAAGTGATATAAATTGATCTTATCTTTACAAAGGATTGACAATGAATAATCTAATCAATAATCTTTCAATACTCTATTATGGCAAGCTCGCTTAAAATCTTGATGGTATCAACAGAATGTTTCCCATTTGCCAAAACAGGGGGTATGGGCGATGTAGTCAGCTCTTTGCCTATTGCTTTGAAGAAGCTGGATATTGATGTCAGGATAGTAATTCCAAAATACTCTTTTATTGACGAAAAAAAGTTTCACCTGCAAACCCAATTGAAATCAATGGGTGTATGGATGGGAAATACTCTGGAATGGTGCAGTGTTGATAAAACAATAACGGATGAGAATATTCCTGTTTACTTTATCGAATTCGATAGTTATTTTAAAAGAAGTGGAATTTATCATGATAATGAGTTTAATGATTATCATGATAATCCCAAACGTTTTGCATTTTTCACAAGATCTGCATTACAACTCTGTCAGGATTTGAAATTCAAGCCTGATGTTATCCACGCTAATGACTGGCATACTGCTTTAATACCTGCATATTTAAAAATATGGCACTGGAATGATCCAATACTTGGAAGTACGGCAAGTGTACTAACAATTCATAATATTGGTTATCAGGGAATATATCCAAAATTGCATTATGATTATTTTGAATTAGGTGAAAACAATTTCACACCAGATAAATTTGAATGCTTTGGAGCCATAAATTTTTTAAAAGGAGGAATTTATTTTGCTGATATGATCAATACAGTAAGCCGAACTTATGCCATAGAAACGAAAACACATGAAGGAGGGTTTGGCCTGGATCCATATTTGAGAAAAAAAGATGATAGATATACTGGAATACTTAACGGGGTAGATTACATGCAATGGGATCCTCAAATAGATAATTTTTTACCAGCTAATTACTCCATCGATAATATGCATGGAAAAGTTCTATGTAAAAATGCTCTTCAAAAAAGACTTGGCCTTGAACAGGACAATAATACTCCTATTATAGGTGTTATAAGCAGGTTTGTATCGCAAAAAGGATTATATCTGCTTTCGCAGTGTATCGAAAGCATAGTACAAAATATGAATGTCCAGTTTGCGATATTAGGTTCTGGTGATAAACAACTGGAAGCATATTTTGGTACCTTACAAAATGTGTATCGAGGGAAAATAGGTTCTTTTATTGGTTATAACAATGAACTTGCTCATTTAATTGAAGCAGGAAGTGACTTTTTCTTAATGCCTTCGATTTATGAGCCGTGTGGGTTAAATCAAATTTATTCACTGAAATATGGTACGCTTCCAATCGTCCGGGCTACAGGTGGGTTGAATGATACAGTGGAGAACTATAATGAAAAAACAGGGCGGGGTACAGGTTTTAAATTTTGGGAAGCAAGTCCTCATGCCATTTACTATACTGTCGGATGGGCTGTCAGCACATATTATGACAGGAAATCCCACATGAAAAAGCTCATGAAAAATGCAATGGAAAAAGAATTTTCATGGGAAAACAGCGCTCTTCTGTACATTGACCTTTATAATAAAGCAATAGAAAATAAAAAATTAGCCGTATAACCTATCCGTTAATAACAAAGTTAACCTGCAGTTAATCAGTTAAAACAGGCAAATCTTTGGTAAAAACAGTTAAGGACAAATGATTTTCTTAACTTCCTCAGCCCAGCCATCTACGCCAAATTTTTGACTTTTAATCCATCTCTTTCTGGCAAATTTTGGAATTTGCCCCTGGTTACGAATTAAAATCGAGATATCCGTGATTGAAAGAAAGTCAAAGTCATTTGAGCTATCACCCAAACCAATCGATATTAGCGGAATGCCGGAAAATAATTTTTGATAAAAACTTACGAGGAATTTAACAGCATTACCCTTGCCGGAATCTTTTGGGATTAAATGGGCAAATCGGCCTCCAATAACTATTTTGTAGTTATAAGAATTGGAAAGTTTGATTATCTTTTTAAGTTCGGACTTGCAGGGAGGTATAATAAAAGGTTCCGAAAAATGGCGTTGTTTTGCTTTCCGTGCTTCCTCAATTGAAAGTCCTGTAAGTGAAACAACATCTTCCGCTGTAAGATCGTTCATTCCTTGTAACTGTATTCCGGTTTTACTTCTTATTGCATCAAGTACATCAAAAGGTCTGATATTTGGCTGTGTAAAAGGTACAGCATAATAACCATCGGTCATTTGTGTTCTGGGAAATTCACCCGGATATGTTTCCGGGAAAAAAATACCACCACCATTTTCTACCACGAACGGATGGCTAATATCTATAGCCTTCATAATTTGTTTAACTTCGGCAGCTGTTTTACTAGTAACAGCAATAAGAGGTATATTATGGTTGCGTATATATGCGAGGACTTCTACTGCTTTTTCAAATGAATAGGTTTCAAAATCGAGCAAAGTCCCGTCAAGATCTGTAAAAATCAGGTACATTTCAATGAGCTTCAACTGAACGAATGAGCTTTGCAAAGATCCCATCAATGGCAATTTCCACACGCTTCCATGCAGGGAGCATGGGAGAGCCATATGAATGCTGATAAAAATCGACTGAAGCAGTTTCGATTGTTTTCGCGAACGATTCAACTGTTTTAAGCTCTTCATGAAAATCAAAAGATACAGTATTACTGTAAATTTCGGCATAAGATTCATAAATGCCCACACTTTCTCTGGCATGTTTTAAATAAGTAAGCCGTATAGTTGAAAATGTATCACGAGTTAAGATGACTCCACTACTGGAAAGATGTGAAAAAAAAGTTCTGGCTATATCAGTAGCCATCTTATTAAGACCTTTATCCCTGTCCGAGCCAACATCTTGATGTTTATGATCATACCTTTCGACCAGCTCAACCTGGCATACCTGCGAAATACGCACAATGCGGTATATTTCGCTCAGTAATCCCACTTCAATACCCCAATCGGATGGGTACCTAAGAAGTTTGGCCTGTGATATGAAAGTGGCAAATTCACCGGAAAGAGGATACCTGAAATCGCCCAGGTAATCGAGGTAATTGGTGGTACCAAAAATATCCTTTAAAGTTCTGATCAATGGATAATAAAATAACCTTGTAACTCTTCCATAAAACTTTGTGTTATATCGGATATAATATCCTTTTGAAAATTGAAACCCCATACACATTACCGGGAAAATAAGCCTTGAAAGAAAAGCTTTGTTAAAAGTTATAATATCTGCATCGTGAAATGCAATTGCAGCCACTTCATTTTTACTAATAACATAACCTAACGCGGTCCAAACTGCACGACCTTTTCCCCTTGGACCTAATGGCAATTGCTCCTCGATCTCAGCAATAACTTCTGTTAATTCAGGACTGTCGTTCCATATCAGCGTAACTTTATCTTTAAGAGGTGCAACGATTTTTTTTGCCTGAAGGTATTGCTCTTCGTTCGCCTGATCTAGAGAAATATAAACACGCTTCAGATAATCTACTTCCGCAAGGACTTCAATGATGTTTTTCATTGCATCACTTGAAAGATCATGGAAGAGTGCAGGAATCAGGACTCCAACGGGCACTTTACGGCTCGCTGCAATAATTTTTTGTCCCATCAAACTGGTATCTTCGCCGGAAAGCAAAGAAAATGTCGGAACAGTATTGAAATGAAAATCAGCCATAATAAAGCAGTTAAAAAATAAAAAATTACTTGTTTTGACTAATATACTACAGTAATATACAATAAAAACAAACACAAAGCAATAAAAGCAATAAATTCATTAAATTTGTTCTTATATTAGAAACTATAGAAAACTGAAGAAAGGCTGGCAAACTCCACTTAATGATATTTTTGCATTAATAGAATAGTATCTTTAACTGAAAACCCATCAGGATTGACATTTTAAAATACTTAATGGCAATCAAATGTGAAAGTAGTAAATAATGACAAAGCATTCATATATTCTGTTGGATGATGTAAGAAGAAAAGTCAGTGAGATAGGACATGCAGATATACTTATAGGAATCCCGAGTTATAATAATTCAAGTACGATAGGACACGTTGTCAAAGCGGTTCAGGCCGGATTATTAAAATATTTTTCGGATAAAAGATCAATTCTGGTAAACTCCGATGGTGGGTCTATGGATGATACAATTGACATTGTAATAGATTCAAGTATTGATCCAAATTCAGTACTTATTCATCGGAATGAAGAAAAATTTTATAAAATAACAACTCCATACCAGGGAATTCCGGGTAAGGGAAGTGCATTCAGAACCATTTTTGAAATAGCTAAAGCTCTGGATGTAAAAGCATGCGCTGTAGTTGATTCTGACTTAAGAAGCATTACTCCGGAATGGATTGAACTTCTCATCAGTCCGGTTCTAAATGACGGATTTGATTTTGTAGCCCCATACTATCACAGGCATAAATACGATGGGACTATTACAAACAGCATCATCTATCCTATGACAAGAATGCTTTATGGAAAATGCATCCGGCAGCCAATTGGCGGGGATTTCGGCTTTTCAGGCAAGCTTGCTGCATTTTACGCTGATAAAAAGGTATGGGAAACTGACGTTGCCCGATTTGGTATTGATATATGGATGACAACAACAGCTGTTGCCAATGGATTTAATATTTGCCAGTCCTTTCTGGGTGCGAAAATACATGATCCCAAAGATCCCGCAACCGGGCTGAGCACCATGCTCCATCAGGTTGTAAATTCTCTATTCAACCTTATGGAGGAATATTCCTCTGTATGGAAAACAATTGATGATTCTAAGAATATCCCAACTTTTGGTTTTGTCTATACTGTAGGTTTGGAACCTGTAAATGTTAATCTCTCACCCATGATTGATAAATTCATACTTGGGGTAAAAGAATTATCAATACTGTATAAAGATTTTCTATCGCCCGAACTGCTGAAATATCTTTCTGGAATGATAGCTCAACCAGTGGATAAATTTGTATTTCCTGACGAGATATGGGTAAAAATTCTTTATGACTTTGCAATAGCCTGTCATAACAAAATTATTAACACTGAACATATAATAAAATCTCTGACACCTCTCTATCTGGGGAAAGTGGCATCTTTCGTAATTGAGGCGAAGGATGCCGACTCTGCAGAAGTTGAACAGATACTTGAATCACTTTGTATGACATTCCAGAAAGAAAAACCATATCTTATAGAGAGGTGGTATAAATAGAAATTAAAGTTTAATTAATTATCGAAGGAGGCCATTATGTTAAACTTTGTAGAGAACGTGTTTAAACAGCCATTGCAGGATTTTCTTGAAATAATTAAGAAATTCTTACCCAACCTGCTGACTTCCATACTAATTCTTATTCTCGGTTTTATAACTGCATGGATTCTAAGAGTTGTATTAGGGAAGGTTGCCAAACTATTGAGAGTCGACAAATTCTTAATCAATACCGGTATTTCCCGTAATCTTGAGAAGAGTGGATTCAGGAAGTCTCCGGTAAAAGTTTTAAGGCAACTGCTGTACTGGACGATTGTATTTATTTTCACAATTATTGCACTGATCGTCCTGAAAGTTCCGGCTATGGAAAATCTGCTTGAGCGATTTTTCCTCTATCTTCCAAATGTATTTATTGCCGCTCTGCTTCTTTTCATCGGGTATCTTGTAGCTAATTTTGTGGGTAGGGTAATGCTTATAACACAAGTGAATGCTGGCGCAAAATATGCAGGAATCTTGAGTAAAGCTGTGAAATTTATAATTATCATGTTTGCATTTGTAATGGCAATTGAACAGCTGGGCATAGGCCGGGAAACCGTATTAATAGCTTTTACAATTACCTTTGGCGGCATAGTGCTTGCTTTAGCACTCGCTATAGGATTTGGAGGTAAAGACATCGCAAAGGATTTTCTTGAGAAAAAATTCAAAGGATACCCAAAAAACGATGATACATTTAAGCACCTGTGAAAGGGGATTTTTATCAGTATCTGTTCCTAAAATATGCGAAACTGATTTTACACCGTTATCTTTCTCTGTATCAATTGTATTGACAACTTTAATCTTTGTCAATAGTTGGGATGAATAATATTACAGATGGTTTGATTCATTGAAACTCTAATAAAGTAATATTACACTTTATGGTAAAAATGCATCTGGAGTTGAAATGTTCATCCGGTCAGTGATGATAAAATTGATCCAGTCTTATCCGGCCCATCCTTCCCTGTCGAGGTTGCGGTAGTTAATGGCTTCCGAAATATGCTCGGCAGTGATGTTTTCCGATTCGCCAAGATCAGCAATTGTCCTTGCCACTTTCAGTATCCGGTCATAAGCCCTTGCCGAAAGTCCGCGCAACTCCATGGCAGTTCTGAGCAGTCTCCCTCCTGCCTCATCAAGCTGGCAGAACTTCCTCTGCATCGATGACGACATCTGGGCGTTTGCATAAACACCTTTCACTGATTCAAACCGTTTTGACTGTATGGCTCTTGCGTTAACAACCCTCTCCCTTACAACAGATGATTTTTCAGTTTTTCCGTTGTCCGCCAGCTTGTCATATTTTACCGGTACCACTTCAATATGGATATCGATCCTGTCAAGGAGAGGGCCCGAAATTCTGTTCAGATATTTCTGCACCATTCCGGGGGAACACATACACTCTTTTTCGGGATGGTTATGAAACCCGCATGGGCAGGGATTCATTGAAGCAACTAACATAAAGCTTGCAGGATAATCACAGGTTGATTTCGCACGTGAAATAGTTATTATCCTGTCTTCGAGAGGTTGTCTCATCACCTCCAGGACACTCCGTTTGAATTCAGGCAGTTCATCAAGGAACAAAACACCATTATGGCCCAGGGATATTTCCCCCGGCTGAGGGAAAGTACCCCCTCCGACAAGGGCGACATCCGAAATTGTATGGTGCGGCGATCTGAAAGGTCTTTTCGTCATCAGGGCAGTGTGGTGGTCAATCTTTCCTGCCACAGAATGTATTTTGGTCGTTTCAAGGGCCTCTTCAAGCGTAAGCGGAGGCATAATTGTTGATAACCGTTTGGCCAGCATAGTTTTACCTGAACCGGGAGGACCAATCATCAGGAGATTATGATGACCGGCAGCAGCCACCTCCAGTGCGCGTTTAACGTTCTCCTGGCCACAGACATCTGAAAAATCAACATCATATTTGTTTGCTTCCCCTCTGAATATTTCATGAAGATCAACTTTCACCGGATCGAATTTGCGTAAACCATTGAAAAAAGCGAGCACATCACCCAGCTTTTCCATACCATATACATCCAGACCGCTCACTACTGCAGCTTCACGGGCATTCTTTACAGGTACCACAACTCCCCTGAAACCTTCATCCCTGGCTCTCAGAGCTATAGGAAGCACTCCCTTGACAGGTTGTAATGTACCGTCGAGCGACAGCTCTCCCATCATCACATAGGATTCAATCTCTCCACCGGCAATTTTTTCGTCTGCAGCCAGTATGGCAACTGCGAGCGGAAGATCGTATGAGGATCCCTCCTTTCGTATATCGGCAGGAGCCATGTTTATGACTACCTGTTTCCCCGGCCATTTATAACCGAGGGTCCGCAATGATGATTCAATTCTCTGCTGGCTCTCCTTAACTGCCACATCAGGTAGTCCGACAAGGAAAAAACGTATTCCGCGAGATACATTAACTTCAATTGTAACTGTAACGGCATCAATGCCGGTAACAGCACTGGCAAATGTCCTTACTAACATAAAATATTTTTAACAGCACGTTTGAGGAAACACAGTATCAAATATATGTAAAAAAAGAAATAATTAAAAATAATCAGAAATAAAAGATAAGAGGATTGCTTCGGGTGGGTTACGTCTTAAGAAGAATCACCATGTTCTGATCGAATTAGGATAGATATTTGATAAACATTTCATGACCTGCGTTGGCACTAATTAGGATTTGTGTCAATTTGTCTTACAATTTACCGGACTGAACTGCAGGGGTCTATTTAGGATGCGCTAAACAATCTGGCCTGATATTTGTTATTAAATAAACCTTTGTCATTTGCAGCTTTGCAGATTGAGTCAATTATTATAAGACATTTTACGTTTGTGTGGGTACCTACTTTATTATCTGTTAAAATGGAATTAAGTAAAATAAGGATTAATAGGAGCATTATTTATTCAATTATTGCCTTTTTCGTTGGATTCATTTATCTGATGTTTATTGAACCTAAACCAATTGAATCTATTGGGCATTTAGGATCTGCAATTGTAACTTCTTTAGGCTATATGCTCGCCTCTTTTTTAGCTGGTACTGTTGTTCTGCTGATACTGATGATATTCATTAAACGAATAAAAAAAGATTTCTGGAATTTTTCAACTCTTATAATGGTGGGAGGAGTAAAATTGCTTGTGTTATCTAACCTGTTTATTTAATCATTTACAATTTAAGCCAGTATTTCCTGCTGAAGGGCGCAATCAGACCCGGAAAGATTAAGCAGTTTGCCGGGAATAATTGAAGGGAATAACAATCATAACATTACCGGCATCTTCAAGTATTTTTCTGACTGCATCAGAATTATCGGGAGAATATATTTTATCGACAGGAGGTGTATCGAGACATGATCGTACGCCTTGCCTTGCGAAGTATAATGCCTGTAAAAGGAATCCCTCCAAGCAAGGTTATCGTTGTTGCTACAAATTCTCTTCTGTTAATTTTCATATCAGATCATAAAGATGGTAATTTAAATTGATTCATTGACCCGGGTAAATCTGTTGTACTAATCCTGAACGCATCTTACCGGGGTTCACGCATTTTCCGTCTGGTTCACGTAATTTCAGGTTTTTCGTTAATATTGAGACATTCATAAACGTTCCTGAGGCTTTCTGTATTTTCCGCGATTATAACAAGTATATCATTCGGTTCAATAACAGTCGAACCATTGGGTGTAATGAAACGGCCTTTCCTCTTTATAAGGGCTATCAGGGCTGCTCTCGGAAATCCTATATCGAGGATGCGTTTACCTGCCACCGGGCTATTTTCTTCGATCTCAATTTCCGTCAGCTCTGATTTCATAGTGTCTGACAATTCAATATCAGGCGGTGTTCTCTGTTTTGCCTTTTCAGGAACGGAAACATGAAGCCACTTCGCAAGGTACCTCAGTGTTGTTCCCTGCATTAAAACTGAAGAAAGTGAAATAAAGAAGACTAAATTGAATATCATTTGTGATTTTTCTATGCCTGCAAGCAATGGGTACGTTGCAAAGACTATTGGCACAGCTCCCCTCAGTCCGACCCAGGATATGAAAGTGATGGTTTTCAGTTTCAGCCTGAAGGGTAAAAGAGTTGCGAATACACTGAATGGCCGGGCCACAAACATCAGGAAGAATGAAACAAGCAGTCCGATCCCGGTAAGCGATATTATATTGCTTGGATAAACCAGTAATCCCAGTGTAAGGAAAAGGACGATCTGCATCAGCCATGCCAGTCCGTCAAAAACCTGCATTATGGTTCTCTTATGAATAAGATACTGATTACCAAGGTATACCGCAGATAAGTAGATTGCCAGGAATCCATTACCCCCGATAAAATCGGTGAATGAAAAAGTAAAAAACATCAGAGCGATGACCATCACCGGATAAAGCCCTGTAAAATCAAGCGCTATCCTGTTAATTATTTCCTTTCCGAGTCTTCCTGTCAGCAGTCCTACCGCGCCACCAATTATAACCTGCTTCAGGAACATAGGAATTATGCTCATAGCAGAATGATCTGTGGAAAGCATCAGTCCCATAACAGTTATTGTAAGAAAATAGGCCATGGGATCGTTGCTGCCACTCTCAAGCTCCAGTGTTGCACGAATGTTCTTTTTTAAGCCCAGGTTTTTTGCCCTGAGGATTGAAAACACAGCGGCAGCATCGGTTGATGATACAATTGAACCCAGCAACAGGCCTTCAAAAAATGTAAAGTCGGTGATCGCCCAAACGAAAAGACCCACTGACAAAGCAGTCAGGAAAACACCTAATGTGGAAAGAGTAAATCCGTGCCAGAAAATCGGTTTTATAACCTCCCAGCGTGTCTCGAGCCCTCCCGAGAAAAGTATAAAATTCAAAGCAATAATGCCAATAAAGCGGGCGACTCCCGGATTATTGAAATTGATCTTCCCGATACCTTCCGAACCGGCAAGCATCCCTATAATTACAAACAGAATCAGAGTCGGCACACCCAGCTTGTAAGATGTCTTTCCGGCCACAATGCTCAATCCCAGAAGAACCGAACCTATAAGAATTATATTTTCGAGTGTGAGGTTCATTCCGGTTTGTAAAATAATCAATTTATTTTAAAGAGAGATGAGCTGTTTAAAAAGTGTTGTAAACACCCCAAAATCCCCCAAGCCTACTCTCGTGGCTGACTCTTTTATTGAACTTCAGGATGAGTAATCATGCAGGTTTTAAGCATGTTACAAACAGGCCTGCCAGAGGGCAGAAGGCTGTGATTGCTGCAAAGGTTCTTATTGAGAAATTTAGTATCAAAGGTATCGGAACCATTGAGTCAGGATTCAAAAACAAATCCTATATCGCCGCTCCACCTCTTTCCCCTGTCCGGATCCTTATGCATTCTTCAAGAGGGGTGATAAAGATCTTGCCGTCGCCAACATTGCCTTCTTCCCCGTCGGTTGTTCTGGCCGATCTTAGAATAGCATCGATTGTAATATCAACAAAATCATCATTTACACCTATTTCAATCTTTATTTTAGGTATAAGGTCAGGGATTATCCTTTGCCCCCTGTACATCTCCTCAATTCTTTGCTGGCCATGGCCTGACACCCGGCTCACTGTAATCCGGGTAATTTCGGCGGCTATAAGTGCTTCCCGGACTTTATCAAGCTGAACTTCACGTATTATTGCAGTAATTATTTTCATTGCTTTGTTTTTTACTCTTGTTTAATTTAGCTTGGATTGAGCATCCCGTAACCTCTTTCTCCGTGATATGATCTGTCAAGGCCAGCCATTTCGTCATCTTCAGTTGATTTAAACCTTATGACCTTATTCAGCAAAAATATTATTAAGAATGTCATCCCGGCTGAAAAAGCAATTGCAATTCCTACAGCGATTGCCTGAACGCCCAGCTGGTTCCATACCGTCCATGAACCGCCATTTGCCGCTGCGGCTTCTGCCATCCAGGAGGGACGGATAAAAAAGGTCAGGAAAATGGCTCCGGTAATACCACCTACACCATGAATCCCAAAAGCATCCAGACTATCGTCATAACCAAGTCTGTTTTTAGCCTGGATAGCCATGTAGCATACAGTGGAAGCCAGCATTCCGAGTATCAATGCCCCGTATGGCTGAACCACTCCGGCCGCAGGTGTAACTGCAACAAGACCTGCCAGTATACCGCTGGCAAAACCGAGGGCAGTTGCTTTTCCCTGATGGAAGCTTTCAATTATTATCCATGACAGGGCACCGGCAGCTGCGGCAACCTGAGTTGCTGTAAGGGCCTGGGCGGTGCTTAATCCGCTCGAAACAGAGCTTCCGGCATTGAATCCGAACCATCCCACCCATAGCAATCCTGCACCTAGCATGGTGATCACAAGATTGTTCGGACGTATTACCTGATAAGGATAACCCCTCCGTGATCCCAGGAATAATGCCGCAACCAGTCCGCTCACCCCTGCAGATATGTGAACGACAGTTCCGCCTGCGAAATCGATTGCACCTTTTGCACCAATGTTAAAAAGAAAACCATCTGATGCCCATACCCAATGGCAGAGTGGATTGTAGACAAGAAGGCTCCATAATGCAATGAAAAAACAATAAGCCTTGAAACTGACCCGCTCGGCAAAAGCTCCTGCTATTAATGCCGGCGTGATAATGGCAAATTTTAGCTGGAACATTGAAAAAACATATTCCGGAACCTTTGCTTCCAGGATACTTGTATCAATCCCCTTAAGGAAAAAGTAGTCCCAGTTCCATCCAAAAAAACCTCCCAGAGTGTTTTTCCCAAAACACATGCTGTATCCCACAATTATCCACAATACAGTAATAATCCCCATTGCAACAAAACTATGCATCACAGTGCCAAGCACATTCTTTGAACGTACCAGTCCGCCGTAAAACATTGCCAGACCAGGAATCATTAATAGAACAAGAGCGGTTGATGTGAGCATCCAGGCCGGTGCTCCGGAATCAATCTCAGTCCCGTCCGAAGCTATCAATCCTGTAATACCTACAAACAATAATACCAGGATCAGCAAACTCTTTTTCAATCTTTTTTTCATAGCAGAAAGTTTATAAATCATAAAAAAACATCAGTATTAATTATCTGACAGACTCCCGTGAAATGCCAGATTCAGAAATCAAATCAAAGTGTAAATCCGACTACAAGGAACATCTGATTTTTATCAGGATTAAATATAAGTTGCCCTGCTACCGGTATATTAAAAGAATCTGTCACTTTAATTGTCCTTGAAGTCCCGATTCCCAGATTACATATAGCAAAACTGCTCTCTCCGGTACCGGAATCATAGGTGTGCCATCCATCGCCTGCACCCAGGAAAATATCGAAGGCCTTAAAGGAATACCCGGCCTGGAAATATTTGTCCCCGCCTGACGAACCTGCTCCTCCGGCTTTGTTAAAAATATAATTTGCGGTCAGGTTGAAATTCCCTGCTGTAAATCCCCCATTAAGCTCAAAAGCATGACTTCCTGAAGCCTCAGAATAGTCATTATATATTAATCCAGGGAAATAATAGTCGGTGAGTCCCAGACTTATCCCTGCAGGAAGTGCAAAAGAAACATAGAGGTCAGCCTCCTGGTAACCTGAAAAGTCAAATGATCCCCACGTTCCAACTTCTAACCAATTTCCTGAGTATTTTATTGAGGGCTGAACTGCCGGTCCCGATCCATATCTTGTACCTCTCCAAATATAATTGCTATAGAAATCTGAACCTACGCTGAATTTTGAATCAGAACCTTCCTGAGAAAAAACAGAAATAAAGGGTAATAATCCGAGTGTGACAATAACAGCTATTAACATTCCTTTCTTTTTCATGAATTGATTTTTTTAAAGCATTTCACCTATTTCGTGCCAAATATAAATATCACTTTCACTATACCATAATATTTTGGGGTATATTTTGTTTTTTATACTATTATTAGATGTTATACCCTATTATTAAAGGGGGTCATTCCCATTTTATGTACTTTTTTATATACTTTACCCTATTTTAAATAGGGGTATAGCTATTTTATATCTATTTTATATCTACTTATATCTATTTATTTCTACTTATATCTACTTATATCAACTTATCAACTTATATCTTTATATATATGCATTTTAAAAATTATTTTGATCCGCAAAAAATTAACTTTGAACTGTTGCTCTACTGATGTTTGATTAACCGATCCTGACAACTATGAAAAGGAAAACAACAATTCTATTTTTTCTTTCGGGCATAATATTAAATATGAGTTGTTCATTGAATAAAATTGCCGATGTCATATCTCCGGATGGCCGTAATAAATTCGTTTTTTCAATTGAGCCAGGCCTGACCCCTCAGCATATTGCCAGCTTTTACCTGGAGGTTGGAGGGAAAAAGATACTTCTTCCGTCATCTCTCGAAATAGATCTGAAAGAGAATCCCTTGAAGAAGAATCTTAAAATCATCGGAATTGAATCAATATCCTATGATAAAAGCTGGATCAATACATTTGGAGAAAGGAGAGAAATTCCTGACAAATACAACGAGATTAAGATCCTTCTTGAAAATGATGAAATACAGATAAACCTAATCTGCCGTGCATATAATGAAGGTATTGCATTTGCTTATGAAATTCCTGAACAGCCTGGAATGGATTCTGTAACAATAACCGGTGAAAAAATTACCTTCAATTTCCCTTCTGATCATTATGCATGGTCGGCTGCACGAGCCCAGGCTCAATACTCAAGAGTCCCACTCAGTCAAATTGAAAAAGGCTGTGAGAGACCTCTCGTTATTGAAATAGATACAAATCTTATCATTTCACTGGCTGAAGCAAAACTTGTCGATTATGCCAGGATGAAATTTGAGCCTGATACGACACGTAATTACAATGTAATTACATATCTTGAAGGTGATGTCCTGAGGGCTCTTCCATTCCAGTCACCATGGAGGGTGATAATGACCGGTAAAGATCCGGGCGACCTCCTTGAGAAAAATTATCTGCTCCTCAACCTTAATGATCCCTGCGAGATACCGGATGTATCCTGGATCAAACCAGGTAAAGTACTGCGCGAAGTCACCCTTACAACGGCCGGAGCCAAAGCGGCAATTGATTTTACTTCCTCCCATAATATGCAGTATATCGAATTTGATGCCGGTTGGTATGGTCCCGAAAATAATGATGATTCTGATGCCAGGTCAGTTAATCTCGACCCGGCAAGGTCAAAGGGCCCGCTTGATATGACAGAAGTTGTAAGCTATGCGAGGTCAGGGAATATCAGCGTACTTCTTTACGTTAACCGCAAAGCACTCGAGAAACAGCTTGATGAGCTCCTTCCAATATACAGCAGCTGGGGAATTGCCGGAATAAAATTCGGATTCGTACTCGTGGGAAGCCAGGATGCAACAAGATGGCTTCACGAATCAATAAAAAAGGTTGCCGCTTATCATATGGTTGCAGACGTTCATGATGAATACCGCCCTACAGGTTTTTCCAGAACATATCCGAATTTTCTTACTATGGAAGGTATCCGAGGGGATGAAGAGAGTCCTTCAAATCAGCACACCCTGATAACAATGTTCACACGTATGCTTGCCGGGCAGGGAGATAACACTATCTGTTATTATAATGAAAGAGTTGATAAAAAGATGGGATCGCATGCTTCTCAGCTTGCAAAGGCAGTCTGTATTTTCAGTCCCCTGCAGTTCCTTTACTGGTACGACAAGGCTGCGCCAGCACTCGAGAAAAATGATGGCCAGTGGGGAGCAACAAATTATATCGGCGACGAGCCGGAACTGGAATTCTTTAATGATGTACCCACCGTATGGGATGAAACAAAAGTCCTGTATGCAAAAATCGGGGAATACGGAATGATTGCAAGAAAAAAGGGTGATGAGTGGTTTGTAGGCGGAATCAATGCAGAACAGGCAAGAACCCTCAATGTCAGTTTTTCATTTCTTGAGCCAGATTCTGAATATACTGCAACACTTTATTCTGATGATCCGTCGGTAAACACCCGGACCCATGTAAGGATCGACAGCATGACCGTATGCAGCAAAACTTTATATCCTGCTGTTCTTAAATCAAATAATGGAATTGCGATGCATCTTAAACCGGTTAAATAATTAATTACTTATCCCCGGAGTCTCACAGAGTTGCACTGAGTAAACCACGGAGTTAAAACAGTGTAACTCCGTTAAAACTCTGTGAAAATCAGTGGGTAATTGAATTTTCTGTGCGAAAAGTGGAGATCACAAGAAATTCTTATCAAGAAATTCCTGGAATTTTTCTTTATACTGATCGCTGACGGGAATATACTCTTTCCCGAATACTATTCTGCTTCGTTCAATTGTATCGATCTTTCCCAGATTTACAATAAATGAACGATGGATCCGCATAAATCTGTTCCCGGGTAATTTTGATTCCAGTAATTTAAGTGAGGTCAATGAGAGAATAGGTTTTGGCGAATTTTGGGTGTACACTTTCACATAATCCTTTAATCCTTCAATATATAGGATATCGTTGAAATTTATTCTCTTAATCTTATAATCTGACTTAAGGAATAAAAACTCACTATTTGCCTCTATATCAATGGGAGCCTTCTGTTCAAGCCGTATCAGCTTCTTAACTTTCTGTACCGAAACTAAAAACTCTTCATAACTGAAAGGCTTCAGCAGATAGTCGACAATTTCAAGTTTGTACCCTTCGAGAGCATATTTTTCAAACGCTGTTGTGAATATTACTTTGGGCCCTTTTTCCATAATTCGTGTGAATTCAATTCCTGACAAATCAGGCATTTGAATATCCACAAAAATTAAATCAACTCTGGAATTTGCCAGAAACTCCGAAGCATCAACCGGATTGTCGAACTTACCAATAAGTCTTAGCCCTGGAGTTTTTTGTATATAACCTGTTACAAGCTGCAATGCAAGAGGTTCGTCATCGATGGCAATAGTGGTAATCATTATGCAATATTGATCTTGAGGAGTACCTCGTATTCTGTATCAGATTTATTTATTTTCAGGTCATGCTTGCCGGGGAAAAGCAAATTCAGCCTCTTATTTACATTTTCAAGGCCAATGCCAGAATGCCCGCTGTCGGCTATTTCTCTTGATTTTATGATGCTGTTAACACATCTGAAAGATATTGAAGCGCTGATTGCAGTCATTCTTATTTCAATAAAAGATTTTTCCCTGTAACTGATTCCATGCTTAAAGGCATTTTCAATAAACGGGATGAAGAGAAGCGGGGGAATTTTGAAATCATCATATTTCCCGGGTAATGAGACTGAAAGGCTTATCTTATCGCTCATCCTGAGTTTCATCAGATCTATATAGTTATTCATGAAATCGATCTCGTTGCTCAGACGTGTATTTCCCTGCTCCGATTCATATAATAAATATCTCATCAGCTTTGACAGTTTTAACACCGCTTTCTTCGAATCCTCAGAATTGATGCTTATCAGGGCATAAATATTATTCAGAGTGTTAAAAAAGAAATGAGGACTGATCTGATTTTTAAGGAATGTAAGCTCTGAATTCAGCTTTTCCTTTTCCATCTCCTTCTGAAGTTTTTCGATCTGGGATTGTCGTTCGAGGACTCTCAACCCCATTGAGAAAAAGAGAAGAAATACAGATGTGAAGGCATAATTGAACAGATGCATCTGCCTCTGCCTGACAGGAGGACGGCCAGTAAATTTTCCAACACCTGGAGGCCCGGGCTCTTTTCTTTCTTCAGGAGCACTTTTTATCTCTTCAGTCTTCTGTCCGACGGATATATATTTGAAAACAAATTCATTGGCCTTGTCAGAAATAAAATAAAAGAAGATTAACATCAAAAAAGCCGTGATGAAATACTTATGTCTTTTGTGGTCAAAGAAAAATCCTGGAAGGAGGATTAAGTAGTTTAGGTAAAAAATTATCGCGCTGATAGTGGCATTGATATAATAAAGCCAGATAAAATCACTCCCCACCTGCCACCTTTTGTTAAAATAGAGAGGCAATCCCAGCAGTATTGTCCATGCCAGAAGGTGCAAGATGATTTTCAGTTTATTGCCTGCTAATGAGAAAGCCTTCATTGAAATGTAGTTTAACTTGTTCTTAAAAACATGGAGCAATACAGTTGAGAATCAAATTTAGTTATTCCTTCTGATTATTCATATCTGAGGGCATCGATCGGATTTAAACTAGCCGCCTTCCGGGCAGGATACCATCCAAAAAATACCCCGATTGCAAAACATACGGTGAAAGCCAGGACAACAGTCTGTACCTTAATTACTGGTGGTATATTCATTAAAGATCCGGCCCCTTTGGCAATAAGATAACCAAAGACAACCCCCAGGGCTCCACCCAGAATACTTAATAAGATAGATTCTACAAGGAATTGTTGCAGAATATCTGTACCGCGGCCCCCTATTGACATCCTTAGTCCTATCTCCCGTGTACGTTCAGTAACAGAAACAAACATAATATTCATTATTCCTATCCCTCCTACCAATAATGATATCCCTGCAATAGCACCAAGAAGAATAGTCAGGATATCAGTAATTGAAGATACAGTGGCAATAAGTTCTGACTGCGACATCACCCTGAAATCATTTTCCTCAGATTCTTTGAGCTTATGTGTTCTGCGAAGGATCTCAGTGACTTCAGAAATAGCTTGTTCACTTTTATCTTCAGTGACTGCTGATATATAGATCCCATTAATATAATCTATTGCTGCAAGCCGGCGCTGGACAGTTGTATAGGGGGCAAGGATAAGGTCATCCTGATCCTGACCCATGCCACTTTCACCTTTATCTTTCAGGACTCCGATGATCAGGAAAGGCAGATTTTTTACCCTGATAGAAAGTCCGACAGGATCTGCCCCTGCCCCGAAAAGGTTTTCTACAACTGTCTGTCCAAGAATACAGACCTTTGACATTCCCTT
This sequence comes from Bacteroidales bacterium, assembly GCA_038252165.1. GTDB lineage: Bacteria > Bacteroidota > Bacteroidia > Bacteroidales > VadinHA17 > LD21. Next base: position 2,692 of record JBBSAP010000033.1, on the reverse strand, counting down.
TACTTCCGATGAATTAAAAATCCGCCCGCTTAAAATCTCAAGCTTCTTAATTGCAAGATATTCTTCACTGACACCATAAACGGTTGTCTGAGTGTTTTGATTGCTGAAAATAACCTGACCGCTTGCTCTTACTTCAGGTGAAACAGCTGCTACTGACACGGCTTCATTCCGGATGGCTTCAACATCCGAATATTTCAAAGCCATTGAGCTTGAAGCGCCCAGGCTTACTCCTCCACGCCGCTGCATGTTAGGCATTACCATTACCATGTTGGTACCCATACTTGACATTTCCTTTGTGATGTTCACTTTTGATCCTTCACCGATAGCAAGCATGGCGATGACCGACGCAACACCTATTATTATCCCCAGCATTGTAAGGAATGCTCTAAGCTTATTTCTGATCAGAGCCCTTACAGCTATTCTGAATAAATTTGAGTAATTCATTTTCTGATATTTTATAATTCATCTTCATCATAAGATTCAACCGGCAGATTCCGGAGCATCTCTTTGGCATATAACCTGTCAGTCACCATGTTCTCACGCTGGATCTTTCCATCGCGAAAAATCACGTTGCGTGTAGCAAACCTTGCAATGTCCTGTTCATGTGTTACATATACTATTGTTCTGCCCTTGTCATTAAGATTCTGAAATAACTCCATTATTTCAAATGAGGTTCTTGTGTCAAGATTCCCTGTGGGTTCATCGGCCAGAATAAGAACAGGATCATTGACCAGTGAACGGGCTATTGCAACTCGCTGCTGCTGACCTCCTGATAGCTGGTTAGGCATATGATGCATCCGGTCAGACAATCCTACGGCTTCAAGAGCATTCAGAGCCCGTTCTTTTCTCTCTTTTGCTCTGACTTTAGAATTATAGAACATAGGAAGTTCAACATTTTCAAGGGCAGTTGTCCTTGCCAGAAGGTTATAGGACTGGAATACAAAACCAAGCTTTTTATTGCGCAGTTTTGCCAGGTCATTTCTGTTCAGTGAATTTATTTCAACCCCATCAAGGAAATACTCGCCATGGGTCGGTTTATCAAGACATCCAAGGATATTAAGCATTGTTGATTTCCCCGATCCGCTAACGCCCATTATCGCAACAAATTCCCCCTCTCCAATTTTAAAATCCACATTTCTCAAAGCATGTACTGTAACCTCACCAACATGATAATCCTTCCGCAGACTCTTTATTTCAATTATTATATTTTTCATGACCCTGTTTAAATATTCATTAGATTTGCCTTATTAGAATGGGAATCCGCCTGGAGGACCATTGTTGGCTCTTTTATCAGTTGTTTTGGTTGCCGAAGAATTCATAGAAATGATTACCTCATCACCCTCATTAAGTCCTGATATTATCTCAACATTTGATCCATTATCAATTCCTATCTTAATCATGGCCGGATGCAATCCCATTTTTTCATCTTTCATCCAGACTGTTTTGGTTTTGGGGTCACTGCTTTTACCCGGTAAACCAGTAGCTTCAGAGGCAGATCCCTCTTGCATTTGCCCGGCAGGCATATTTGGCATGGATCCGCTCGTCTGTATATTTGCAGACATTTTCTTCAGGTACTCAGTATCAGGAGTAAACCTTACTGCCTTGCCGGAAAGTGTCAGAGTATTCGACTTTTCTTCCACATATATAGTGGCGCTTGCTGTCATCCCGGGCATAAGCTTTTTTTCAGGATTCGGGGCATTTAAGATTACGACATAGGTTACCACATTATTTGTGGTTACAGGTTGCAACCGGACCTGTGATACGGTACCTTCAAATTTCAGGTCAGAATATGCATCAACAGTAAATTCTACCCTCTGCCCACGCTGAACCTTACCGATGTCTGCCTCATCAACACTTGTCTGTACTTCCATCTGAGTAAGGTCATTTACAATCGTAAACAAAGTAGGAGTGCTGAAGCTTGCAGCAACAGTCTGACCCTCCTCAACTGCCCGGTTTAATACAACACCGTCTATGGGCGATGTTATTGTGGCATAATCGAGGTTTACCTGACTTCTTGCGAGAGCTGATTTAGAATTGCTGAAGGAGGCTTTTGAGTTCTCAAAGTTATACAGGGCCTGATCATAGTCTGTCTGTGCTATTAGCTGCTTTTCATACAGTGGTTTAAGCCTGTTGAAAGTGGCTTCCTGGAAAGTAAGCTGAGCCTGTGCCTGATCGACCTGCGACTGGCTTTGTGCCAGCTGTGTTTTAAGCGGGGTCTCATCAAGCTTTGCAAGAAGCTGTCCCTTCCTGACATTATCATTGAAATCAACATATACGTGCTCGAGGATCCCTGAAACCTGGGTACCTACGTTCACAGTAATGATCGCTTCGATTGTACCTGTTGCAGTTACAGAATTGGTAATGTTTCCCTTTTCAACCTTTACAGTATCAAAAGTAACAGCTGTATCCTTTTTGCCGAATGGTTTGACAATCAGAACTACTGCAATAAGTACGACCAAAATTCCTGCTGAAATTAAAATTTTCTTTTTCATATTCGAATTATTTTTTGTGCTTATAATGATAATGGGATTCCTGTATAAAAATCCAGGACTTTATAACTGAATATCAGGTTAAATTTAGATTGTAACAGCTGACTTTCAGCAACTATAAGGGTTGTCTTGGAAACAAGATAATCAACCGAGTTAATCATCCCCTGTTTGAATTTTTCATCGGATAGTGCAGAGGATTCAAG
>JBBSAP010000032.1:0-30781 GCA_038252165.1 Bacteroidales bacterium | reverse complement strand
GTGGCTGGAGGCATTTCCTCCAGCCACCCCCCTCCCCAAAAACACAAATGTCTGTCATTCTGAGCAAAACGAAGTGAAGCGAAGAATCTCATACTCGTTTTATTAGTTTTCCCGGACAATAGTGATATAAAATCCTTAAATTACCTTAAGAATATATAAAAAAGCTATAACTACAATTGCAAGAGTTGATATCCCTATGGGGAACCATACAGGTGCAATCCATGGCTTTGGGATCAGGAAAAGGACATCAATGGTTTTCAGTGTTGGAGGCCATTTGATAAGAATATAAAGAGACACGTAGTAGAACAGATCCCAGAATGCGAAAGTCCACAGGAAGAAGATTCCCCTTTCAATCCATGAGCTGCCAGCCAGGTAAGCAATAACAACCAGCATTATTATGGTTGCTGCCTCGCGGGTCATCTCAATCTTCAGATAGGATGGCGCTATTTTCCCGATTGATTCTTTATTCGATTCTGAATCAAGCATCCCGAGGGCTTTCCTGAGATAAACAACAACTACTCCCTCAAGGTGTGCCATTGCAAGACCAAAAACTGCCAGAAGCATTAATTTAAGAAGCATTATTCAATGTATTAATTACAATATATTCCGGATCAAAAAATAGATTTATCTTTAAACTCCGGACCTTTTTCAAAGTTAATGTGTTATTCTAAATATATTTGGATCAGCCCTGTTATTTCAATATACATGTTCATTTACATATAATTTTATGAACTCAAAAGAAAGAGTATTAAAAGCTCGGGATTGCACCTGATTATTCCCTGTCGTATTACGAGGATCTTACTTACAGGATCTCAGCCAACGAGATCAGAACAAGACTGGGAAGTGATGTTGTTGTGGTAGGTGGGACTGTGCCTTCGGGGTATATTCCGGAAACAGTCAGTGGAGATGTTACAAAAAATGAATTCGGAATGCACATGAAGACAGTTAATCTTTAAAAGAACTACTCATGAATGAAGCTGAACATCATTACCGCGAAGTAAGTGGCAGGAACCTGGGGTTTGTAATCCTGCTTAATATTGGCATAACTTTAGCCCAGTCCATTGGTGGTATCATTTCAGGCAGTATGGCATTGCTCAGCGATGCGGCTCATAATTTCGGCGATGTGTTATCAATGGCCATAAGCTTTTTAGCAAACAGGCTGGCAAAAAGAGAAGCTACGGAAAAGCAAACATACGGTTTCAGACGGTCAGAAATTCTGGCTGCCTTCATAAACTCTGCCACGCTGATCATAATTTCTGTTATTATTATTTTTGAAGCCATTCAGCGATTATTTAATCCGGTACCGATTTCTGCAAATCTGGTTATCTATTTAGCTATTGCCGGAATCCTGGTAAATGGAGTTTCCGTGTTGTTCATCCGGACCGATTCTCATGAAAATATGAACATGAAATCGGTTTACCTTCATTTGTTTGGCGATATGCTTATCTCAATTGCAGTTTTGCTGGGAGGACTTGCAATGAAATTCCTGCAATGGTTTTGGATCGACAGCTTCTTCTCTATAGGTATAGCCATTTATCTGCTTTATATGAGCCTGGGCATTGTCAGATCCTCACTGCGTATAATAATGCAATTCACTCCGGAAGAAATTGACATTAATAAAATTGCCGTTGAGATCGAGAAGATACAAGGTGTGAAAAACATCCATCATGTTCACGTATGGCAAATCAATGAACATGAGATGATATTTGAAGCACATATTGATATGTCGGAAGATATTAATGTAAGCAGCTTCGAGAAAGTTCTTTATCGCATAAAAGCGGTTTTATTAAATTATGGTATAAATCATTCGACAATACAACCCGAGTTTACGGTTGATGACAGCAAACAAATTATTCATTAATAAGTAAGAATCCAAAGGGCTTTTTCCTGATGATTGAAGGATCCCGGATTGACTGGGCGGTGTTTGAATGCAAAAATAAGTATTTCATTACCGTGCAGGTATTTAAACATTCCAAAAAAATTCTAACTTTGGGCGCTTTAGCTTGCTTATTATATTTAAGTGACTGAAATACTGAAACCATACGGGGATAAACAAAAGGCATTCGACAAGAGGTACCTTGAAATGGCTCTTATATGGGCGCAGAATTCCTACTGCATACGCAGGCAGGTAGGGGCCCTTATTGTTAAGGGGAAAATGATAATTTCAGATGGATATAATGGTACTCCGGCAGGATTTGAAAATGTTTGCGAGGATGAGAACAATGTTACCAAACCTTATGTTCTTCATGCAGAAGCAAATGCCATAACAAAAGTTGCCAAATCGAACAATTCCAGCGAAGACTCAACGTTGTATGTAACAACTTCTCCGTGCATGGAATGTTCAAAACTTATAATACAATCAGGAATTAAAAGAGTGGTCTTTTGCAACCGTTATCGCAATACAGACGGGTTGGATCTTTTGAAACGGGCCGGAATTGAACTGGTATATATTGACCCTGAAAACGACATTTATGAAATACAATAATACAAACAGAAGTGTTATAGTTCCTTTGCTGATGGCTGTTGCACTTGTGGCCGGTATATTGATAGGCATCTATCTTCCCGGCAAAAGCAGTGCTCCCCAGCAGTCAGGGTTCAGGGCAAGGAATGATAAGATCAACAGTATCCTTAACATAATTGAATCGGACTATGTCGATACAGTCAATCGGGCTGAGCTTGTTGAAGCAGCCATTCCATCGATTTTGAAAAAGCTTGATCCGCACTCGGTATATATTCCTGCAAAAGATCTCCAGCGGGCCAATGAACCTTTGCAGGGGAACTTTGACGGAATAGGAATATCATTCAACATGCTTACCGACACTATACTTGTTATAAGCACAATTCCCGGAGGCCCCTCCGGAAAAATAGGACTTATGGCCGGAGATAAAATAATCTATGTGAATGATTCCCTTGTTGCCGGTAAACAGATGAGCGATGAAAGGGTTATGGGAATGCTCAAGGGACCGAGAGGAACCGTAGTCAAAATAAAACTACTCAGGAAAGGTTACAAGGAACTTATACCATTTGAGATCACACGTGACAAAATTCCAATTGCCAGCGTGGATGTAAGCTATATGATCAATGACCGGACAGGATACATCAAGATCAATAATTTTGCAATGACAACCTTTGATGAGTTTCAGAAAAGCCTGAAAGAACTCAAATCACAGGGTATGAACCGGCTCATACTTGATCTGAGGGAGAACTCCGGAGGAGTAATGGAAGCCGCGATCAAAATAGCCAATCAATTCCTTACGGAAGGACAGATGATTGTCTATACCCTCGGCCGCTCCCAGCCCAAAACCGAAGCCAGGGCAACAGGCAAAGGAGAATTTGAGACTGGCGACCTTGTACTGCTCATTGATGAATACAGTGCTTCTGCAAGCGAAATACTTGCCGGAGCAATCCAGGATAATGACCGGGGAACCATAATCGGAAGGCGCTCATTCGGAAAGGGACTTGTCCAGGAGCCGGTGCCTTTTGCTGACGGATCGGGAATGCGCCTTACAATCGCACGTTATTACACACCTACAGGAAGGTCGATTCAGAAACCATATAATAACGGGTTTGATGAATATTATGATGACCTTAACTCGAGGTATGAACACGGTGAATTTGAAGTATCTGACAGCATCCACTTTGCTGATTCGCTCAAGTTTACAACTCCTGCCGGCAAGACGGTGTATGGAGGGGGAGGCATAATGCCTGATATTTTTATTCCGGTCGATACAACCGGCAGGTCGTCCTATTTCCTGGCTGTAAGGCCACTTATATACAGGTTTGCCCTGAATTATACCGAAAATAAAAGGGATGCGCTCCAAAAGTACACTGAGGCCGGAAAGATGGAAAAATATCTTGATAAACAGTCCTTGCTGGATCAGTTCACCGATTTCGCATCAAAAAACGGAGTCAGGAAAGATGCTGTAGGATTAAAGCTTTCAGGCAAGATAATCCATACTCAGTTAAAAGCATATATCGCCCGTAATATCCTGGATAACAAGGGATTTTATCCGATCTGGAAAGAGCTGGACACTACACTCAAATATGCAATAGAGTATCTTGATAAATGAGATGGCCCAGAATTTTTTGTCATGCTGTCATGTCGAAGCGTAGCGGAGATCCCGCCGTGGCGGGACAGTCTTTCAGTCGTTAAGTTGTGTGGTCATTTTATTCCCTGAACAAACTCTGTTAAAACCTTTACCGAAAGATCCTCTTCCTCAACAAATCCCATGTGCCCTGAGTTTTCCAGGACAACCACCTTCGCGTTTGCCGGCAGTTTAACCTTTGCCTGAACTTCCTCACAGGAAATATAATTATCCATCTTCCCCAGAATCCATAGGCATGGCACCTTTCCCTCTTCCATGAATTTAAGTCTTGAGGACCGGTTCATCATTCCGTTCAGCACGGCAATAATGCCTTCGTCGCATATTGTAGATGCAATATCTTTTGACCGTTGTAATTCTTCCTTGAATTTATCGAGATTCACCGAAGCATACATCTGGGATATATTATCGGGATATAAAAGGTATTTCTTGGCTGCACGTACAACTTTTATTTCCCTCTCTCTTTTCTCAATGGTCTCCGGGCTGTCAGTAAACGGATGCGAATGAAAAAGGCAGTAACCTTTCAGCATTCCGGGGTATAATTCAAGAAAGGCAAGAGCAACATACCCTCCCAGTGAATGCCCTGTAAGAAATACCTGTTTAATATTCAGATTCTCAAGCATGACTTTTAAAGCTCCGGCCATAAACTCCATAGTATGACTTTCGCTATAGACCTTTGAAAGTCCGTGTCCGGGAAGATCAACTGATATGATCCGGAATTTTTTTGCAAGCTTTCTGGCAAAAGCCGACCATATATCTGATGTTTCCAGATATCCGTGGAGAAGAACAATTATTTCTCCTTCACCTGTATCGGAGTAGTAAATTTTACCACCGTTGTAATGGATGTAATAATTCATGGTTTCTTCCTTTAAGTCGACTGCAATGACTTATTAGCAAAATTTGGTGTCAGACAACTTCTGAATAAATATAGTCAAACCCAGCCATTGTAAATATGATTAAATAGTTATAATTTTAAAAAATGTTTCTTCTTATCTGAAAGAAAGCCCGTAAATATATCACCTACAATGAATAAAATCATCTTCTCATCAATTTCCAAGAAGTTTGTAATGGCGCTGGCCGGATTATTTCTCATCCTGTTCCTGCCAGTGCATCTTATCATAAACTTTATGCTCCTTAAAAATGATCCGGAACCATTCAACAAAGCAGCCCATTTTATGGCAACTTTTCCCTTAGTCAAGTTAGTTGAAATTCTGCTTATGGGAGTTATCATCATACATGTTTTTTACGGCATTCTTCTTCAGATCCAGAATTGGCTGGCACGTCCGGTAGGCTATGTAAGCGGCAGTAAATCAGAGACTTCATTTTTCTCTAAGTTTATGATATGGACAGGAGCCTCGGTATTGACTTTCCTGATCCTTCATTTTTTCAATTTTTATTTCATCAGGCTTGGATTTGTGGAGGGAAACCCCGAGGATTTTTATTCAGTTGCTCATGCGCTTTTTAAAATTCCGGCATACAATTACATTTACCTTGCATGTTTCGGGCTCCTTGGACTTCATCTATTTCATGCTTTCTCATCTGCATTCCAGACCCTGGGGCAGAATTACAGGATCTGGACTCCTGTTGTAAAGGTATTTGCCTGGATATATGCTATCGCAATACCTCTTGGCTTTGCAATAATTTCAATTACTCTCTGGCAATTCAGATAGAATAAATATACAATATGGGAAAACTTAATTCAAAGATACCCGACGGTCCGTTGTCACAAAAATGGACTAAATACAAGGCTTCCGTCAAGCTTGTTAATCCTGCAAATAAAAAGAAACTTGAAATCATAGTTATCGGGACAGGATTATCCGGAGCAGGTGCCTCCTCGGCCCTGGGCGAGCTTGGATACAGTGTCAAGAACTTCTGCTATCAGGACTCCCCCCGAAGGGCTCATTCTGTTGCGGCTCAGGGCGGCATAAATGCTACCAAGAACTATCAGAACGATGGTGACAGCACATACCGTCTGTTTTATGATATGATAAAAGGGGGAGATTACAGGGCACGCGAGGCCAATGTTTACAGGGCAGCAGAAGTAAGCAACCAGGTCATTGATCATTATACAGCATTGGGAGTCCCATTTGCGCGTGACTACGGGGGTACGCTTGATACCCGTTCTTTCGGGGGAGTTCAGGTCTCAAGGACTTTCTACGCAAAGGGTCAGACCGGCCAGCAGTGTCTCCTTGGATGCTATTCCTCACTTAACAGGCAGATCAAAAAGGGAAGTGTGGTTATGTACCCGAGAAGGGAAATGCTCGACCTTGTTGTGATTGATGGGAAGGCAAGGGGAATAATAGCACGCAACCTTGTAACTGGTGAAATAGAGAGGCATTCAGCTCATGCAGTTGTGCTTGCTACAGGTGGATACGGAACCATATATTATATGTCGACTCTTGCAGTAAATTCAAATGCTTCGGCTGCCTGGAAAGCCTATAAAAAAGGTGCCTATTTTGCAAATCCGAGTTTCCTGCAAATCCATCCTACATGTGTTCCGCAGCTGAACCAATTCCAGTCGAAGCTAACACTCATGTCGGAATCGCTCAGGAATGACGGACGAATTTGGGTGCCAAAGGCCAAAGGTGATAATAGGCCTTCCAACTCTATCCCTGAAGAGGAAAGGGATTATTATCTCGAACGCAGATATCCGGCTTTCGGAAACCTTGTTCCGAGAGATGTTGCATCGAGAGCCGCCAAAGAGAGATGTGATGCCGGATATGGAGTTAGCAAAACAGGACTTGCAGTAAATCTCGATTTCAGGGATTCAATAAAAAAACAGGGTAAGAAAGCAATTGAAAACAAGTACGGGAACCTGTTTGAGATGTACAAAACAATTACAGGGATCGATCCTTATGAGGAACCAATGATGATCTATCCTGCGGGACATTATACTATGGGAGGCCTTTGGGTTGATTATGAGCTGATGACAACTATCCCGGGACTTTATGCCATTGGTGAATCAAATTTCTCTGATCATGGAGCCAACCGCCTGGGTGCAAGCTCTCTTATGCAGGCAGCAGGTGATGGCTATTTTATTCTTCCCAACACGATAAACAACTACCTGGCCGATGAGATAAGGGTAGCAAAGATATCAACCGACCGGCCTGAATTTGAGGAAACTGAAAAAGCAGCAGTCGGGCGCCTCGAAAAACTGATCTCAATCAATGGAAAACAGACAGCCTCTTCATTCCATAAAAGACTGGGGAAAATTATGTGGGACCATTGCGGGATGATCCGAAACGAGGAGGGACTTAAAAAAGCCCTTGATCTAATAAGTGACCTTAAGAAAGAATTCTGGAACAATCTGAAAGTTACCGGCACCATAAAAGAGCTAAATCCCGAGCTTGAAAAAGCAGGCAGGGTTGCTGATTACCTTGATTTTGCTTCACTTCTGGCAACCGATGCCCTCGAAAGAAGGGAATCGTGCGGAGCCCATTTCAGGGAAGAATTCCAGACTGCCGACGGTGAGGCACAGCGTAACGATGAGAAGTTTGCCTATGTTGCTGCCTGGGAATATGCCGGTGAAGAAAATCCTCATATTCTGCATAAGGAAGAACTGAAGTTTGAAGAGGTGGAGATGAAAGTAAGGAGCTATAAATAAAGTCTTGCAGTCTTGAAGTCTTGCAGTCATGCAGTCCAGTCTGATAATTTCCCGGATTTGTTGACTAAAAGACTGCATGACTGCAAGACCGCAAGACAATGAATTGATTATACTAATATAACGCTGAACCAATATGAAGCTTAAATTAAAGATATGGAGGCAAAAGAATGCGAAAGCCAAGGGCACTTTTGCGACCTACATGATGGAGGACGTAGCGCCTGAAATGTCATTCCTTGAGATGCTCGACGCACTTAACAAAAAACTTGTTGAAGACGACAAGGATCCGGTAGCCTTTGATCACGACTGCCGGGAAGGAATATGCGGGTCATGCGGTATGTATATTAACGGCCATCCCCATGGTCCGGTTCCTGCTGTGACAACCTGCCTGCTCTCAATGAGATACTTTAAGGACGGAGATACTATCTGGGTTGAACCATGGAGAGCAAAGCCTTTCCCTGTAATAAGAGATCTTATAGTTGACAGAAGTGCTTTCGACAAGATCCAGATTGCCGGAGGATTCATTTCCATAAATACAGGTGCCGCTCCGGAAGCAAATTCAATCCTGGTGTCAAAGAAGGATTCCGATAACGCTTTTGATTCATCGATCTGCATTGGTTGCGGAGCGTGTGTCGCAGCCTGCAAAAATGCATCTGCGATGTTATTTGTATCAGCAAAGATTTCTCAGTTTGTGCGCCTTCCTCAGGGTCGGGTAGAGGCAAAAGAAAGAGTAAAGGCAATGGTTGAAAAGATGGATGAGCTTGGATTCGGAAGTTGCTCAAATACGGGAGCGTGCGAAGCTGAATGCCCGAAACAGATCAAAATCACAAATATTGCAAGGCTCAACAGGGAGTTTTACAAAGCCTTTTAAGAACAGGTTGATTCTATTTCAGAGATTGTTTTCGGAATTGGCTTTCCCAGAAGTTTATGCCCTTTTTCTGTTATCAGAACATTATCTTCAATACGGACGCCGCCGAAACCTTTCCAGTCCTCAACCTTATTATAATTAATAAATTCACTGAATTTACCTTCTGATTTCCACTGGTCGATCAGCTGAGGAATAAAATAAATCCCCGGTTCCACGGTAAATACATGTCCGGGTTTATAGGGAAGTGCAAACCTGAGAAATGCTAATCCGAACTGATCGCTTCTTTTTACCTGGTCATTATATCCGATATAATTTTCACCCAGCGCTTCCATGTCGTGGACATCAAGTCCCAGCATGTGTCCAAGGCCATGAGGCATGAACAGGGCGTGTGCTCCTTCTGCAACTGCCTCATCAACATCTCCTTTCATGAGTCCCAGGTCCTTCAATGATGATGCTATTATCCTGCAGGCGTTCAGATGCAGATCGCGGTTTGACATCCCGGGTCCTGCAGATTTAATGGATTCAGTATTTGCCTTCAGAACGATTTCATAAATATCTTTTTGTTTACGGCTGAATTTCCCTCCTACAGGTGTTGTTCGCGTTATATCAGATGAATAATGAAGGTCTGTTTCGGCGCCTGCATCAGTGACCATCATTCTGCCTTTGATCAGTACATTCCCATGATAATGGTTATGAAGAGTTTGTCCGTTTATGCTAAGAATTATCGGGAAAGAAGTGCCGTCTCCTTTTGCCAGGGCTATTCCCTCGATAGCGCCAAATATCTCCTGTTCCTTCATGCCCGGCTTGCACATCTTCATTGCAGTGGTGTGCATTTCATAAGCGATCCCGATTGCTTTTACGATCTCATCAATTTCAATCTGTTCCTTAATTGAGCGCATTGAAATCACAGCCCTTATAAGGTCGACGGATGAGAGTGTTTTCATCTGGCAGGGATTCTCTTTAAGCAGCGATCCAAGCGTCATCTTTGTTTCAGCCCGATAAGGTGGCAGGAAATGGATGGTTCTCTTTTTTGAAACAGCTTCCCTGATCACACTCTCAAGTTTTGAAACAGGTGCGATACTTGTCACTCCGCATTTCAAGGCAAGCTCTTTGACTGTTGGCTGGGGTCCCATCCAGATAATATCATCCATATCGACATCATTGCCGAAAATCCAGTCTTTTCCCGAATCAAAATCCATCAGGCCGGTAAATCCCTGGAGGTCAAGTCCGAAAAAATAAAGGAAATCGCTGTCCTGCCTGAAATGGTAAGTATTTTCAGGGTAATTCATGGGTGCATCAACGTTCCCGATAAATAATGCGAGCCCTGATTTCATAAGTTTATGAAGCCGGGCTCTTCTGCTTTTATATACCTCGCTTTTGAACATATCTGAAGTTATTAATTAACGAAATGACACATCTAAGTTAGCATCCTGAACGTAACAATATCAATTTCTTATCGTATAAATAAAAAAGGAAAATATTTATTAACAATAATAAAACATTTTTTGAAAACAGAACATTTTAATAATAAATAATTTAGTTTGCGAATACTATTGGTTATCAACAAAACGTTATTATATTCGCATGGAAGTTATCAACACTTTGTTAACACTAACCTGACGGTATGCCTTACAGAAGATTGCCCAATACTGATGCTGCACGCATCAGAGCGATGAGAATTGCTCTTGAGAAAGGGAGGGATGTCCCCCCAAGTCAGATGGCCTATTCGCCGAAGAACATCGTAAGATTACAGAGATTTCTGCCGCAGTTTGAAAACATGATCAATATGCAGCGTCAGTCCTACGCCTCACAAAACAATAAGAGCAGGGATTATGCTGAGATCATAAGGAAAGCAAGGCTCTACCTGACCCATTTCACAAGAGTGATGAACATGGCAATCTTCAGGGGCGACCTTCCGGTTGAGACAAGGGCATTTTACGGTCTTGCAACTAACGAATCAACAGTTCCTTCGTTAAATACGGAAAATGAACTCATCAGCTGGGGCAAAAGGATAATTGAAGGCGAGGAATTCCGGATAAGGAAAGGCGGCTGCCCAATCACCAATCCAACTATAGCTGTTGTTAAAGTAAGATATCAGAATTTCCTTGAAGCCTGGAATTTTCAAAAGACCATGGCAAAAAGAACCCTCGATTATACTGAGAAAAACTTTGAGCTAAGGAAAGAGGCTGATGATATTATTGTACAAATCTGGAATGAGGTCGAAAGTGCTCACAGCACACTTCCTGAAGACAAGAGAATGGCCGAGAGTGAAAACTATGGCATAGTCTATTTCTACAGAAAGAATGAACTGAATAAAGCTGGTGCTTCCTCTGAGGCACAAAGCACCATCTGGCCCTAACAAAAATCCGTTTGAACATAGGCAAAATACTGCTGGGGAAATATCCATTGTTCCTTGCACCGATGGAGGATATTACCGATCCCTCCTTCCGCTATATGTGCAAGACGAACGGTGCTGATTTCATGTATACCGAATTTATTTCATCCGATGGACTTATCCGGGAAGGATGGAAGAGTGTAAAAAAGCTTGACATTTTCGATTTTGAAAGGCCGATGGGCATCCAGCTCTATGGACACCTGATTGATGCAATGGTTGAGGCAGCCCTGATAGCTGAAACTGCCAAACCCGAACTGATTGATATCAATTTCGGTTGCCCGATGAAAAAGATAGCGAACAGAGGTGCAGGAGCCGGAATGCTTCGCAATATTCCCCTGATGATAGAAATGACCGGGGCCATAGTAAAAGCAGTCAAGCTGCCGGTGACTGTAAAAACCAGGATCGGGTGGGATGACGAAAACAAGAATATAGTTGAGGTTGCCGAGAGATTGCAGGATACCGGGATCAGCGCACTGACGATCCATGGAAGGACAAGGGCTCAGCTCTATAAAGGCTCTGCTGACTGGACTCTGATAGGCGAGGTAAAGAATAACCCGAGGATTAAGATCCCGGTTATCGGTAACGGGGATATCGACGGACCTGTTAAGGCTAAGGAGATGTTCGAAAGGTACGGGGTTGACGGCATAATGATCGGGCGTGCTTCAGTCGGCAGGCCATGGATATTCCGTGACATAAGACATTTCCTTGATACCGGGGATTTGCTCCCCGAGCCCACGGTTGCAGAGAAAGCCGGTCTGGCTCTTTTACATCTCGAAAAATCAATTGAATTCAAGGAAGGTATGAAGGCAATATATGAGATGCGCAGGCATCTTTCAAATTATTTTAAGGGATTGCCTCATTTTAAGGAGACACGGTTAAAGCTGCTGACATCTCCGGAACCTGCCCAGATAAAAGATCTTATTATTGAAATCCGCAATAAATGGGGTGATTACCGTACCGAGGAGAGAACATCTGTGTATGGACTCTGATGGGATTCTGGTTTTTCTTCAACACCACTCAGAACAAGTGAATAAGATCCCCATCTGAAAATCATCTTCATAATTACCACGAAAACCAGGCCGGTAATAAGCAAGGCAGCAAATTCAGTTAACGGATAAACATTCTGCTGCTCGTAAACAGCGGGAGTCTTAAGTGCGGAAGAATTATTCGTCACCATTATACAGAGGAAAGCATTATTGGCGGCATGAGCGCCGATGGCTGCTTCAATTCCGTCATCAAGTATAGTAACAATACCGAAGATCAGTCCGAAAAGAATATATTGCGGCATCATTGCGAAGAACCCAAATTCCTCAACCTCAGGATTGAAGGCATGCATAAGGCCGAAAAGCAATGAGGTTATTATCAGGGGAACCCACCTGTTCCTGAAAAGCACGACGAATCCCTGCATAAGGTACCCCCTGAAAAGAACCTCCTCGAAGGCAGCCTGAAAAGGAATGAAGATCAGGGAGATTAAAACAAGCGGAACAAGTGTTTCTGAAGTGTTTTTCAAGCTGAAGTTCGAAGGATCAATCTTAAGGTAAATGAAAAAATATAGAGCAGAAAGGACCGCCCATACCAGGGCAGAAACAAGGAATCTGTTCCACCTGAACATGCCATTTCCATTGACGGTAGCTTTGAATGTCCTGTAATTCAATGGTTTTATCAGTATTATGTAAGTTATTAGTCCGATCAGGAAAGGGAAAAGCATCATGAACAGACCTATGTTAGGATCGAGCCCTAAAACTCCCAGGTCATTTGGATTTTTTGCAATATCCGAAACTACGGAAGGATCGGAAGCAGCTTTTGAAATATATCCAATAAGCAACGGGATGGCTCCTACTGTATTTGTAGCTATCAGTATAACTGCAAACATTACGATATACCTCCACAGGCCGTTCTTCCCTGTAAAAGATGATTCGAGATGGTTCATAAATTGAAAATTAGTTATTGTTTGGAGCTTACTTTTTTCGGATAATCGATTGAATAATGGAGCCCTATGCTATCTTTCCTGTTCATGGCATTCTTTATTATAAGGTATCCGACGTTGATAAGATTCCGGAGCTCACATATTTGTTTGGATATTAACGATCTCTTGTACAGGCTCTCTGTCTCATTGTAAAGTATTTCAAGTCTTACCATTGCCCTTCCAAGGCGCAGATCGGATCTTACAATCCCTACATAATTGCTCATTATCATCTGAACCTCCTTAAGGCTTTGCGTGATTAGCACCATTTCCTCCAGATGTGTCGTTCCCTTATAGTCCCAGTCCGGTACTTTTTCTTCAAAATCAAGATCCTTAAGGCGTTCTTCGGAGTGCATTACAGCCCTGTGAGAATAAACAACAGCCTCCACAAGCGAATTCGAGGCAAGCCGGTTTGCTCCATGAAGCCCTGTTGATGATACCTCACCCAGGGCATACAGCCGGTCAATATTGCTCTGTCCGTTCGTATCCACTTTAATTCCGCCGCATGAGTAATGAGCACAGGGAACAACAGGTATCATATCCTTTGTGATATCAATCCCACGCTGAAGGCAATGCTCATAAACATTTGGAAAATGATCTTTCAACCCGTCAGAATTCAGATGTGTACAATCGAGCCATACATGATCCTCACCCCATATCTTCATTTCATTATCGATTGCCCTTGCAACTATATCCCTGGGGGCAAGTGATCCGCGGCTGTCGTACCTGTTCATGAACTTTTCCCCTGAAATATTTTTAAGGATTGCTCCATAGCCCCTCAAAGCTTCTGTGATAAGGAAAGATGGTTTCTTTTCCGGATCATACAATGAGGTGGGATGAAACTGGATGAATTCCATGTTCTCAATTGTTCCCTTCGCCCTGTAAACCATTGCAACACCATCGCCTGTAGCCACCTCCGGATTGGTAGTGGTGAGATATACATTCCCCAAACCTCCGGTTGCCATCACCGTGATCTTTGAAAGGAAAGTATACACTTTCTTGTTTATCAGATCTGCTACATAAGCTCCATAGCATTTTATACCCGGATAGTTCTTTTTGACCTCTTTCCCCATATGATGCTGGGTAAGGATCTCAATTGCGAAGTAATGCTCAAAAATCTCAATATTTGGATCGTTCTTCACCTTATCAATAAGAGTCGCCTCAATAGCCTCACCGGTTTTGTCCTTTGCATGAAGGATCCGGTATTCAGTATGTCCTCCCTCCTTTGCCAGGTCATATGTGCCATCCTTTTTCTTATCAAAGGGAACGCCAAGATCTATAAGATCCTGAATCCTGGCAGGTGCCTCCTGAACAACAAGCCTTACAACTTCTTCATTGCATATCCCGTCTCCTGCTATCAATGTGTCCCTGATATGTTTTTCAAAATTGTCGGGTTCGCTGAAGACAGCTGCAATTCCTCCCTGGGCATATTTTGTGTTGGAATCCCCGATTGCTGATTTGGTAATAATGGTTACCTTACCATACCTGGCGGCTTTAAGTGCAAATGTCAGTCCTGCTATTCCTGATCCGATAACAAGAAAATCTGTTCTTTTTCTCATTGTCATAGCCAAAGTTTTAAGAGCTAAAGATACTAATTAATGTTTTTAACTATTTTTGCTCTCCTCAAAACAAATTAATTTATGGCTCAGGATGATGTTTTCAAAAAACTGGTTGCTCATTGCAAGGAATATGGGTATGTTTTTCCTTCAAGCGAAATTTACGATGGGTTAAGCGCTGTCTATGATTACGGACAGTATGGCGTTGAACTGAAAAATAACATCAAGAAATACTGGTGGGACAGCATGATCCTTTTGCATGATAATATCGTGGGCATCGATTCGGCAATCTTTATGCACCCCACCATCTGGAAAGCATCAGGTCATGTCGATGCTTTCAATGATCCTCTTATTGACAACAAGGATTCAAAAAAAAGATACAGGGCCGATGTACTTATCGAAGAGTATCTTGCAAAGACCGAGGACAAGATCACAAAGGAGATTGAAAAGGCAAAAGAGCGATTCGGAGCTGCCTTTGATGAAAAGAAATTCAGGGAGACAAATCCCCGCGTCCTGGCAAACCAGGGAAAATATGATGAACTTAATGCCAGGTTTTCCAAAGCACTCAATGCCTCCGACCTTGTTGAACTAAGACAGATAATTATCGACAATGAGATCGTCTGTCCGGTCTCCGGCAGCCGCAATTGGACTGAGGTCAGACAATTCAACCTGATGTTCTCCACTGATATGGGGTCAACCCTTGAAGGATCCAGCAAGATCTATCTGCGGCCCGAAACAGCTCAGGGAATATTTGTCAATTTCCTGAATATCCAGAAGACTGGCAGAATGAAGATCCCTTTTGGAATTGCCCAGATCGGAAAAGCTTTCCGGAATGAAATTGTGGCAAGGCAGTTCATCTTCAGGATGAGGGAATTTGAACAGATGGAGATGCAGTATTTTGTCAAGCCCGGCACAGAGCTTGACTGGTTCGCAAAATGGAAAATAGCAAGGATGAGGTGGCATCAGGCGCTTGGGTTCGGTGAAGGCAATTACCGTTTCCATGATCACACGAAGCTTGCCCATTATGCCAACGCTGCCACCGACATCGAATACAGGTTTCCTTTCGGATTCAAGGAGGTCGAGGGCATTCATTCCAGAACAGATTATGATCTTAGTCAGCATCAGAAGTTCAGCGGTAAAAAGCTGCAGTATTTTGATCCCGAAAAAGGGGAATCATACATCCCCTACGTTATTGAAACATCCATAGGTGTCGACAGGATGTTCCTTCAGGTTATCTCTGCTGCATATTCAGAAGAAGAGCTTAAAAAAGAAGATGGCACATCGGATACCAGGGTTGTTTTGAGACTTCCCTCATTCCTTGCACCAATCAAGCTGGCTGTAATGCCTCTGGTAAAAAAAGACGGTCTGCCGGAAATTGCAGAGAAGATCGTTCATGACCTTAAGTTTGATTTCAACTGCCAGTACGATGACAAGGATTCGATCGGTAGGCGTTACCGCAGGCAGGATGCAATAGGAACTCCTTACTGTATTACAATAGATCATCAGACCATTGAGGCTCAGACAGTAACAATAAGGTATCGCGATTCTATGGAACAGGAGCGTGTAAGTATTTCCAGACTGAAAGAAATCATTTTTGAAAAGGTAAGCATAGGCACACTACTGAAAAAGCTGTAGGATGCAAAAGGTACTGATAGTAACCTATTACTGGCCGCCAGGCTCAGGCGCAGGCGTTCAGAGATGGCTGAAGTTCTCAAAGTATCTCACGAAACAGGGCTGGGAACCTCTTATACTGACTGTTGATCCGGATTTTGCCGTATATTCAGCGATTGACAATTCCCTGAATAATGAGATCCCAGCTGATCTGACCGTATATAAAACCAGGGCCAGAAATTATTTCAGACTATATAAAAAGGATAAATCAAAGATTCCCTCCGCAGGCTTTGCAGTTGATGAAGAAAGAGGTTTTGTAAGCCATATTACAAGGTTCTTACGGGGTAATTTTTTTATTCCTGATCCAAGAAGGGGATGGAACAGGTTTGCTTTTAAAAAAGCCTGCGAAATTATCGAAACCCAAAAGACAGACCGTGTCATTACGACAAGTCCCCCCCACTCAACGCAGCTTATTGGCCTGAAACTGAAGAAAAAATATCCGGGAATACGATGGATCGCCGATCTGCGGGATCCCTGGACTGATATCTATTATTACGAAAAGTTTTATCCTACATTTCTATCTAAAAGGATTGATTCGGCTTATGAAAAAAAAGTCCTCAAATCTGCTGATAAAATAATCACAGTCGGAAAATCGCTGAAAGAATTATTCAATTCAAAGATCCCGGGGATTGAAGAAAAGACCGAAGTGATCTCCAATGGCTATGACGAAGAGGATTTCTCCGGATTGACCGCATCGAAACCCGATATATTCACAATTTCATATGTAGGAACACTGTCCGGATCATATCCGATAAGTGGATTTCTTCATGCGCTTAAACCGTTCACTGAAAAAGGTATAAGTTTCCGACTCAGGTTTACCGGGGTAGTTTCACCGGAACAAAAAGAATTGATAAATTCAACCGCTGGTCCGTCAAATATCGAATTTATTCCCTTTTCAGCGCATTCAACGGCTGTAAAAAACATGCTTGATGCAAGCGCTCTTCTTCTTATAATACCCGATCATCAAAGCTCAAGGAGCATTATTACCGGGAAGCTGTTTGAATATCTTGCCTCGGGAAAACCTGTAATCTGTCTGGGGCCTGCTGATGGTGATGCAGCAGAGATCCTTAAGGAAACCGGACATGGGAAAACTTTTAATTATTACGATTCTGAAGGAATTTCGGAATATCTTATCTATATTTCTTCAAACCCGGAGATACCCGAAAAAGTCTCTCATACAATCTATTCCAGGGAAAATCTGGTTAAAAAGGTTATAACATTATTGTCATAGATCAATAAAAAATCCATCCCACAGATCCAACAAAATATTTTTACCTTTAATGGCATTATAAGCATATCCGGATCAGAATATGAAAATCGGGGTTGTTGTTGATAACGAACTGAATGACGATAAACGGGTTTTAAGGGAGGCAGAGATCCTGAAAGAAGCCGGGCATGTTATTTTTGTTTTATGCTTCGGCTTTAATACCAGGAATTACAAGCCAATTGAAGGTATTAATGTCACACGGATACGGATCAGTAAAAAACTAAAAGATTCCCTTTTCTTTTTCCTGAATACATTTCCGGTTTATGAATGGCTCTGGAGCGGCTGGATCAAAGAATTCATCAAAGCCAACGGATTAGATATCCTGCATGTACATGATCTTTACATGTCGAGGTCAGGGAAATCTGGAATTAGAAAGTCCGGAAGCAGAATCAAGATGGTTCTGGATCTCCATGAAAATTATCCTTATGCAGTAACTACCTATAACTGGACCAAAGGCTTTTTCAGAAATATGCTTTCAAGGCCGCTTTCATGGAAGAAAAAGGAGAAAGAATATCTCGGATATGCTGACAGGATAATTTTACTGAGCGAAGATTTCCGGGATGAGCTTACTGAACGATATCCCGAATTATCGAAAGAGAATTTTACAGCTCTGCCAAACGTTCCGGATCTTTCTCAGATGGCCCAAAAAGGGGATATATCAACAAAGCTCAGTTTTAAAAAGGATACATCGGTTATCTTTTACTTTGGAGTGGTTGCCGAGAGAAGGGGAATATTTGACGCCCTCGATGTTTTTGAACAGCTGGCAAGGGAAAAGCACCCCTCCTGTTTTATGGTAATTGGTCCCGTTGACAAAAAAGACAGGGAAAGATTTTTCAGTAAAACCGGATCAGAACTCCTTAAGGACCGTGTAAAATATATCCCCTGGATAGATCTATCAGAACTACCTGCATACCTCGATATTTCTGATATATGCCTTGCACCTTTTCATAAGAATCCGCAGCATGAATCAGGCGTGGCAAATAAAATATTTGATTACATGCTCGGCAAAAAGCCTGTGATAGCTTCAGATTGCAAGCCCCAGAAAAGCCTTATCGAAAAATACAATTGCGGTATAATTTATTCCAATTCCAATGAGATGAAGGCTGCAATAATAAAACTGTCAGGCGATCCGCATCTCAGAAGTGAAATGGGGGAAAACGGATACATGGCAATACTTAGCGAGCTTAATTCATCCCTTGTCAAAGAGAATCTGTTAAAAATATACAGTGCCTGAAATGACTATTTTGCTGCTTACACATTCATATCCTGATGCCAGAATCAGATGGAGAGGACTCTTTATACAGGATCAGGCTGTTGCCTTAAGTGAAAAGCATGAGATCATTGTTGTTTATTTCAGGGTTGACTATTCCCGGTTTGCCCCTTTTTCAAAATACTCTTTTGTGAAAAGGCAAAACTTAAAGATTACCGAATATGAGCTGACCACAGGGAAATCTTTTCCTGTTATAAACCAATTGAAATACTTTAATGATACATACAGGTTTATCAGGAAGGAAATACTGAGCAAAAAGAAAATAGATATTATACATAGCCATCTTTCTTATCCGGCAGGTTTTTTGGGGACAATAATACAGAAGCGGGAAAAGATCCCCTGCGTACTGACCGAACACACGTGGATAAAAAAATATTTCAGAAGCACCATTCATAAATTATGTGTGCTCGGGGCACTTAAAAACTGTGCCTGCGTGGTTGCTGTCAGCCGGGCTCTGGCAGATGATATAAACCGGTACTGCAAACGCAAGGTACAGGTAATTCCAAATGTCATCGATATGAACAAGTTTTCAGTGACAGGCCTGGTGAGAATGGATAATAAGCTGAATATCGGCATACTGGGAGGTATGGGGAATTACCGGAAAGGTGTGGATATTCTGATAAAATCGGTTTCGCTTCTTAAGGATATGGATATGACAGTTCACATCGGGGGAGACGGGAAGTATCTCACCACATTCAGGGATATGGCTAAAGAGCTTGATGTGGACAGGAAATGTTTCTTTTACGGTGAAATAAAGCCGGAAAGCATTCAGAGCTTCTATTCAAAGCTGGATTTTTATGTCCTGCCAAGCAGGGATGAAACTTTCGGCGTAGTGGTAGTGGAAGCGATGGCTTGCGGATTACCGGTAATAGCAACAAGATGCGGTGGTCCGGAGGAGATTATTACAAAAGAAACCGGCGTTTTGATTGAGAAGGAAAATCCGCAGGAGCTCGCCCAGGCAATCAGGTCCCTTGCCAGAAATCTTGGTTCGTATGACAGACAAGCCATCAGGACCTATGTCCTTGAAAAGTATAGCCAGCAAAGCTTCACCGCATCACTTTCGGAAGTATATCAGGAACTCCTGAGGAATACAAAATAATTGGTCCCGAAAATCCTTGAGGAAATTCTTTTGCTGATTAGCTTGAATTTGTCCTCAACTGCATAAAAGCATGACCAGAAGATCCTAAGCACGAAGGGTTTGGACATGACTCTTTTTTCCCGGTTCTTCTTATATATCGTTGAGAATTCCGGGTCAGAAGTGGCAATTGAGGTCTGATCCCTGATCCTCAGAAATCCCGCATCAGTAAACAACTTTTTTGCTGACTTTTTATCATAGCAGCGAAGGTGCCCCGACGGATCTTCAATTCCATATTTGCGATTACGGTTTTTAAAGCATTTTTCAAGGGGCAGGTTTACAACTACATACTCCGATACTTTCCTGACAAGTTTCAGGAACTCAAGGTCATCGGGAATATGCTCAATTATATCCGAGAGAACAATAAGATCATGCCTTTGGTTTTTCAGTATATAGGACTTCTCCCTTACATAATCCTCCAGTGTTCCTTTAAAAAATCCGCATCCGTTGTAAAGGGCTCCGGCAGCTTTAATATTTTCCCCGGAAATGTCGATTCCGATTCGTGAATCTATATGAAGCCTGTCGGCAAGATTATTCAGCAAGACTCCGAAGGCGCATCCCACTTCAAGAATATTACTGAATTTAAGATTACCGGGGATAATTCCGGTAAGCTTTCTTACTTTCCAGTCAACAAGGGTTTTATACTCCTGCTGTTTTTCCCTATCATTTCTGAAAGCAATATAATCAGGCTGGTTATCATAAAAAACGGCGAAATCGGCATCATTCATTTTTTCTGAGAATATAGATTAAAGCACGCCCTTTTTTAGGTCCCGACATTAAAGGGTACAATAGCGGCAGTATTGTATTCCTTAATAATGAAAAACGGGAAAGCTCGTAAATATGGATCAGAGGAATGGGTCCTACATTCCCTTTTTTCAATATTTCAAGATTGAAATGGTCACAAAGGTTTTCGATCTGAACAAAAGACAGAGGGGTGATGTGTCCATGCTTCAGATCGGTTTTTTCAAACGCCAGCAATGAACCTCTCATTAAAAACCTCAGTCGGGAAATGAAATTTGAGATATTGGGTGTGGTCAGCACAATTATTCCTCCTTTTTTCAGAAGCTTGAGGCAATCATCAAGATATTTCCAGGGATTATGTATATGCTCAATAATTTCAAAAGCCAAAATAATATCATATTTATAAGGGAATTTATCCAGCGGTAGCTCATCGTTAAGATCCAGTTCTATTTTTCTGTTCACATTTGCCTTAAGCTGACCGGTATTAATATCACAGGCATCAACCACCAATCCAAGATCAATAAGGCGCTGTGAGAATGCCCCCTGGCCGCATCCGAAATCGAGAACATTTAATTTCTCTTTCAGGTATGGTTTCAGCATCTCATAAATATCGGAGTGCAGCCTGTAGGCAGCCATTTCAGGAATTCCTTTATAATCGGACTGTTCCAGGTTCCCTATTTTAATGAACATAAAATTTTATTTTTGTGGATTCCCGACAAAAATAAGAAAAAGCATTGATCATAATGCAAGGCTATTTATTAGGGTATTTGGTATCTTAGCAAAAAATTATACAGAGTCTCCTTTACCGGACAGTCTGATTCATTCGGAATTGATTTTGAGATAAGAAGCAATGTTAAAATCCATAAAAGTATCCTTTAAAGATAGTCTTGTTTATGGACTCGGGAATATAGCAGTCAAGGTAATCGGTTTCCTTTTAATCCCCCTTTATACTGATCCTAAATACTTTTCAGTAAATGACTTCGGGACTATAGCCGTTCTGGACATTTCAGGTCTCATCCTTATATCATTAATGGCATCAGGTTTGCCTCAGAGCATGATGAGATGGTACTGGGACAAGGATTATTCAGGAAACCAGAAAGGAATATTTTTTATGTCCCTTTCATTCCAGTTTCTGATAAGTATATTGTTTTGCCTTTTCCTGTTACCCCTGAGCAACCAGCTCTCGACAGTAATTTTCAGTACAATTGACTGGAGCAGAGCTATAAAGTTATTAATAATTGCATCCGGCCTTCAGGCAATTAATAACCTTATCAACACACTTATGAGGGTGCAGTCGAAATCTGTAATGTTCTCTGCCGCCAATCTGGTGAAACTTGTTGTCGTTCTTTTCCTCACTATCTATTTTATCGTGTACAGGGGTATGGGAGTGCCGGGGATATACCTTGCACAGATTTTCGGAAATCTTCTGTTTATAATCATTTTATCCGGTTATGCCGTAAAGAACAGCACCCCTTTCTTCAGCCTCCCGGTGTTCAGGTCGATGAGCAGGTATGGTTATCCGTTATTGCTGGCTAATTTTGCTTCAGCAGCACTGACCGCAATCGACAGGTATTCTCTTAATTCAATGGCACTGCTTAAGGCTGTAGCAATTTACACAATGGCATACAAAATCTCTTCGGTCCTTAAGCTGGTAATTGTCGACTCGATAAAAATGGCTTTGACCCCTATGGTCCTGCAGAAGATGAATTCTCCTGACAATAAGAGATTTTACTCAAAATCAATGTTGTACACATCATTTGTTCTGATGCTCGGAATAATTTCAGTTTCTCTTTTCTCTTATGAGATAATAAAGGTCATTTCAAAATCGACAGAATTCTGGAGTGCTTATATGGTGGTTCCCATCCTTGCGCTTTCTGTTTTCTTTATGAATATGAGGGAAACAACAAGCTATGGATTGCTGATAAACAAAAAATCGAGGATCATTGGAATGAATGTTATAATTGCCACAGTACTGAATATAGTGTTGAACATTCTCCTGATACCTATATGGAATATCTTTGGAACAGCAGTGGCAACACTAGTGACACAGCTTGTTTACTGGCTGCTCAATTTCAATTTTTCCCAGAAAGAGTACTTTATCCCTTATGAAAAAAGAAAGATATTGATAATGTTCCTTACAGGAGCCCTGCTTTCATTTTTTGGCTTTTTTCTGAATGAAATGCATATTGTTCCAAGACTGATAATTAAAACCATATGTGTCATAAGTTTCCCTTTCCTGCTTTATCTGTTCAGTTTTTATGAGAAGGCTGAGTTGAATGCTATCAGGGGATTTGCTGCAAAATGGTCAGATCTGAGGAATCTGGGAAAAAACCTGAGATCGCTGAAAGGAATTCAGATAGAAATATAAAAGGCTGTTAAAGCCTTATAAAATAATATTTACAGGTAAATAAATAATATTGTAAATTATTCTGACAGTAAAATATCAGGTATATGGAAATCAGAGAGAAGATCAAGCCAGCCTTACCACATATCATTGCGGTTGTAATATTCATAGTAATATCATTTGCTTACTTCTATCCTGTTCTGGAAGGGAAAGTGCTTAAAGCCAACGATTCAACGGTTTCAACAATCAACTCAAAAGAGATAAGAGACTATCGTGAAAAATTTCACAAAGAACCTCTGTGGACAAATTCAATATTCAGTGGCATGCCTGCCTATCTTATTTCAACAAGGTTCCCGGGAAACCTGATGAAGCATGCTGATACCGTACTGAGGGTCTTTAAAATGCCGGTGTCGGTTCTGTTCATTTCGATGACAGGATTCTATTTTTTGCTCCTGATATTTGGTGTCAATCAATGGCTGGCCGTTGCCGGCGCCATTGCATACGGGTTCTCATCATTCTTCTTTCAGATACTTGCTGCAGGCCATAATACCCAGGCAATTGCGCTGGCTTATATGGCTCCGATGATCGGGGGGATATACTATGCATACCGATATGATGCAATCAAAGGAGCACTTCTGACAGCCTTTATGCTGTCCCTCGAACTACTGGCAAACCATCTGCAGATTTCCTATTATGCAATGATCTGCCTGTTTATATTTTTTATTATTGAATTTGTTTATTCATTTAAAGAAAAAACATTCCCGAAATTTCTGAAGACTTCCCTGATACTTATAATTCCGTTTATTATTGCAATCGGGATTAATTTCGGTAACCTGAACACGATCAGGGAATACGGCAAATACTCAATCAGAGGGAAGTCGGAACTTCAGACCGAACATAAGAATGTTTCTTCAGGACTTGACCGGGACTATATAGTCTCCTGGAGCTACGGAATTGATGAAACAATGAATCTGCTGATACCAAATTATAAAGGTGGTTCAAGCAAACCATTTGACAAAGACTCCGAGACAGTAAAGGCATTGAGAAAGAACAATGCCGGAGATGCAGCAGGTCAGGTAATGAAATACTGGGGAACACAACCGGTCACTGACGGGCCCCATTATATGGGTGCAATAGTGATATTTCTTTTCGTACTTGGACTGATAACCATAAAAGGAAAGGAAAAGTGGTGGCTCCTGATTGCAACACTTTTGTCAATATTACTTGCCTGGGGTAAGAATTTCATGCCCTTCACAAATCTCTTTATTGATTTTTTCCCGGGGTATAATAAGTTCCGGGCTGTGACAATGACACTCATTATTGCCCAGTTTTGTATTCCCCTGCTGGGATTCCTTGCATTACAAGACTATTATAACGGGTCTCTCTCAAAAAAGGAGATGCTGAAAGGAATAAAGATAGCTGGTGGTATAACCGGAGGATTATTACTTCTTATCATTTTTATACCGGGAATTGCAGGTTCCTTCTTAAACAATTATGAAGCAGAGAATTTTCCGGGATGGCTTACTTCCGCCCTGGTGTCTGACAGGAAAGGGCTGGTCATGGCTGACAGTTTCAGATCGTTGATATTCATCATTCTTGGAGCAGTGGCTATACTGGGATTTGTTTCAGGCAAGCTTCGAAAAGAGTATTCAATCCTGTTGTTAGCACTTATTATTATTTTAGATCTGTGGGGAACCGGAAAAAGATATCTTAATGCTGACCGTTTTGAACGGTCAGCAACTATCAGGAAATCATTTATTCCTGGCATTGCTGATACTGCTATTCTGAAGGATCAATCATATTACCGGGTTCTTAACCTGTCGGTTTCGACATTCAACGATAATTCTCCGACCTCCTGGTTTCATAAATCAATAGGAGGTTATCACGGAGCGAAGCTTAAAAGGTACCAGGAATTAATTGATTCATCAATAAGCAGGGAATTGGCATTGTTCGGTTCGGTAAAATCCGTTGAGGAACTGCTTCCCTTATTTGAGAGAACTTCAGCGCTTAATATGCTGAATGCCAAATATATCATTTACAATCCTGATGCTCCGCCAGTAATTAATTCCCATGCGATGGGAAATGCATGGTTCGTTGAAAAGCCGTTAATTGTGGATAATGCCAATATGGAGCTGGCATCTGTTAACAGGATTGATCCCTCGGGAGTGGCTGCCATCGATACCAGGTTCAGGGAACAAGTAAAGGAATCACTTTATCCGGTCAACGGGAATGATAAAATTGAGCTGGTATCTTATCAGCCTAATGAACTGGAATATAAATATACTGCTGAAGGTGAGAAGCTCGCGGTATTTTCAGAAATCTATTATCCTGCAGGATGGAAATGCTATATTGACGGGAAGGAAAGTGAATACTTCAGGACAAACTATGTTCTGAGGGGAATGATACTTCCGGGAGGGACGCATCTTGTTAAATTTTCTTTTAAACCATCATCGTATATAAACGGAAATAAAATTTCGCTTGCAAGCTCGATACTTTTATTCCTTCTTGCCACCGGTTACTTTTTTTCAAGGTTTATCAAAAGGTCAAAATCCGAATAGATGATCATCCACAGCAACTGTCCCCTCTGTTCATCCGGCAAAATTTCATTATTTCTCAAATGCACCGATCATCTTTTGAGCAGGGAGAAATTTGACCTCTGTAAATGCTCAGAATGCGGATTTGTTTTTACACGGGAACATCCTGACGAGCATAGCATTGGAAAATATTATGAATCTGATGATTACATCTCTCACGATGACAAGGCAACAGGATTTCTGAACACTGTTTATCTGCAGGCCAGGAGTCTGATGCTAAAAAAAAAGAGAAGGATAATTGAAAAGGCAACCGGCCTCACGAAAGGAAGAATTCTTGATATAGGATGTGGAACAGGTTACTTTGCCGCAACCATGAAAAAAGGCGGATGGGATGTGACCGGTATAGAACCAAACCTTAAAGCACGCGATTTCGCTGCAAGACATTTTGCAATTGATGTGATCAGCCCTGAAGACATTTCAGAACTTCCGTCCGGAATCTTTGACTGCATTACAATGTGGCATGTTCTGGAACATTTTCACGATCCGTTCAGTTATGCGGCAGAAGTCAAAAGGCTCCTGAAACCTGACGGTATATGGCTCTGCGCTCTTCCGAACTGCAGCTCATTCGATGCAAATCACTATTGTAAATACTGGGCTGCATATGATGTGCCCAGGCATCTGTGGCATTTTACACCGCAGACTTTCAGAGCCTTTGCTGATAAGACAGGTTTTCAAATCACAGGAACAAAGCCTCTTCCCCTGGATGTATTCTATATTTCAATCTTAAGTGAGAAAAATAAGGGATCCCGACTTCACTTTTTAAAAGGAATGATAATCGGATCTCTGTTTGCTTTCCGGGCGCTTTTCGATAAAAGTAAAAGCAGTTCCCTGATCTATTTCCCCGGAATAAAATAAAGAGTAGAATTATTCCTTTAGTATCTGTCGAGCCACCTGTATTTCCTGGCGCTGTCACCGAACCGGATTGCCACTGTAAGCTCATGGGTTCCGTATGTTACTCTCTGGATCTCCTGCAATGTAAAATCAAAGGCGTATCCAATATACATGTTTGTATATGTAACCCCGAAATTGGCAATAATTGCCTTGCTGGTACGAAATGCCAAACCTGCCCATAATCTCTGGTCATATATATATGTGAGACCTAAATCCATCATTGGCTTTACCTGTTCCGACATCATAAAGAGGGCTGAGGGCTGAATCTCGGTTTTATCCGCCACATCAAAACTGAAGGATCCGAACAGATAATAGTGCCTGTCCATACTGAAATTTCTGTATGCTTCGGACCCAATTTTTGCAGCAGCCCCGAACAACTGCTCTGTTGAAAAGCCCAGGTTATACTTAGGATTCAGAACATATATTCCGAAATCGACATCAGGAACAAAAACGCCCCTCCTCAGTTCATTGTTCAGCCACGGTTCATTGGGGTCTTCGAAATTTATCTCCTTCTCATTTATTTTGAAATGATATCCGGTAACGGCAAGTCCCATCGACAACTGGGTGTTATTCTGTATCCACATATGATATGCATATGATGCCTGGAATCCGGTTCTCTGGATCAAGCCATTCTTGTCACTGAATACGTATCCCCCGAAACCGATCTTGCCGTCTGTTTTTGGGCGGTATGCATTCCTGCGGGCACTGCTCTGAAGTCTGTATCCTCTCTTAAGAACACGTGCCTGGCCGCTGAAGGAGAAAGTCCTCGGTGCTCCTGAATATCCGATCCACTGTTCCCGGGCAGTAAGATTAAAGCTTGTATATCCGTCACTTCCCGCAACTGCCGGATTTATCAGAAATTTATTGTAAAGATACTGGCTGTATAAAGGCAGTTGCTGCCCTGCTGCAAATGCAGTTAAGGTTATTAATGCTGATATCAGAGCCAGTTTCTTCAATTTGGTGCTGTTAATTATTTCACAATGGTTACATGCCCCACGAGAGGCCTGGATCCATTATGTAAATCAATTGTATAATGATACGAGTCTATCGGGAGAATATTCCCCTTGCTTCTTCCATCCCATGGAACTCCATAGCCTCTTGCTGATTTCCAGATCAGTTCTCCCCATCTGTTGAATATCTTGACCTCCATTTCAGGATAAAGCTCCTTAAGCCCTATATTCCATTCATCGTTTATAAGGTCCCCGTTAGGAGATATTGCATTCGGAATGACAAGGCAAACCTCATTTATCGGATGAATAATAACTGAATCCCTTGCTGAGCAACCGTTTGCGTCAGTTACTTCCACACTGTAAAGGCCGCTTACTGCAGTAGTTATGTTCTGTGTAACGGAATTATCTGACCAAAGGTAAGTATAACCCGAATTTGTTCCACCCGTAACAGTAAGTGCAATATCACCATCGGGCATATCAGTACAAAATGGCTGAGTAACAGAGAATGAGATATTGATTGAATCTGGTTCGGTAAGCATAATTACGGAATCTGCTGAACAGCCGTTAGAATCTGTTGTAATTACTTTGTAATTACCTGCAACAAGACCTGTCCGTTCGCTTCCAATCTCACCATCAGCCCACAGATACGATACAGGGCCGGCATTATTGACCACTCCAACCGTTATTGTTCCGGTTTTGCCGCCTGCACAATTTATGTTATGTTCAGCGGTCAGACTGAGTGAAACAGTTATTAACATACCTATTCCCCCCGGCTCAGTCAGATCAATAGTATCCAGCACACTACACATATTGCTGTCAGTGATATGTAGTGTATACTGTCCGGTTCTCAGACCTGAAATATCTTTTGAAGATGAAGAATAACCTCCCGGGCCCTGCCAGCTGAAAATATAAGGCGGGGTTCCGCTTGTCGGATTTATCTGAATAGATCCGTCTGATTTTCCATAACAGCTTATATTATACCCATTGAACTCCGACAGAACCTGATCATAGGTTAAAGGAGGAGGTAGATTGACAAATGCGGAATCGGTCTTCTTACAACCATTGGCATCAGTGACTGTAACATAATAATTCCCCTTGGAAAGGCCTGAAATATTCTGCACAGTGGCCCCGGTTGACCAGTTGTATGAATAAGGACCAATGCCTCCTGAAACAGTCAGATTGATTGAGCCATTATTGAACCCGGATACATGGCATGTGATATGGGTTGGGATCATAGCTGTAATCATAGCCGGAGGCTGTGTTAAAGTAATATCTGCTGAAGTAATGCATCCGTTATAATCAGTGACTATGAGGTGATATGTGCCGGCTGTCAGTGAGTTCTGATCCTGCTGACCTGCCACAATACCTGATCCGTTAGTTGTACTCCATACATAAGAATATGATATGGCACTACCTCCGGTTACTGTGACATCAACTGATCCGCTTCCCCCGTAACAGCTGATATTGCAGGATCCGTCAGCTGAAGTTGATATTACAGAATTAATTACCAGCTGCTGGGGCTGAGTTAGAATAAAGGCAGGCTGGGGCACAAGAATACATCCATTAATATCTGTAACTATACAGCTGTAATTGCCTGCCTTAAGACCTGAAATGTCTTCAGTAGTTGCAGAATATCCATCCGGACCTGTCCATAAATATGTGTAAATTCCTGAGCCGCCGGCAATTGTCAGCCTGATATATCCATCACTTGCACCATAGCATGATATCTGATAATTATTGTCAATACTGTGCGACACCTCGCTTCCTGTCAAAACCATACCCGGAGGATCTATAAGGGTTATGCTGTCAATTTTTATACACCCAAGCAGGTCGGTAATGCGCAGGTAATACTTGCCGGCAGGAATGCTGTCAAGCAGACTGGTATTGTGGCTTACTGCAAGTGTTCCACTGGCTGGATACCAGAAATATAAATAAGACCCGTTGCCTCCGGTCACATTAGCCTTTGCTGATCCATCATTGTAACCACGGCATGAAATATCTGCCCCGCTATAATTGCTCTTTTCAAATACCACAACAATGGGTGCAGGTTCTTTCAGTTCTGCATTCCTGTAAGTTTCACAACCATTTATGTCGCGGATAATCAGGTTGTACATTCCTGACATAAGGCCGGAACAGACTCTGTAAGTTGAAGTATTTTCTGTATCATAGTTACCTGAGAAGAATCCGGTAAATAATGTGTCGGAATCATTACGAACGAGCCAGTACTCATAGGGAGGAGTTATCCCATCCCTTACATAAATACGGGCACTGCCATCATTCCCCCCGGGACAAGAAACATGGATATTGGGAAGTACTGGCAGAGGAATAATTCTAGCAGATGCGCTAAGGTTGGCAATATTGATTGCAGTATCACCGGCGCATCCGAGATTATCAGTTATATCCAGTGTGTAATAACCTGCGTAAAGATTTGTGATCACAAGCGAATCTTCCATTGTATATCCGACTGGTCCTGTCCATGAGATGCTATAAGGATTTGCACCTCTTGATATCTCAGCCTCCATTTCTGCAAGTCCGGTACTTGCTTCGCAGGTGAAAGGTTTTGTTATCGTAATTCCCCTGACCGGCTTTGGATGAAGCTGAACTTCCTGCAGATTGACATTGCCTGACGGACAATCTAACCCACTGACTTTAGGTGTAATCGAGAAAAATACTGACTCTACAGTATCATTATAATTCCTGTATTTGAAAGATAAGATATTATCCTGAACCTTATCTGTTCCTGCAGCTGAATTGCCTGTAATTCCTGAAGGATATGATATGGTGTAATCAAATCTTATCTCACCTGAAGTCATGATGGTCGGGGAATTGAGCATTATCTGGGTATCCCCGGCATAACAGATTGCAGGTTTTACATTGACAGGAGTTGCACGCGGTGTCGGATTGACTGTGATTTTAATTTCCACTGCAGGACCATTGTTGCAGCTGACGCCGCTTACAGGGACCAACCTGTATGTTACAGTTAAAGGAGCATCTGTTGCATTAACAAGGTTATCAGTAATAAGATATCCATTTGCCAAACCGGTCGCACTTATTGTATATCCGCTTAATCCTACAGGAGCTGAAGCAGTAAAGTTGATGGTCACAACTCCGCTTGTAAAGGTGCTCGGACTCTGTAATGTGATGCTTGTGGCTGTATTGTCGCACTGTATTTTATTGGCCGTTGCAGGATATACCCTCGGTGTCGGATTTACCGTTACCGTGATGTCGATCCCTGCTCCGTCGCTGCATCCCGTTGGACTTACCGGTATTACATGATACGTGACCGTCTGTGGTGCATCAGTCGGATTTATAAGTTTGTCAGCTATCACATGATTGTTCGAAAGTCCCGTCGAACTGGAAGTGTATCCTGTCACTCCTCCAGTGGCTGTGGCCGTATAATTAAACGTTATATTACCGCTTGTAAAAGTGCTC
>JBBSAP010000031.1:0-31361 GCA_038252165.1 Bacteroidales bacterium | reverse complement strand
TATGTTTTCTGCAGGGGTCGTCTCGATTGGCCCGCCGGTATGCATGCCGGCATTGTTGATCAGTACATCTATCCTTCCTTCTTTCCCAACAATGGTTTTGATAACTTTATTAATCGATTCAATATCTGTAAGATCCATTTTAAGAATATTGACCCGGCCGCCTGCCTCACCATCTTTCCGTATTGTACCATACACTGAATGACCCTCAGCTGCCAGAAGCTTAGCGGTCTGTCTGCCAAATCCTGTCGAGATCCCTGTTATTAAAATAACTTTTACCATGATATTCTTTTGGTTACACAGAGTTCACAGAAAATACACAGATTTCCACAGAGGTGAATCCTCTGTGACTCTCGGTGGTACCTCAGCGGACCTCTGTGTAACTGGTCTTAAATCAACTTAATATTTTTAGTTTTTTTGCTGCTTTTGTAATTTTTTCAATAGATATCTCAACCTGCTCTTTTGTATGTGTTGCCATAAGTGAATATCTTATAAGGCAATCCTCTTTGCGAACGGCAGGCGATACTACCGGATTGACAAAAATACCATCGGCAAGCAATGCTTGTGTCAGAAGCAAGGCTTTTAAATCATCGCGAATAAATAAAGGAATGATTGGGGTTTCGGATTTTCCTGTATCGAATCCCATTTCCCTGAATCCCCTGAGGGCATAATCAGCTATTTCCCAGAGGTGCCTTATCCTCTCAGGTTCACTTTCCATTATATCAATGGCAGCAAGGACTGAAGCTGCTGAAGCAGGTGTCATGCTTGCACTGAAAATCAGTGACCGTGAATTGTGCTTTATGTAGTTTATTGTGTCTTTGTCAGAAGCAATAAAACCTCCAAGCGAAGCCAGCGATTTTGAAAAGGTTCCCATTATCAGGTCAACTTTATCGGTCAGGCCAAAATGTGATGCGGTTCCTGATCCGTTCTTCCCGAT
Organism: Bacteroidales bacterium; assembly: GCA_038252165.1. Taxonomy (GTDB): domain Bacteria; phylum Bacteroidota; class Bacteroidia; order Bacteroidales; family VadinHA17; genus LD21. Next base: position 30,427 of record JBBSAP010000031.1, on the reverse strand, counting down.
GACGCCTATTGCGTGAGCATCATCGACCATTACGGTAGCATCATATTTATCTGCAAGGCTTACAACCGCGGGCAACTTTATAATATCGCCTTCCATCGAAAATATCCCGTCGACCACAATGAGCTTAATACTCTCATGTGAACAGAGTTTCAATTTGGCTTCAAGTGCAGCCATATCGTTATGAGCGAATTTGAGCACCTTTGAGAAAGAGAGCCTGCTTCCTTCTATTATTGAAGCGTGGTCAAGCTCGTCAAGAAGTATATGATCTCTGCGGCCGGTTAGTACTGATACAACTCCAAGATTTACCTGGAATCCGGTACTATAGCAAAGAGCGCCGTCCTTCCCCACAAGATCAGCAAGTCTCTCCTCAAGCCTGATATGAATATCAAGTGTGCCATTTAGAAATCTTGAACCGGCACATCCCGTCCCATATTTATCAATTGCCTTTTTTGCCGCTTCCTTGATCTTAGGATGATTTGTAAGACCAAGATAACTGTTGGATCCAAACATCAGGACTTTCTGCCCATTTATTTTAACGACGGTGTCCTGGTCTGATTCGATTTCTCTGAAATAAGGGTATATGCCTGCCCTCATTGCTTTCTGCGGGGCATCGTATTTCGACAGGGTTAATTGTAACTTTCTCACAGGTCAAAAATTAAAATTTGACGCTAAATTATATAAAAAAGCATACGATAATAAGGAATATAGTATAATTGTCTTACAGGCATTCAAAAGGCTGACCCTGTTAAATCAGGGTTAGAGCCAGGATACAAATCGTCTCCTAATAGAATTTATACCTTTTATCTTCTATATTTGCCGCTTTCCTTAATGCTTCATAAGCTTCATAGCTGCCTCTCATCTGATAGGTGGCGGTGAGCCTTTCCTTAAGCAGTTTAAGATCTTCGTTACTGGCAGTTGAGGCATTGGTTACCACAAGCATATATACCCCATTATCGCCTTTAACCGGTCCAGCGACAGTCCCGTGCTTTGAAGCCGAGGCGGCTGAGATCAGTGCAGGCTCAGAACCCACGCCCGGAACTGTATACGATCTGAAATTGATCTGAGTTGCTTCCTGAACCGTCAGTCCCATTGAACTGGCAATATTATCGAGAGTTTTTTCTGGTGTGTTGTTTTTTACAAATTCAGCAGAAAGAATTTCAGCTTTCCTGTCCTTTGAAATAATAAACCTTATATCATTCTCGACATCCTTCACTGGTGCAATTCCATCTTCCTGGACCCTTGTGCAATAAGCAACAACATATTTATCCCCCACTTCGAATACAGCCTGATCATTGTTGTCAAGAATAATTTTCCCTTTCTCTGTCTGAAATAATGAGATTACAAGATTGCGCGGATTATCAAGTCCGGGAAGTGTTTTCTGCTGTGGAGTGATATCGTTGGCAACACGTTTTGTAAGCTTATTTTCAGCTATGGCCTGGTTGAACTTGTCGTATGTATTATTGGTTCCTGCAAACTGGCTTGCTTCGCTGTACACTCTCTGATTTGTGACTGACCCAGGCAAAATCTTCCTGTCGACAATGCCAATATTATACTTGCGGGAACTCTTTGATTGTGCAAGAATTTCAATTATATGAATTCCGTATGTCGTTTCGGCAGTTACAATATCTCCCTTCTTTGCTGAGAAACAGGCATTATTGAATGGCACCACCATTTTTCCCTCAGGAAACCAGCCAAGATCTCCTCCAAGCTGAGCTGATCCCTGGTCATCAGAATTTGTTATAGCCAGCGTTGAAAATGCAGTTCCTGATTTGATAAGCTTCACTAAGCTGTCAGCCTGATTTTTTGCATTACTAAGCGATCTGGTCTGTCCGGTTGCCAGCAAAATATGCCTGACATGTACCGAGTCGGGCCTGTCAGCTGCATCCAGTAATTTTGCTATCTTCAGAGTTCCATCTTCATTATATGGGCCAAATACTTCTTTCAGATCCTCTTTTTTTACGAATTCAGTCAACTGGGCAGGTACCTCGCTTAATGAAGAATAAAACCCGACATAGCGGGTATCGGCTGTAAGATTTATAAACTGAATCGGATCAGCGGCTTCGCTGAATTCAGTTTTGGTTTTGTTTATCCAATCTTCAGCCTGCTTAATATCATCTTCAGAGGGAACTACATCAAAAGTGATATATTCAGCGTCCCTGAGGGCAGTTTTCTTAAAGTTTTCCTTGTGTTTCGAATAATAAGTTTCGATATCGCCGGCTGTAATTTTAACCAGGGAATCAGAAACAGATGAATAAGTCTTCATTATGTAGCTGAAATCAACTGTCTCAGAAGCAATATTCTTGTCGAATTCAGCTTGTTTGGAGGTTACAAAAAGCCCTTTGGAAACCAGGGAATTGTATTTTGTGCTCATCCTGTCGTCAACAATCTCGTTTTCGAAAAACAGCCAGTATTTCTTTGTTGTTTCGTCAACCTCTGTCTGCTTAAGAAAGTTTACAAGAGCTGATTTGTTGAAAATCCCGGTCTGCTGGTCGGTAAATAACTGCTGTACTATCTGGTGGGGATTATCACCAAGAACAAGCCCATCGAGCTCTTCTGCACTTACGCCAATCCCCAGTTTCTTGTACTGACTGTTGAGAATGTTATGTCGTATGATTTGCTGCCAGGTCTGTTCCCTCAGTGATTCGGTTGTTGATTCGTCGAGATTTGTATTGCCGGATAATTTATAAATTTCCAGGAGGTTTTGCACCTCTGTTTCGTAGTTTTGGTATGAAATTGATTCATCACCGATTTTTCCGATTTCATAGTATTTTCTTTGTTTGGCTCTCTGTCCGGTACCATTACCGAAAAAATCACTCACAACAAAGATGAATAATGAAAGGCCGATAAGTCCTGCAACCAAAACACCTGCTTTTTCCCTTAAAAATTGAAGTGCTGACATGAATATTCTTTTTATTTATATTGAAAATGTAACCTTTTTTAATTCAGGCGACAAATATAACAAATTTCCTATTAAAAAATGGCTATGAATCATTTGCTCCATGTTTAGTAATCCATCTGGCAATTGGCATCTTCAAGTCGGATCAGAATAGGGGTATAATAAAAAAAACATAGATAAATATTTCAAGTACCCCATTAAAAATAGGGGTGTTTATGTAAAAAATATGATTATTTGTAAAAAATAATGTAAAAAACAGGGACAATGTCAAAAAAAAGTTATTTTTGTAGAAAAAATTATAGAAAAATGGCAGAACTAAGATTTAGTGCATTAAAGGAATTATTTGGCAGGGTCCCTTTAAAGGTACCCACACCAGCAAATAATGTTTCAAAATATTATGGGATAGATGTCTTCAATCTTCACAAAATGGAACATTATCTTTCACAAGATGCCTTCAAAGTTATTAAACGTGCTATGGATGAAGGAAAATCTCTCACCAGGCAGGAAGCTGATCAGGTTGCATTCGGGCTCAAAGTCTGGGCACTTGAAAGAGGTGCAACCCATTATACCCACTGGTTCCATCCCCTTACCGACGGGACGGCCGAAAAGCATGATGGTTTCATTGAGTACGGAGATAATGGTCATATTGTCGAGAATTTTTCAGGTGCAGTTCTTGTTCAGTCAGAACCCGATGCTTCAAGTTTTCCCAGTGGAGGAATCAGGAACACATTTGAAGCCCGGGGATATACTGCCTGGGACCTATCATCACCTGTCTTCATAGTCGGAACAACACTTTGTATCCCCACAATTTTTGTGTCATATACCGGCGAAGCTCTTGATTATAAATCACCTCTTCTGAAAGCATTATCCAAACTCGACCGGGCAGCAACAGACATATGCCAGTACTTCGATAAGGATGTCAGAAAAGTAATAGCTACACTGGGATGTGAGCAGGAATATTTCCTTATCGATGAGGCATTATATTATGCACGGCCTGATTTGGTTCTTGCTGAAAGAACCCTTATGGGACATCAGTCTGCAAAAGACCAGCAATTGTCCGATCATTATTTCGGAGCAATCCCAGAGAGAGTTATGTGTTTTATAGAGGATTTTGAATGTGAGGCACATAAGCTTGGAATTCCTGTTAAAACACGTCACAACGAGGTTGCTCCAAACCAGTTTGAATGTGCTCCGATGTTCGAAGAAGTCAACCTTGCGATAGATCATAACCAGCTTTTAATGGATATAATGAGACGGGTTGCCAGAAAACACAAATTCCGGGTCCTGTTCCATGAAAAACCCTTTGCCGGAATTAACGGCTCCGGGAAACACAATAACTGGTCAATGGCGACAAATACCGGCGTTAATCTTTTGTCCCCGGGCAAAAATCCAAAGACTAACCTTCAGTTTCTCACTTTCCTGGTCAATGTGATTAAAGCGGTACATGACAGCAATGAACTTATCAGAGCCTCTGTAATGAATGAATCCAATTCATGGAGGCTTGGTGGTCATGAAGCGCCACCGGCAATAATATCTGTATTCCTGGGGACTTATCTTATAAACACCCTGAATGAAATCGCCCGGAAAGTGACAGATAAGAAAATGACCCCTGCTCAGAAAACCGAACTCAAGCTTGGAATCGGGAAGATTCCTGAGATCCTGCTTGATAATACTGACCGTAACCGTACATCTCCTTTTGCCTTTACAGGTAACAGGTTTGAATTCAGGGCTGTGGGATCATCAGCCAATTGCAGCGCAGCCATGATTGCCCTGAACGCCGCTGTTGCCCGCCAGCTTGGAAAATTCAAAAAAGAAGTAGATTCTATTATCAGGAAGGGCCGGTCCAAAGATGAAGCGATTTTCCAGGTTTTAAAGAAGACTATTATCGAATCTGAAAATGTCCTTTTTGAAGGTGATAACTACAGCAATGAATGGCATAAGGAAGCTAAAAAAAGAGGATTGTCAAATATTGAAAGTGTACCGGAATCGATAAGCAGGTATCTTTCTGCCGGCTCAAGGGATGTTCTCATAGGTTCGGGTGTTTTTACAGAAAAGGAGCTCGAGAGCCGGGTAGAAGTTGAATATGAAAAATTCACTAAAAAAGTCCAGATAGAATCAAGGGTTCTTGCTGACCTGGCAATTAATCATATAGTCCCGACGGGTATTAAATATATGTCTTCTCTTCTCGAAAACATTAAGGGACTGAAGGAGGTATTTGATGCAAAAGAATATGAGAAACTTGCCGGAACCAGCAAAGAAGCTATTGTTATTATTTCAGAGCATATTACAATGATCAAAAAGCTGGTTTTTGAGATGGTTGATGAAAGGAAAAAGGCAAATATCATGGATAATGAATATAAAAAGGCGCTGGCTTATGAAAAACAGGTTAAACCATATCTCGAAGAGATCCGCCAGCATATCGATAAACTTGAGCTTATAGTGGATGATGAAATATGGCCGTTACCCAAATACAGGGAACTCCTGTTTACAAGATAATGGACATATAGTCAGATATTTGATTGAATTCAGGCAGGGACATTATATTCAATGTTCCTGCTTTGTTTTGAAATATTTATTTTGGCACATCGTTTGATGTTATATCAATCTCCCTAAATTGATTACTTTTGAATTCAAATCTACACTGATACTATGAAACGAGTTCTGCTTCTCATTATAATATTATTGACTGCAGTCAGTTTTCAGGATTCAGCCGCGCAGAAGCGGAAAGCTGAGAGAGCATATGCTTCGTTCAATGCAGGTGAATATTATGATGCAATTGACCAGTTTAAGGATTCATATTCAAAAGCAAAGAAAACGGATAAGGCATCAAGGACCGAGCTCGGATTTATGATAGCTGAATGTTATCGTCTTACAAATGATCCCAAAAATGCGGAAACATGGTACAGGCTTTCAGTTAAATCGTCATTTTCAAAACCCGATGCACAATACTGGCTGGCAGAATCGCTCAAGAAAACCGGAAAGTATCAGCAGGCCGTGGATGAATTTAAAAAATATAAGCAGGTGGCACCTTCTGATTCAAGGGCCGACCAGCAGATAAGGGCATGTGAGCTTGCCCTTGAATGGCAGAGAAATCCTGAAGCCTACAAAGTTGAAGAACTCAAAGATCTTAATTCCAAAGATGCCGATTTCAGTCCCGCCTATGGTCGTGATGATTTCGGTGTGATATATTTTACTTCTTCCCGCGAAGATGCTGCAGGAAGTAAAACACATGGTGCAACAGGACAAAATTTCACTGACATTTTTGAGAGTCGTCTCGATAAAAAGTCGAAATGGAGCACCCCTGTCCCCGTTCAGAATCTGAACAGCGAATCGGAAGATGGGACACCTAGTTTTTCAGCAGATTACAGCAAAGTATATTTTACAAGATGCGAAGCCGGGAAACGCGAAAAAAAGGGATGTATAATAATGGTTTCCACCAGATCAGGCGAAAAATGGGGCGATCCTGTCGATACCAGGATACTTCCCGATTCTCTGGTGGCTGCCCATCCCTCTATTTCAGCTGATGGCCTGTCACTCTATTTTGTTTCAGATATGCCGGGTGGGTATGGCATGAAGGATGTTTATTCAGTTTCCCGCAATGATGAAAATGATCCCTGGTCAACTCCCCGGAATCTGGGCCCGGATATAAATACAAGTGGTAATGAACTCTTTCCATATATCAGGGATGACGGGACCCTTTATTTTTCCTCAGACGGCCTGATCGGAATGGGAGGGCTTGATATATTTAAAGCAACAGCCCAGCCCGATGGTTCATGGGTCGTTAAAAATATGAAACCTCCCGTCAACAGCTTCGCGGATGACTTCGGGATCGCATTCGAAGACAGCAATGAGCGCGGTATTTTCAGCTCAACCCGGAAAGGAAGAGGGAATGATGAACTCTATACCTTTGAACTTCCGCCTTTGAAATTCAATGTTACCGGACTTGTAAAAGATGAAAAAACCGGAAGTCCTGTACAGGGATCAGTGGTGCAGCTTATTGCCAGCGACGCATCAAACCTTCAGGCTGAAACCGGAACCGGAGGTGATTTCAAGTTTTCTCTTAAGCAGGATGTCGACTACATCTTCCTTGCCTCAAAGAAAGGTTACCTGAACGGTAAAGAAAAGGAAACAACAAAGGCTCAGGAAAAAAGCCGCGATTATATGGTCACAATTCTTCTGACAGCAATTGACAAGCCAATTGAACTTCCAAATATTTTCTATGATTTCGGTAAATGGGATCTCAGACCTGAATCAATGGTCTCGCTCGATAAACTTGTTGAAACTTTAAATGACAATTCAAATGTGACAATAGAGCTTATGTCGCATACAGACTCCCGCGATACAGAGGCATATAACCAGGATCTTTCACAAAAAAGAGCTCAGTCGGTTGTTCAGTATCTTATTGAAAAAGGGATTGACCCGGCAAGACTTACTGCGAAGGGTTATGGAGAGTCATCTCCGAAAGTAGCTGACGCAGCAATTGCGGCACAGAATCCTTTCCTTAAGGAAGGGACAGCCCTGACGGAGCAATTTATAAATACACTTGCGAGTGAGGAACAGAAAGAAATTGCTCACCAGATAAACAGGAGAACTGAGTTCAGAGTGCTGAGAACGGATTATGAGCCGAAGAAATAATTTTAAACATGTACTCACCCCCTTCACTTCCCCCTCTCTGCTGAAGCAAAGAGGGGGAAGTGATTTTATACACTGACATAGCCCCCTTCTTTGGTTTACCAGAGAAGGGGGTTGGGGGATGATTATATGTGACTTAAGAAAAACTATTACTAAATTGCATCTGAATTAATCTTAAAGACATTAATATGAAGAAATGTATTACCTCTATTCTTCTGATCCTTGTTATGGGTATAATAGTCTCCGCTGCCAAACCAATTCGTATTCTGGTCATCACCGGAGGCCACGGCTACAAAGTGGAAGAATTCAACCAGATGTTTGCCAGCCTTGGACCTCAGATAACATATCAGGTTGCGGAGCTGCCTTCGGCCTTCGAAATGTTCAAACCCGAAAACCGCGATAAATATGATGTTCTTGTCTTTTATCACATGTGGCAGACCATTACCGGTGAGCAGGCAAATGTATTTGCAGATTGCATCAGGCAGGGAAAGCCTGTTGTCGCGCTTCATCATAGTATATGTGCATTCGACGACTGGCCTGAATACTGGAACATAATCGGCGGTAAATATTTCCATAAACCCGCCACCTTCAAAGGAAAAGATTACGCAGCATGCTCTTATATCCACAACATCCATTTTAATGTTAAAATTGCTGATAACAAACACCCGGTCACCAGAGGATTGAATGATTTCCCGATTTTCGACGAAACTTACAAGGGATACTATGTTGAAGAGGGAGTAACTCCGTTACTAACAACCGATGAAGCAAGCAGTACACAAACCATAGGCTGGGCAAAAAAATACGGAAAGTCGCGGATAGTTGTGCTGCAAAGCGGTCATGATGTTCCTACTTTTGAAAATCCATATTTCCGGATACTTCTGAAACAGGCAATAGTCTGGGTATATAACAAATAATACAACTATTTTACATACAATGTCCACCGAATCAAAATACAGCAGGCGGGGAGTCTCTTCACAGAAGGAAGATGTCCATTCAGCTATCAAGGACCTCGATAAGGGCCTGTTCCCCAAAGCATTCTGTAAAATTGTCCCGGATTTGCTTGGCGGTGATGAAAACTTCTGCAATATTATGCATGCCGACGGAGCGGGAACAAAATCTTCATTGGCATATATCTACTGGAAAGAGACGGGTGATATGTCGGTCTGGAAAGGTATTGCCCGGGATGCGATAGTCATGAACACCGACGATCTTCTTTGTGTAGGCGCTTATGATAATATTCTTCTTTCTTCAACAATTGGAAGAAACAAAAACCTGATCCCGGGCGAGGTCATCACGTCAATAATTAAGGGAACTGAAGAGGTCCTTGAAGAACTCCGGGATCTTGGAATCGGAATTTGGTCAACAGGAGGTGAAACCGCTGACATTGGAGATCTTGTCAGGACAATAGTTGTGGATTCGACTGTGGCTGCCCGCATGAAGAGATCGGATGTGATATCCAACCAGAACATCAGGGCCGGAGATGTTATTGTCGGGTTGGCATCCTATGGACAGACAACCTGGGAAAAGCATTATAACAGCGGTATGGGAAGCAACGGACTGACCTCTGCCAGGCATGACGTTTTTGGATCTTATCTGGCATCAAAATACCCCGAAAGTTTTAATACAGATCTGTCTTATGATCTAATTTACTCAGGCAGGTTTAAGCTTACAGATAATATTGAAGGCCTTGATATCGATGCGGGCAAGCTTGTCCTTTCCCCAACACGTACTTATGCTCCTGTAGTGGTGAAGATCCTGAAAAGTATGAAACCTGAAATCCATGGGATGATCCATTGTTCAGGAGGTGGTCAGACTAAAATCATGCATTTTGTTGATAATCTGCATATAATAAAAGATAATATGTTCCCTGTACCTCCATTGTTCAGGATAATCCACGAGCAGTCGGGTACCCAATGGCAGGAGATGTACCGGGTATTTAACATGGGTCACAGGTTTGAAATTTATACCTCTGAGAAAAATGCTGCATCGATTATTGATATAGCTTCCGGTTTTAATCTTGAAGCGAAAGTAATCGGACATTGTGAACCCTCTGAAAAGAAGAAGCTTACAATCAGTTCTGAGTACGGCACATTCGAATATTGATTTTTATTCTTACTGATAGTTCATGTACTCATGCCTCCCGATAGCTATCAGGAGGTATGAGTACGTGAGAAGAAGAATGAGAAATTATTATCTTTGACCCCTGAAATTTAATAGAAAATGTCAAATAATATGATTCTGGAGAGGCTTTTGGGAGTAAAAGCCAGGTTTGTTGAGGTAGGAGAACTTCTGACGCATCAGGATGTGCTGTCAGATATGGACAGGTATGTTAAGCTCAGCAGGGAATATAAAGATCTTCAGCCTATTATTGAGTCTTATGAAAAGTACAAGCTTGCACTTGAGAATATCTCAAGCACCAAAGAATTACTTTCCACTGAGAAAGATGAAGAGATGAGGGAAATGGCAAAGGCAGAGCTTGAGCAGCTTAGTGATGGTATTCCTGAAATGGAGGAGGAGATAAAGTTGCTTCTTATTCCTGCTGATCCCGAGGATGACAAAAATGCGGTTATGGAGATACGAGCTGGAACCGGAGGCGATGAGGCAAGTATTTTTGCGGGAGACCTGTTCAGGATGTACAGCAAGTTTTTTGAACTTCAGGGATGGAAAGCGGAGGTCAACAGTTTTTCGGAGGGAACTGCAGGTGGTTATAAGGAAATAGTCCTGAGTGTTTCAGGCGAAGGCGTTTATGGGATTTTAAAATATGAATCAGGAGTGCACAGGGTACAGAGGGTACCTCAGACAGAAACACAGGGACGGATTCATACTTCGGCAGCTTCGGTTGTTGTTCTTCCCGAGGCTGATGAATTTGATGTTGATTTAAAGAGTGAAGATATCAGGAAAGACACTTACTGTTCTTCCGGCCCGGGAGGACAATCAGTCAACACAACATATTCAGCCATCAGGCTCACACATATTCCAACCGGTATTGTGGTAACCTGCCAGGACGAAAAATCACAGATAAAAAATTATGAGAAGGCCCTGAAGGAATTAAGGACCAGGCTTTATAATCTTGAATACCAGAAGTATCTCGATGAAGTATCTAATAAAAGGAAGACAATGGTGTCAACCGGCGACAGGTCGGCCAAGATCCGGACATATAATTATCCGCAGGGAAGGATGACCGATCACAGGATAACGCTCACCATGTATAACCTTCCGTCTATTCTCGATGGAAATATTCTGGAAATAATTGAAAAGCTTCAGATGGCAGAAAATGCTGAGCGATTAAAAGAAAGCACCAACTAAAACTTATGATTATGGGTCATTCTCAGTTATTTAAGAGCATCACGGAAAAAAGATCATTCCTGTGCGTCGGTCTTGATTCTGAGATTGAAAAAATACCTTCCTTCCTGCTCAAAACCAAAGATCCTGTTTTTGAGTTCAATAAACGAATAATTGACTCAACCCATAGATATGCTGTGGCTTTTAAGCCAAATGTTGCATTTTATGAATGCAACGGGCTAAAGGGATGGAAGTCCCTTGAATCAACATTGAATTACATCAAAGAGAATTTCCCGGGGATTCTTGTAATTGCCGATGCAAAACGCGGCGATATAGGCAACACTTCGAAAATGTATGCCAGGGAATTTTTTGAAAACATGAATTTTGATGCAGTTACTGTTGCCCCTTATATGGGTGAAGATTCGGTAACCCCTTTTCTGACTTACAGGAATAAGTGGGTTATCCTTCTGGCATTGACCTCAAACAAGGGGGCTGATGATTTTCAGTACCATGATGAGGATGGCCTGAAACTTTTTGAAAGAGTACTGACATTGTCCCGTAAATGGGGTTCCCTTGATAATCTGATGTATGTAGTCGGAGCAACCCGTGCTGAGATGCTGAAGGACATCAGGAAGATCGTACCGGAACATTTTCTTCTTATTCCAGGTGTCGGAGCGCAGGGCGGTAGCCTTCAGGAAGTTGTAAAATACGGGATAACAAGTAAATGCGGTCTGCTGGTCAACTCATCCCGGGGTATAATATTTGCTGACAATTCTGAAAACTTCGATAAAGTGGCTGGTGAAAAAGCAGCTGAAATCCAGAAAGAAATGGAGTTGTATCTTGCGCAGCATAAACTAATCTAATCAAGTAGCCTGGTGTTTTGCGAAGGATTGCTTCGTCTTTGCACTCCTCGCAATGACATTTATACTAAGCTAACTTGTGAGCAATGTCATTGCGAGTCCTGCATCGCGGGACGAAGCAATCTTTTTGCCAATTCCCGAGGCATATTTAAAGTACAATTCGTAACTTTAAACTCTCGCTGTTTAATTAATTCGTGCACCCATGAAAGAAGAATTCCTGCACTATTTGTGGAAATACAATCTCTATGATCAGGATTCACTTACTGATAATGAGAACAACAGGATTGTCGTGATCAATCCCGGTGAATACAACCGGGATTCAGGACCTGACTTTTTCAACGCAAGGCTTTTAATTGGAGGTACCGAATGGGCAGGTAACGTTGAAATCCATATCAAAGCATCCCATTTTAACACGCATGGTCATAACAGCGATCATGCATTTGATAATGTGATACTGCATGTTGTTGCCGATAATGATATAAGGGTGTTTAACTCAAGGAATGAGGAGTTACTGACAGTTGAGATAAAGTATGATCAGGGGCTTTATGAGAAATATACGGATCTCATTAATAACCCCTTTGTCATAGCCTGTCATAATGAGATCGGAAAATATGACCGGTTCCTTTTCAGGAATTGGCTTCATTCGCTTCTTATTGAAAGGCTTCAGGCAAGATCTGATGCAGTGATGAAAATATTTGCGGAGACCGGGAATGACTGGGATGAAACATTTTACAGGATGCTTACCCGTTATTTTGGTTTCAGGGTTAATACAGAACCCTTCGAAATGCTTGCCAATACCCTGCCGTTCAAAATAATCCGCAAACATTCCGACAGCAGGTTTCAGATCGAGGCATTGCTTTTCGGTACGGCCGGCATGCTTGAGGAGGGTCTTTTTAAAGAAGCGTTATCTGATAAATATTATAAGGACCTGATAAAAGAGTACATGATCCTCAAAGCAAAATATTCGCTTCAACCCTTGCACGGATGGATCTGGAAATTCAGCAGGCTCAGACCTATAAATTTCCCTACTGTGAGAATCTCCCAGCTGTCGGCCATGCTTGCTGCTGCAGGCGGATTGTTTTCAAGAACACTTGAAACTTGTGAAATCAGGCAGTTGAAAAGCCTTTTTGAAGTCTCGGCCTCATCATACTGGGATGACCATTATATATTTGGAAAAAAGAGCAGAAAGATCTCAAAAAGCACAGGTAATCAGGCAACTGATATTTTCCTTATCAATGCTGTTATACCGCTAATATTCATATATGGCCGCTTCCATGATAACCCTGAAATATGTGAAAAGGCCCTGGGATTTTTGGAAAATACCGGTCCGGAAACTAATTCTGTAATAAGAGACTGGGAATCAGCAGGAGTTAAGGTAGAATCAGCATTTTACACACAGGCTCTGCTCCAGCTTTCAGGTGAGTATTGCAGGAAAAGAAGATGTCTTGAATGCAGGATCGGAAGCAGGATAATCAGTATGGGGAGGACATTGATAAACTCTGATGAACTTATGCTGGAACCATGAGGTTGAGAATGGGTATAAATCTGTTGAAATGTTGATAAATTGTCAAAATTCAGCAAGACCCGACGCAACTTTTAGCGCTAACTTTACGTCTATATAGAAACAAAGGGCAATAATTTTAGCCCTGAAGTCGTTGGCATAATAAGAAATATTAATCGGGTTTTAAAAAAAAAGTAGTCAATTGTTTGATAGTTTACATAAAAAAGCCTTATTTTTGCGTTCCAAAATTGGGGACTCAATTTATTTATGGATAAACAACATATTAATTAAAGACATGTATTTGACTACTGAAAAGAAACAAGAGTTTTTCAAAACGTTTGGAACATCTGAGATTGATACAGGAACGGCAGAAGGACAGATAGCTTTGTTTTCATACAGGATATCACATCTTACCGAACATCTTAAGAAGAACAAGAAAGACTTCAGTACCCAGAGGGCGCTTATTAAGCTCGTCGGAAGAAGAAGGAGGCTTTTGGATTATCTGAAGGTAAAAGATATTGAGCGTTATCGCGAAATAGTCAAAGCGTTGAAATTACGTAAATAGGAAGGAAGGCAATTACAAATTGCCTTTTTTCTTATTATCCTTAATAAATTGTAATTTCGACAATCAAAAATCATTATATAATGTTTAATATTAAAGAGAAGAATATTGATCTCGGCGACGGGAGAATAATTACCCTTGAGACCGGGAGAATGGCAAGGCAGGCTGACGGATCAGTTTTGCTGAAGATGGGCAAAACTATGTTGCTTGCCACTGTGGTATCGGCAAAAGAAGCCAAGGAAGATACAGATTTTATGCCTCTCTCAGTTGAGTACAAGGAAAAATATGCCTCATCCGGACGTATCCCCGGGGGCTTTCTAAAAAGGGAAGCGCGACCTTCAGATTATGAAATCCTTATTTCACGTCTTGTTGACAGGGCATTGCGACCGCTTTTCCCTGATGATTTTCATGCAGAGACTTTCGTTACCATCAATCTCATATCAGCTGATATGGATATAATTCCTGATGCTCTTGCAGGTCTGGCTGCATCTGCAGCGCTGGCTCTATCCGACGTTCCCTTCAACGGTCCAATGTCGGAAGTAAGAGTAGCAAGGATCAACAATAATTTTATTGTTAACCCTACTGCCACCCAGCTTAAGGATGCAGATATCGACCTGATGGTCGGGGCTACTTTCGAAAATATCCTTATGGTTGAGGGTGAAATGAAGGAAGTTTCTGAAGGTGACATGATTGAAGCACTCAGGTTTGCTCATAAGGCAATTAAAGTGCAATGTCAGGCCCAGATGGATTTTGCCGCTGAGGTTGGAAAAACAGTGAAGCGCGAATATTGCCATGAGGAAAACGATGAGGACCTTAAGAAAAAAATCTGGGATGAAACATATGAAAAATGTTTCCAGACAGCAAAATCCGGAACTAATGATAAACATAAGAGAGAAGAGGCTTTTGATCAAGTGCTGAATGATTTCCTTTCGCAGTACACTGAGGAAAACGCTGTTAACGAAACACTTGTTAAAAAATATTATCACGATGTGGTCAAAGAGGCCGCCAGACGCCTTGTTCTTGATGAAAATATTCGTCTCGATGGCAGAAGGCCTGACCAGATAAGACAGATTACATGCGAAATAGATCCTCTGCCTGCTACCCATGGTTCGGCTCTGTTCACAAGAGGAGAAACACAATCACTTACAACAGTGACCCTAGGCACCAAGCTTGATGAAAAGATAATAGATGACGTTCTCAATAAGGGGACTGAAAAATTTACCCTGCATTATAATTTCCCGCCATTTTCGACTGGTGAGGCAAAACCTGCCAGGGGAACCAGCCGAAGGGAAATAGGACATGGCAATCTTGCTCACAGGGCATTGAAGAACATGATGCCTCCCGATGCCGAGAATCCTTATGCCATA
This sequence comes from Bacteroidales bacterium, assembly GCA_038252165.1. Lineage (GTDB taxonomy): Bacteria > Bacteroidota > Bacteroidia > Bacteroidales > VadinHA17 > LD21. The sequence continues at coordinate 15,327 of JBBSAP010000031.1, read as the reverse complement.
AGAATTGTTTCTGATATACTTGAATCAAATGGATCATCGTCAATGGCAACCGTTTGTGCCGGAACCCTGGCGCTGATGGATTCAGGGATTAAACTCCGCAAACCGGTGTCAGGTATAGCAATGGGATTAATTACTGACAAAAATTCGGATAAATATGCAATCCTTTCTGATATTCTGGGTGATGAAGATCACCTTGGTGATATGGATTTCAAGGTGACAGGAACCCGGGACGGTATTACTGCAACACAGATGGATATAAAAGTTGAGGGTTTATCATTTGAAGTTTTGACAAAAGCTCTCGAACAGGCTAAAGCTGGCCGACTGCATATCCTTGATATAATGAAGGAAACAATTGCAGAGCCCAGGCCCGAACTTAAACCTCATGCCCCGAGGATAGAAATGCTTACTATTCCGAAAGACATGATCGGCGCACTTATTGGTCCGGGCGGGAAAGTCATACAGGAGATCCAGCGTGAAACAGGAACAACTATCATAGTGGAAGAGATCGACGGGCATGGTGACGTGAATATTTTTGGTAAGAACAAAGAAGCCATTACAGCAGCTTTGGCATGGGTGAGAAAAATCGTAACCGTTCCGGAAGTTGGACAGATTTACAAGGGTAAAGTAAAAACAATTGTTCAGTTCGGAGCATTTGTGGAAATTCTGCCAAACAAGGATGGTCTGCTTCATATCTCGGAGATCGACTGGAAAAAGATCAGAACAGTAGATGAAGTTCTGAAGGAAGGTGATGAGATTGAAGTTAAGCTAATTGATATTGACCCCAAGACCGGAAAGCTGAAACTCTCAAGAAAAGCTCTGCTCCCGAGGCCGCCAAGGGAAGAGGGTAACGACAACAGGAATCAGGGCGATCACCGGAATTAATAATAATATAAGAATATTCAGCAGAGACGTTGCAGGCAACGTCTCTGCTTTTTTATATATTTGATCTGTTATCATAACCTGATGGAGGTCAAATACAATTACGTAGTTATTGAAGGTAATATCGGGGCAGGAAAAACCACTCTTGCAACCAGAATTGCCGAACAGTTCAATGCACGACTTATACTTGAACAATTTGCAGATAATCCTTTTCTGCCGAAGTTTTATTCGGATCCTGATAAATATTCATTTCCCCTGGAGCTTTCTTTTCTTGCAAGCCGGTATAAACAGCTGAATGATGAACTGGGATCTCAGGATATTTTTAAAACCTTTACGGTAGCCGATTATTACTTTATGAAATCACTCGTGTTTGCGGCTTCAACACTGACAGGAGATGAATATAACCTTTACAGACAGATCTTTTACATAATATACAGCTCGCTCCCCAAACCAGATATTTATGTCTATCTGCATATAAGTACGGAACGGCTGCTAAAGAACATCTGTAGTCGTGGCCGGGAATACGAAAAATCTATAACCGGGGAATATCTCCAGAAAATTCAGGACAGTTATTTCACCTTTTTCAAGCAGAATCCGGAAAACAAATATCTTATTATCGATATAAATGATATAGATTTTGTCACCAACAAAAATGATTATTCGAAAATGATCGACACCATTTTCCTGAACGATTACCCTGTTGGATTGAATAAGGTCATACTGTAATTGCTCTTATGAGTAACTGTTTAGATTAATTCAGCTAAATATTTTCAAATTATATCAGATGTCAAATGTGTGAATAGTGTAACTTATTTATGAAATTATGTAACACTTATTTTCCATATTATGTCCAACTTTGTTTGGTGAGCAAAGAATTTACACACTTGCAATGATTAATAAATGCAAAATGAGGGGATTAATTATTTAATTGATTTTTAATAGTATGTGTAACTTGAACTGTAAATATTATCATTCATTGCCGGTGGTCATTTTGTTTTATTTAATTTTATCATAAATTTGCACTTATATTGAAACTTTAATATAGTGTTTAACATAAAGAATCAATACGGATATCATAAACAAACAACAATTTAAACTATGAAAAAAATCAGAAGCTATTTTATCCTTATCCTCGCAGCTGCATTTTTAGCCAGTTGTAGCGGTCTGAATAAAATGAAAAAAGAGGCCAGCGACATCAAGTACGAAGTTACCCCCAAAGTTCTTGAAGCACATGGCGGCCTTGTAAATGTAACAATCAAAGGCACATTCCCGGAGAAGTATTTCAACAAGAAAGCTACTCTTTCGGTTACCCCGGTCCTTACCTATACAGGCGGAGAAACTGCCTTTGACAAAGTACAGGTCCTTCAGGGAGAGAAAGTAACTGCAAATAACAAAGTTATCACCTACACTGGGGGTGATTTTACTTACACAAGTTCAATTCCGTATAAGGATGCAATGAAAATGTCAGAGCTGGTTCTGAGAACCACTGCAAATATAAAGGAGAAAAGTCTCGACTTTGAACCTGTTAAACTTGCTGACGGTGTTATTGCCACTTCAACTCTTGTTGAAAAGTATGCAAGGGCAATCTATATGAAAGACAAATATGCCAGAATTGTCCCTGAAACAAAGGTGGCTGACATTAATTATGCAATTAATCAGGCAACAATCCGCAGTGCAGAACTGAAAGGCGAGGATGTAAAACTTCTGAAGGAATATATTTCTACGGTAAGCACAGATTCGAGCAAACAGCTGAAAGGTGCTGTTGTTAGTTCATATGCTTCGCCTGATGGTAAATACGATGAGAACGAGAAACTTTCAGGCAAAAGAGGTACAGCTGCTGACAAATTATTCAAAAAAGAATTTGACAAAATTGAAGCTGCAAAATCGGAAGGTTTTTTCAATTCTTTGACAACTGCTGAAGACTGGGACGGTTTCAAAACCGAAGTTGAAAACTCAACTCTTCAGGACAAGGATCTGATCCTAAGGGTTCTTTCAATGTATTCCGATCCTGAAGTTCGTGAGAAAGAGATTAAAAATATGTCATCTGCATTTGAAGCTCTCAAAGCTGATATTCTTCCAAAATTAAGAAGATCAAAGATGATGGTTAATGTTGATAATATTGGCCGCACTGATGAGCAGATACTTGCACAGGCTAAGTCGGATCCGAAAGTTCTGAACCTCGAGGAAATACTTCACGCAGGAATACTTGCAACAGATTCCAATGATAAGCTTGCCTTTTTTAAAGCAGCTGCCGAAAATGACCCAAAATGTGTCCGTGCTCAAAATAATATCGGATGCGTCCTGCTTGAACAAGGTAAAACGGATGAAGCCCTTGCTGCATTTGATAAGGCTAAAGCTCTTCAGGATAATGATGTTGTTAAAAACAATACCGGCTTTGCATATCTTGTAAAAGGCGATATGGCAAAAGCAGAAGAACTGTTCAGCTCAATGACAGCAGCTACTACCGAATCAAAATGGGGTCTTGGTGTTATTGCAATTACAAAAGGTGAATATGATAAGGCAGTTAACTACTTTGGGACAGAACCATGTTATAACCTTGCTCTTGCCCAGGTTCTTAAGGGTGACGTCAGCAAAGCTAAAGCAACTCTCGACAGCATGACGGAAATGTACAAAAGCGGAAAGCCTTCATACCTGAAAGGAATCGTTGGAGCTCGTCTCGACGACAAAACATATATGGTCAACGGGCTGAAAGAGGCTTTTGGTTTCAATCCTGATCTGAAAGCATATGCAAAAACAGACCTGGAATTCGCAAAATTCTTTTCTGACAGCGCATTTACAGGATTAGTCCAGTAATATATGGTATCTATTTAAACTTTAGGAGCGTTGCATTGCAACGCTCTTTTTGTTTAATTCCCACAGCACTATCCCGGCGCTGATTGCGATATTGAATGAATGCTTTGTCCCGAACTGTGGTATCTCAACGCACATGTCACACAGGTCAATTACCTTTTGATCAACACCGTTTACCTCATGCCCGAAAACAAGGGCATATTTTTGTCCATTTTCAATTTTAAGATCCTGCAATTCAACAGTACTGTCAGCCTGCTCTATGCCTATTATTTTGTAACCCTCTGCCTTCAGGTCATTTACTGCATCTGTTGTTTCTTCATAATAGGTCCATTCAACCGATTCGGTGGCACCCAGAGCAGTTTTCTGTATATCCCTGTGCGGTGGCCTTGGTGTTATTCCACATAAAAAGATTGTCTTTGTAAGGAATGCATCAGCTGTTCTGAAAACCGATCCTACATTGTTATGGCTTCTTACATTATCGAGGACTATAACAAATGCTGATTTCTCAGAGCTCCTGTACTCCTCGATGCTCTTTCTTCCAAGTTCACTGTTAAGAAGTTTCCGCATCCTTTTTTATGCTAAAATAAGTAAAATATCCTTTTATTTTTCTAAATTTCCCTCATTGACAAGTATGCCAGATTCCAGAATTTAATTAATTACTTAAGGATGAACATTCATGAATTCCAGGGTAAATCACTTCTGAAAGCTTATAATGTAGATATTCAGGAAGGATTCATTGCAGAGACAGCCGATCAGGCAGTTATGATTGCCAGGCAGATGCAGGAGAAATTCAATACCGGGTATTTTGTGGTAAAAGCGCAGATACATGCAGGCGGAAGGGGAAAGGGTGGCGGAGTAAAGCTTGCAAAATCGGTTGAGGAAGCCGGGATTATTGCAGACGGAATGCTTGGAATGAATCTTGTGACACCTCAGACAGGACCAGCCGGGAGAAAGGTTAAAAAGGTTTTGATAGCCCAGGACGTTTACTACCCCGGAAATACTGAACCTGAGGAGTTTTACATGAGTATCCTTCTGGACAGAAAAAGCGGAAGATACGTTATTATGTATTCACCGGAAGGAGGAATGGATATTGAACAGGTCGCAGAAAAAACACCCGACCTGATTTTTACTGAAGAAATTTCCCCTCTCACCGGACTTCAACCCTTTCAGGCCAAAAAAATAGCTTTCAATCTCGGGCTCCGGGGAAACGCATTTAAAAATATGCAGAAATTTCTTGGAGCTATTTATGAGACCTTCATTAACTGCGATGTTCAGCTTCTTGAAATCAATCCGGTTCTTAAAACAAGCGACGAAAGGGTTCTTGCGGTCGACTGTAAGCTTATTCTTGATGATAATGCGCTATTCAGGCATGCTGAACTGGCACAGATGAGGGATATTAACGAAGAGGATCCCGTGGAAGTTGAAGCCGGCAAATACAATCTGAATTATGTCAGGCTCGATGGTAATGTAGGCTGTATGGTAAATGGAGCCGGACTCGCAATGGCTACAATGGATATTATCAAGCTCTCCGGCGGATCTCCTGCAAATTTTCTGGATGTCGGAGGAGGAGCAAATAAAGATACAGTTGAAGCCGGGTTCAGGATTATTCTCAGCGATCCTGCAGTAAAGGCAATCCTTATTAACATTTTCGGAGGTATTGTCCGGTGCGACAGGGTAGCTAACGGAGTCGTTGAGGCATATAAATCGATAGGAGAAATAAAGGTGCCCGTAATTGTAAGACTGCAGGGAACCAATGCAATTGAGGCAAGAGAGATAATCGATAAATCAGGGTTAAGCGTTATTTCCGCAACATCATTCAGAGAAGCTGCAGAGAAAGTGGGGGAAGCCCTCTCAGCTAATTAAACTGAGGTCTGTCGCCATCAGGAGATTAATGTTTATGGGACTCGTCGCAATAAGGCTTATTGCATGAGCGCCCGCATCTGCACAAATAAACTTCATCAGGACTGTCAGTAATCTCCTTTTTCGAGTCCTTTAAAATGATCTGCCCTGTTATCTTAAGCGGCCCATCATCGATAACCTCAACTAATGCACTGGACTTATTATTTGAGTTTGTTCCCATAATGTTTACTTATCTTCAAAACCGATTTTTCTGTGTGTCCCGTCGCAGAAAGGTAATTGACTGCTGGCTCCGCAACGGCATATCGAAATGATCCCGTCATTCATCTCTTTATTATTACCGCTATACTGAAATTTAAAGTTGCCTTTTATGACTATAGGACCATCCCTCATGATCTTAACCGAAACAGGATTTTTTTCGAAGACCTTATTATTTTCTGTTAAAAGCTCGGGCCTTCTGAATATTACATGATTTGTCTGGTCGGGGCTAATATCCCTGTTCTTCTCTTCATCATTCCACTTCCATGTAAGAGCTTCAGTCGGACACATGTTTACTACTTCAATGATCCTGTCTGTTGTGGATCCGTCCATGTCAACCCAGGGTCTCCTGCCCGGATCGAACACCTCTATCAGTTCTCTGTAACAGTATGAAGCGTGTACACAGGCATCTGGTTTCCAGTATACAGTTATGTCATTATTCTTGTACCGCCTTCCTCCTGTAAAAGTATTATTTTCTCTTTCCATCTTAGAATGGCATTTGTTTGCAATTTAATACATTTTGTGAAATAATTTGTTCATATCTTGAAGTCCGGTAACAGACGAATATTTATCTTTGAACCTTAGAGGAAGATTGAAAGTTGATTAGGGGTTTGAATCTAAGTTTTTTATTCATGAAAAGGTGTTTCAGGTCAGTTGGAACCAGGGTCTGCCGAAGGTTCCTTCTCTTTATTTACATCGTGATTGTCATGATGCCTTTTTCTGCTCAGTCATATGCCTCGGGCCTGAACAGATCTGTTTCAGGATCATCAGGATTTTATTCAATCTTATCTGTTTCCACGCTTGCTTTCATTCTTACACTCACCGGTGCTTTGATAATTATGTTCATCCTTATCCTGATCTTTTCATCCAAGCTGAGAAAAGCAAACAGGGAGTTAACAGAAAGAAACAAACAGATTGAAGAGAACAATATTAATCTTCAAAGGACTAATAAGGACTTGTCGATCGAAAAAGAAACAATAACCCGCGAATACTTATATTCGGAAATGTTCTACAGGATGCTTGTCCAGTCGGCAGATGACGGGATATCTTTTTATGACAGGGACTGGAACCTTAAATATGCAAATGGTGCCTTTTATTCAATGATCGGCTATACGAGGGAGCAGTACAATTCCTTAAATGCCACTGAGATTGTCCATCCTGATGATGGAGAGTATGAGAATAGCAGGGCCGAAGCTCTTCAGAAAAACGGATTTTTTGAAACCGAACTCCGCCTGAAGCACAAGGACGGACAGTATGTGTATCTTTCAACCAGATCGGTGACTATCAAAAATGAGAATGGTGATATTATAGGGGCATTAACAATTTCAAGAGACATAACGTCTCTTAAAAAAGTTCATGAAGAACTGGTTAAGGCAAATGTTGATGCTGAAGCAAGCAACAGGCTTAAATCAAGTTTTCTGGCAAATATCTCTCATGAAATAAGAACACCGCTTAACAGCGTCGTTGGATTTGCAAACCTTCTTCTGGCAAATGACCTTACTAATGATGTCAAGGAGGAGTATATTGAGCATATAAACCACAACAGCGAGAAGCTTCTTCAGATTATTGGTGATATTATTGATCTTTCACGGCTTGAGAGTTCCCAGATTGAGATAACGTATGAAGAAGCATCAGTCAACAGCATCGTGAATGAAGTCGTGGAAGATGCCAGGAAGATCATTAAACGGAATGAAAAATCGATCATCATCAATGTGATGAATATGCTTGAGGAGAACGGGGACCTTATTTTCACCGACAGGATATGGCTTAAGAGAGTTCTTAACCATCTGATGGATAATGCAGTTAAATTCACACTCGAAGGTTCGGTAAGACTTTCCTATGCAAAAGAAAATGAGAATCTCGTATTCAGGATAAAGGATACAGGGATAGGCATCAACAAAGAGAACCTTGATCATATTTTTGAGGAATTTCGCCAGGAAATAAACGGTCACCATCGTCCTTTTGAAGGACTTGGAGTGGGACTTACTCTTGCAAGGGAGGTGATCGAAAGAATGGGAGGTAAGATTTTTGTTCAATCCGAGAAAGGTGTCGGCTCTGAATTCAGCTTTTCAATTCCTTACCGGCCTGCCGGAGGAAGTACCAGATTAAGATCGAAAATTGCCGCCAGTGAGCCACAGAACTTTCAGTTAGACTGGAGAAACAGGACTTGCCTGATCGTTGATGACAATAAAGACGTTTTACTTTATCTTAACAGGACTCTGGCCGATACCGGGATAAATATCCTTAGTGCCAGATCGGGGATTGAAGCCATTGAAATAGTAACAAGCATGCCTGGCATTGATGTCGTGTTGCTTGATATGCAGATGCCCGAAATGAACGGCATCGAAGCGACAAAAGAGATAAGGAAGATCCGTAAGGATATTCCTATCATTGCGCAGACTGCATTCATTTTCGAAGAAGATAAGGATATTATTCTTGAGGCCGGATGCGATGCATGCCTCATAAAACCTATAAGGAAAGACCACCTTCTGACTGTTCTGTCAAGTTTCTTGAAGTCAGTTTAATCCGCCTTCGCATAAAGCTTCGGCGGACGCGATATAAAGGTATAATTCCTCGGTGCTTGCACCCTTTTTAGAGTCCAGAGCTTGCTTTGGGGTTCATACCATTTGATTTTCTTATTTTGTAAAGAGCCGAGATAAATGACGGAAAATCATTTTGCTGATATCATTTTGCCATTCGCGGTAAAAGGGACATTTACCTACAGTATCCCAGTGCTTACCGGAAATATCTCCCCTGGTTCCAGGGTACTTGTACAGTTTGGTAACAGGAAGCTCTATTCAGGAATAGTTTACAGGATACATGATGAATCCCCTTCTTCCATTAATATAAGACCGGTTTTAAGAGTTCTCGACCCTGTCCCTGTTGTGAATGAAATCCAGCTAAAACTCTGGTTCTGGATCTCAGAGTACTATCTGTGCTCCGTTGGTGAAGTGATGAAAGCCGCTCTTCCCTCGGATCTGTGCCTCGAGGGAGTGACTGAAGTCCCTGTTCCGGAAAAATACAGACCAAGGGAAGAATCGTTTGTCAGGCTGGCTTCTGACTTTACAGATGATGAGTTAAATGAGATTCTTGACAAGCTTGCAAAGGCGCCAATCCAATTAAAAATTCTGAATGCGTATCTTGAATTAAGCGGATATGCGGAGAATAAATTAAACAGGCCTGTAAATAAATCAGTGCTCTTAAAAGAGGCTCATTCATCGCCGGGAAGCATTGACGGACTTATACATAAAGGAATATTGTCAATGCTTTTGAAGGAAATGGGAAGGCTAACGGATTATGAATCACCTGCCGAACCCCTGAAAGAACTGAGTGAGGAGCAGAAGAGTGCGTTTAATGCAATTTCCTGCATTTTCAGGGAGAAGGATATCTCTTTGCTTCACGGTGTAACTTCGAGCGGCAAGACTGAAATATATATTCATCTGATTGAGGAACAATTGAAACAGGGCAGGCAGGTCCTTTACCTGCTGCCTGAAATAGCCCTGACAACCCAGATCATTCAGCGCCTTCAGAAACATTTCAGTTCAGTGACAGGGATTTACCATTCACGCTTCAGCAATCCGGAAAGAGTTGAGATCTGGAACCGCGTGGCCGGACTCGGTCCCGGGAAAGAATACAAGCTTATAATCGGGGCAAGATCTGCCATCTTTCTGCCGTTCCATAACCTTGGAATCGTAATTGTCGATGAAGAGCATGACGGATCATATAAGCAGCACGACCCTGCCCCAAGGTATCATGCCCGCGATTCAGCAATTGTGCTTGCTGGTCTGCATAAGGCAAAAACAATTCTTGGCTCTGCATCCCCGTCAATTGAAAGCTATAACAATGCCTTATCCGGAAAATACGGGCTTGCCGAGCTGAAGGAAAGATACGGATCGATAAAATTACCCGACATCATACTGGCAAACTCCAGGGAGGCCTACAGGAAAAAGCTGATGGTTTCTCACTTTACTCCTCAGCTGCTTGAAGCTATTGATGAAGCTCTGGGCAAAAATGAACAGGTAATCCTTTTTCAGAACAGAAGAGGATTTTCTCCCTATATAGAATGCCCCGAATGCGGCTGGATACCAAAATGCATTCAATGCGCAGTCAGCCTAACCTACCATAAAGGTATCAGCAGAATGGTCTGCCATTATTGCGGATTTTCGACATCAATCCCTTCTCAATGCGGTAATTGCCAGTCACCCGGACTCTCCACACGGGGCTTCGGTACGGAAAAGATCGAAGATGAAATTAAGATCGTCTTCCCTTCTGCAAGAGTTGCAAGGATGGATCAGGATACAACCAAAGGAAAAAATTCATTCGACAAAATTATCAGGGCACTTGAAGAAAGGCAGACCGATATCCTCATTGGCACACAGATGATCTCAAAGGGTCTTGATATCGAAAACCTTACGGTTGTCGGCATTCTGAATGCTGATAATCTTCTCAATTATCCCGATTTCAGGGCACACGAAAGAAGTTTTCAGCTTATGGAGCAGGTAAGCGGAAGGGCAGGAAGAAGACAGAAACCGGGCAAGGTCATTATTCAGACTTCAGATCCTGATAATAAGATAATAAGGCTTGTATTGAATCATGATTATAAAAACATGTTCAGGATTCAGATGGAGGAAAGGAAAGCCTTCAACTATCCTCCCTTCTGCAGGATGATTAAAATAAGCATCAGGCATAAGGAAAGAAACCTGTTAAATAGTTTTTCCGATGTTCTGGGACGGGATCTGAAAAGGGCATTCTGTAAAAATGTCCTCGGACCTGAATTCCCGCTTATTTCACAGGTTCAGTTATGGTATATTAAAACAATTCTGATAAAGCTTGAGCGTGAGAAACCTGTCGCCCCGGCAAAACAGCTCATTATCGGTGCAATTGGCAGGCTGGAGAAGGAAAAAGGTGCATCAGCTTTAAAAATAGGGATCGATGTGGATCCGTATTGACCGACCTCTCCCCAAACCCCTCCCCCGGAGTGGGAGGGGCTTGAAAACCACCAAATCAAGTCCCCCTCTCACCTGGGAGAGGGGGATTTAGGGGATGAGGCCGATCCTCCGGACCTCTCCGGAGTGCGATCCCATATAACCTGAGCAACTCCAGAACCGATTTTTCAATACTCCAGTTGTCCACTATTGTCTGTCTGATTTTTTCAGGATTCAGGCTTACTTTTCCGGAGATAATATCAGTGATAATGCGGCCAAGGGCTTCATGGTCATTTATCGGGAACAGGAATCCGTTCTCCCCATGAATAATTACCTCGGAATGAATTCCAACCGATTCGGTAGCTATCGTAATAAGGCCGCATGCCATGGCCTCGAGACAGACCAGAGAGAAACCTTCAGTTACTGATGCGATCACTACAATGTTGCTTGCTCTGTAATAGCTGATGATATCATCATTTTCCGGCATAAAGTGTATCTGTGAAGAGATCCCGTTCTCCCTGGCAATCGAAATTATTTCATCTGAATACTTTTTATCATCAGTTTTACCTATCAGCAGCAATCCCCAGTCAGTGTTATTTTTCAGCGGTTTAATCAATGCTTTCATTACCACGAGCTGACCTTTGGTAGGACGAATACGACCGATTACGCTGATCAGATTTTTCTGTGCGATGCCTCCTTTGCTGATCTTTTCCCGGATGCTGAAGTTTTCTGTATTTATACCATGCTGAATTATGGTACTCTGCAAAGGCAGTTTTTTTGACATAGAGGAGCTCAGGCTGATCACGTGATCGGCTTTTTTCATCAGCCACAGAGTAAAACCCGAAGGTTTGCTCTCCGCATGCCGTGTAAATATCAGTTTGAATTTTCCTCCAAGCGACCTGAGAAGCAGAGCAAATATGATTTCATTGTTGCGGTGTGTATGGATAACCAGTTTGTTGCCTGAATAAATAAGTTTCAGTAAAGCGGGTAAACATATTTTAGGTGCATCAATGCCATAACCGAAGACAAGTGCTTCGGAAAATTTATTCATAACAGGGATAATATTCTCAACACTCCTGGTAACTCCTGTCTTGTGGGAATGAAAATGAGTATGGACAATCATTTCGATGATTTCTGTTACGCAAAGGTATTGATTTATTCAGGTTTAAATCCCCAATCTCAAATCCGCTCTCCGAAATTACTTTGTGTCACTTCTTTTTATAATTTAGCCCAATCTCTGATTAAAAATAAAGTTTAAAAATATTACAGGTTAACTTAATTGACAAGAATATGACTCCTGATGAAAAGATCCTTACCGGCAATTACCTCGGAAAAACTTTGAAAATACCATATTTTGCTGCCGCCACAACCGGGAGCTTCAGGGGAAATATAAAAAACGGACAGGCTATTGTCCGTGAAACCGAGAAAATAAAAATCTTTCTGGAACTTAGTCAGCAGATTAAAGAACCGGTACTCTTTGATATTGGAGCGTGTTTCGGGACCTATAGTTTTATTACTCTTTTCAACTCTGATCTGAGGGTGCAGGCATTTGAACCTTATCCGAAAATGGTTGAGTACATGAAGGATATTATACGGCTGAATGATATTCCAAATATCACAGTCAATGAATTTGGACTTTCCGACAAAGAGCGGAAATGCGATATGCAGTTCGGTTCCAGTTTTCACCGCTCAGAACTGAATTTAAATGTGGGGACCACAAATATTCGTCCCGATACCGATGGCAATTATATGTTCAAAACTCTCGATTCACTGAATATCCAAAAGATGGATCTTGTGAAAATAGATGTTGAAGGGCATGAAATGGAGCTTTTGAAAGGTGCAGCTGAGACCCTGAAAAGATGCCGGCCTTTATATATTCAAATTGAGATCCATAACCGGAAAAAGGACAGAAAAGAGAGAGTTAATACAATTCTCAGTACGTATCTTAATAATGAGTATACCGCTTCACATAATTTCTTCAAATTTCATGGGGACTTCTTCTTTAAACGTAAAAACCTATGACAGCAATTGTTAAATATTTAACAACCGCCTCATTATGCATCCTGACCGGATGCTCAATGCAGCAAAAGAATAAGGAAGCATCTGATCCCGTCGAACTCGTTAATCCTCTTATGGGTACGGATTCTGAATTCAGACTATCGACAGGAAACACATATCCTGCCATTGCCATGCCCTGGGGAATGAATTTCTGGACCCCTCAGACGCGCAATATGAATAACGGCTGGGCTTATACTTATGATGATTTTAAGATCCAGGGAATAAAGCAGACCCATCAGGCGAGTCCATGGATCAACGATTACGGGGCATTTTCTCTGATGGCAATAACTGGAAAACTTAAGTTTACCGGAGAGGAACGTGCTTCATGGTTTTCGCACAAGGCAGAAATCGTAAAACCATATTATTACAGTGTCTATCTTGCTGATTATGACGTGACAGCAGAGGTAACCCCGACAGAAAGAACTGCGCTCTTCAGATTTACATTTCCATCCGGTGATTCTTCCTTTATACTCCTCGATGCATTTGATAAAGGTTCAATGGTGAGGATCATTCCTTCTGAACAAAAAGTGATCGGTTATTGCAGAAATAATCATGGCGGAGTCCCTGAAAATTTCCGTAATTACATTGTAATTACATTCGATAAACCCTTCTCATATACTCATACCTGGAATGGGAATGTACTTAATGTTAATGATCTCGGGGAGGAAGGTGATCATGTGGGAGCTGTTCTTGGTTTTAAAACTTCAAAAGGTGAAAAGATAAATGTTCGTGCGGCATCATCTTTTATAAGTCATGAACAGGCACTTCTCACCCTTCAGAATGAAGCAGGAGAAAAGGACTTTGAGACATTACGGGATGAAGCCAGGGCTGAATGGAACAAACAGCTGAACCGGATCAGGGTTGAAGGGGGCACTGATGACCAGATGAGAACATTTTATTCGTGCCTGTACCGTTCACTTTTGTTCCCAAGGAAGTTTTTTGAAATAAATGCGAAAAAAGAAATCGTTCATTACAGTCCTTACAATGGCGAGGTCCTTATGGGGTACATGTATACTGACAATGGTTTCTGGGATACTTTCCGATCGCAGTTCCCGTTTCTAACCCTTATGTATCCTGATCTGAACAGTCATATCATGGAAGGGCTGGTTAATACTTACAAGGAGAGCGGCTGGCTCCCTGAATGGGCAAGCCCCGGACATCGCGACTGCATGATAGGATCCAATTCAGCTTCGCTTATAGCAGATTCTTACCTCAAGGGGATAAGAGGGTATGATATCGAAACTCTTTACAAGGCAATCCTGAAGAATACCGATAGTGTAGGACCGGTTTCATCTGTCGGCAGGCTGGGAGCAAAATATTACAATGAACTGGGATATGTTCCTTATAATGTCGGAATAAACGAAAATGCAGCCAGAACCCTGGAATATGCCTATGCCGATTTTTGTATCTCCCGTCTTGCGGAATCGCTTGGCCGTCCGGCTGCTGAAACGGAAAAGTTCAGAAAGAGGGCGATGAATTACAAAAATGTATTTGATCCCGGCCGTAAGCTTATGCGGGGAAGAAATCTTGACGGGTCTTTCCAGTCCCCGTTCAGCCCTTATAAATGGGGTGATGCATTTACTGAAGGCAACAGCTGGCACTATACATGGAGTGTGTTTCAGGATGTAGAGGGACTTATCGATCTGATGGGAGGAAAAGATTATTTTACAGCCAAGCTTGATTCTGTATTTGAAGTACCCCCGATTTTTGATTATTCATATTATGGCCAGGTGATCCATGAGATCCGCGAAATGCAAATAATGAATATGGGGAATTATGCACATGGCAATCAACCGGTTCAGCATATGATCTACCTGTATAACTATGCCGGTCAACCATGGAAGACCCAGTATCATGTCCGTAATGTGATGGATAAGCTTTATAATTATCTTCCGGATGGCTATTGCGGAGATGAGGACAATGGTCAAACTTCAGCATGGTATGTTTTTTCGACTCTCGGATTTTATCCTGTTACACCGGGAACTGATGAATATGTTTTCGGTTCTCCGCTGTTCAAAAAGGCAACTTTGGAGTTTGAAAATGGTAAAAAGCTTACCATTAATGCACCAGGCAACACTAAAGAGAATGTTTATGTAAGTGATATAAAGCTGAATGGCAAAACATTGACGCGTAATTATATAAGGCATAGTGAACTGCAATCTGGCGGTCAACTTTTATTTAAAATGCAAAGTGTTCCTGATAGAAACCGGGGAATAATAAAGGATGCATTTCCTTTTTCTATGGGTTATGTCAATTAATAATTTACACCCCCCTCGCCTTCGCGTAGCGGCTATATATATTTTGCCTTTACTGGTTTTGATTGTATCAGTCTTCCGGGCCTGCAGTTACGGAAGCAATAAAAGCATATCTGTTATAAATGACAGGCAGGAATACTATCATGAAAAATACCGTCCGCAGTTTCACTTTTCTCCTGAAACCGGCTGGATGAACGATCCGAACGGAATGGTATTTTATGAAGGTGAATATCATCTTTTTTATCAGTATTATCCCGACAGTACAGTCTGGGGTCCCATGCACT
>JBBSAP010000030.1:0-31863 GCA_038252165.1 Bacteroidales bacterium | reverse complement strand
TATAGAAAACGCCCACAATGAACAACCCAAAATCAAAGATGTTGGTGTATACAAATAAATGAATTGTATCTTTATGACTACCTGCGTGTTATGACGACTTATCACTCATCTCGTAATAAACTCACGCTAGAGCATGGCTCGGAACTTGACAGGCCAGGCTACTTTGTAACGTAGCACGTTTCTCTCTAAAACTGCTCGTGCGTGTTGGCTTGTTCTCATATTTAGAGGGTGGCAAAGAGCTATTGCTCTCTAGGCACTCCAAACTCTAGCTCACTTTAAGTACTGTAAATACTACTTATACAAAAAATAACGGACCTGAATAGCAGGAGATAAAGGTAGCTTTCCCCAAATTTTAAACAACAGCATTTCCTTCATTAAGCGGGAATCACATCACGACAAAGGTTTAATCCCGCCTAATGGTGGTTATTTTAAAACACGGGAAGAACCTGAAAACTTTACTGAATCCATAAATTGAGAGAAAATAACCGGGGCCAGATCAGGAGAGTGTCGTCCGTATAGTGTTTACCTTTACCTTTGCTGTTAAAAATAATCATACAGCTTGCGTAAATGACTAATTCAGAACGAAAATTCTATAGACAGGCTTACCTGTTAAGTCTGTTCACTATCTTTTATAATATTATTGAAGGGATAGTATCAATGGTTTTAGGTTATGAAGATGAAACCCTTAGTTTATTTGGTTTTGGTGCAGATAGTTTCATTGAAGTAATGTCAGGCATTGGCATTGCAGTAATGATAACGAGAATCAAACAAAACCCGGCTGGGTTTAAAAGCATGTTCGAAATAAAGGCCTTAAAAATAACGGGTAGCGCATTCTATATTTTAGCATTAGGTTTATTTGCAGGAATTATTTTAAATATCATTACACATCACAAGCCTGAAACCACACTATGGGGTGTTGTAATATCTTTGGTTTCAATGGCAGTAATGGTCTGGCTCATGAATGCAAAGAAAAGCATTGGCAAAAAGTTAAATTCCGAACCAATAATTGCTGATGCAAATTGTACCAGGATTTGTGTGTATATGTCGCTGGTTCTTCTTGCTTCAAGTCTTGTTTATGAGCTTACAGGGTTTGCTTATGCTGATACTCTTGGAACCGCTGGTCTCATATATTTTTCCATAACTGAAGGTAAAGAAGCATTTGAAAAAGCCAAGGGGAAAGAAAGTTGTTGTTGATTCACATCAGGTTTGGAAAGATTTCGTACAGGTAAACCAGCGTCTCTCTATAGGTGCCGCGAACATTATTAACAGTTGAAACGGGAATACCAATAGCCAGACTACCTAAACCTGCCTTACGGATGAAGTTTCTGCGATCAATATTTTTCATAAAAACTGAGTTTAGAAATTAACTTCCACATCTTTAGGATCCACTGCATCCGAACATAGCTTTGCAGCTACATACTTTTTGATCTGGGCATCGCACTCTCTGCGCAGATTATCGAGTACATCCTTGTAGTCTGGATTTTGAGCAAGGTTTATTTTCTCCATTGGATCGTCGTTTAAATTGTACAACTCCTCCGGAGCCATAATTAAGCGATACCTGAAGTATTTCCATTGAGATGTTCTGATACCCTCACTCGATGGTATCTGAGGAAGATCCCAGAGGTGTTCAATCAGAATTGCTTCTCTGACCTTTTCAGGTTTCTGCTGGTCAATATAGGGCACTAAACTTAACCCTTGATAAGGTTCAGGAGCAGGAACTCCTGCAAGATCGAGGATAGTTTTTGGAACATCAATATTGAGCACCATATCGGTTACATCCTGATGTTTCTTAGCCCTTGGATCGTAAATTATCATGGGAACATTCAGCGAGAGTTCATACATTAACCACTTACCTGCCAGCTGGCGTTCGCCCGTGAATAAACCGTTGTCGCCCATAAAAATAATAACAGTGTTATCTGCTATACCTTGTTCCTCCAGCACCTTTCTTATCTCCCCAATTTCGTCATCTATCTCGCTGATCATACGGTAGTATCCCTTCATACTATGCTGATACTTTTCAGGGGTGTCATAACGCCAGTACCAGCGGGTACGATTAAATCCCTCTCTCACCTCCGCGGGTAAAGCGCTGAAGTATTTATCGTCAGCCATCACGGGAGGAGGAATAGTAATATTGGCATAACGGTTATCCGACTTCTCCTGCCAGAAGTATTGGTCGGGAGCCGGGTCGTGCGCATGTGGTGCACTAAAATACATAGCCAGGCAAAAAGGTTTATTTTTGGGTGCATTGCGAATAAACTCCTGTCCTTCATAGCCTGTAAAGCGGGTAAGATGAACGGTATCCTCACCTATTGTTTTGTAGAAATACCCCCTTCGGTCGTTAAATTTATCATTGCGGTCATATATATCAGCCTTGTCAAATAAGCTTTCCGCATCCTTGTAGCTGACCCCTAATTTCCCAAATAAGCCTGTGTAATAGCCATTCTTTTTAAGGATAACAGGATATGCTATATTCATGTATGGCTTTTTAAGAGGCCCCTGCTGAAACGTGTAGCCATGGGTACGTTCGTACAATCCTGTGAGAATAGAAGCCCTGCTTGCTGCGCATATTGGAGTAGTTACAAAGGCATTTCTAAAATATACCCCCTCTCTTGCAAGGCGATCCATTTCAGGAGTCTGAATGATTTTATTGCCAGTATAACCCAGTGCATCAGCACGCTGATCATCGGTCAAAATAAAAATAATGTTCGGACGTTTCAATGAACCGGCTTGGCCTGTAACAGAAGTTGCAGTTCCAAGCATTAATGCTCCGCCTATAATATATTTTGACGTAAATCTTTCCATAGATTCTTTCATTTAACAATTATCGGATTTCTATATCAAATGTTGAATTTCGTTTATCAAAAGAGTTTTGACCATGTGTGAGGGATAGTTCCGGTTTCATCCACAATATAACCCCATTTTTCAATATATTCTTGTCCGGGTAAAAACTTATCATTGGTTTCCGACACTTTTTGTTTCAAAGCATTATCAAAATTTGTCCGTCGCGCTTGTCCAGGTTATTTCTTTGCAGGACGGACGACCTGAATACCTAAAGCAATTTTTCAAGATAAGATGAATTCCCATAATGAAGAGCACTTTGAGCCTTTCCGGCGAACCGGAACGCCGCCCGGCAGTGCAGGCTTATCAGCATCCTGGATTATATCTGCAAATATTGATTTTTAAATTGTGTTTGAAGCGAAATTCAGATAACTCAAATGGGTCGATGGATTATTATTTGTTTTGTGTTTAAAGCTTTCATAACTTTATCACAGTTAAGTCGATAAAATACAATTTTATTATAAGTCCGTAAAATTTATTTAAGATGAAAATAACTGACAAACATCTGAAGTTTTTAGCCGGATTATTTATTCTAAAACAACCACGGGGTTAAGCCCGTGGTTAACAGAACTTATATAAGCAGGGCTTTAGCCCTTAATTTTTCAATGTTAATCATTCCGGATACTCATAAAATTTTATATGGACACGTTCAGATATCTCAATAAATAACCTGCTCAAATGGCAATATGGATTGCTGAAATAAAAGAACTGGGGAAACTTTATGAATCACTCAAAGGTCAGTTTCCTGATCTGGAGAAAGAACTGGAACGGTTGATTAAAGCTGATGATGAGAACATGGTTCTCCTGTATTCAAGAAGATGTCTTGAAGTGATTATAACCGATCTGTGCGAATGTGAATTAAAAAGAGACCGAAAGACCGAGCCGCTAAAGGGTATCATTGATAAATTGCATAAAGAGGGGAAAGTCCCTTCACATATAATTTCTTCGATGTATGGTCTGAATGAATTGTCAACTTATGGTGCCCATCCGAAAGATTTTGATCCCAGACAGGTCAAAACTACCCTGATCAATCTGGAGACAGTTGCAGATTGGTATTTAAAATATAAGGGAATCGAAATTAAAGCTGATGAAGAAGAAAAGCTTCACCTTAGGGGAGAATCATTTAAGGAAGTCCGGAAAGAGACAGGAATTGAAGAGAAGGAGAAACCTGTTGGATTGATCAAACACAAGTTATTATCTGGAGTATTAATCACAACTATATTAGTAATTGCTGCAATATTTGCTTATCCCAAAATATTCAAAAAGCACAAGCTGGAAAATCTTAGAGCAAAAGGGAGAATTTCTATTGCGGTTATGCCATTTCAGAACATGACCAATGATACAATCTGGAATGTCTGGCAGGATGGGATTCAGGATAACTTAATAACCTCTCTCTCAAACTCCGAGGAACTGGAAGTCAGACAGACACAATCAATCACAGGTCTGCTTCAAAGCAAAGGCCTGACAAATTATGCTTCACTCACACCTTCTGTTGCCGGAAAACTTTCACAAATTCTTGATGCAAATGTCTTTATCCATGGAAGTATTAAACAATCAGGGACTACAATACGGATAAATGCTCAATTATTTGATTCAGAAACAGAAGCAATTTATAAATCTTTTCAATTAGACGGATCCGCCGGGAATATCCTGAATATAATTGATTTACTCTCATGGATGGTAAAGAATTTTCTCATAATATCTGAAATAGAAAAAGAATTACCTCTCGATTATCAGCATTATGCATCCACCAATTCTCCCGAAGCTTACAGGTTTTTCATTTATGGACAAAATGCATTCTTTAAAAGTGATAATTCAACAGCTGTAAAAATGTATTCCCAGGCGATGGCTATTGACTCAAACTTTACATTTGCGGCAATAATGCTTCCTTTTGCATACAGAAACCAGGGTTTAAATGAGCTGGCCAAAAAGGGGTGTCTTCAAATTTACAAAAAAAGGGATCAGATGACCTTGGTGCAGAAAATCTATATGAATTGGTTATATGCCACTTTCTTTGAAACACCTTATGAAGCAATTAAATACCTAATGCAACTTATAGTTTTAGACGATCAGTCACCAACTTTACATTTTGGGTTATGTACTAACTATATCAGGTTGCATCAATATGATAAAGCAATCCCTGAAGCTGAAAAAGGTCTGGATATATATAGAAAATGGAATTCAAAACCGTCAACAGTCTGGGCCTATACTAGTTTAGGATTAGCCTATCATGAGACTGGCCAGTACAATAAAGAAAAAGCTCTTTATAAGAAAGCTGAAACGGATTTTACTGACAATCACCTTCTGATCCAAAGGCAGGCTATATTATCATTAACTGAAGGAGATACTATCGTGGCAAACCAATTTATCCAGAAATATAAATCAATCCGGCGAGATAACTCAGTTCCTGAAGCAAATATAATAACCGGCCTGGCAAACATCTATTCCGATGCTAAGGTTCAGGATAAAGCCGAGAAATATTTTCGTGAAGCCTTAGCCCTGGAACCCGAAAGTCCACTGATGAAAAGTAATCTTTCATGGTTCATTATAGAAAATGACCTTAATATTCAAGAAGGGGAAGGGCTAATTGACAAGGCTCTTGAATCAAATCCTGATAATTCCAGATTTTTGGATATAAAGGGACGGTACCTTTTTAAACAAGGCAAATTTAAAGAAGCTCTTAAGGTTCTTGAAAAAAGCTGGGAATTAAAACCATTCTATGATCATGAAATATATCTTCATCTCGAGGCAGCAAAAAAGGCTGTCGCCAATCAAAAGAATAATTAAATAGTATCAGGAAATCATAAACTTTCACTGATAGAATGATTTAATTTATGTGGTCCTTTTTTTTAATCTTAATCT
Organism: Bacteroidales bacterium; assembly: GCA_038252165.1. GTDB lineage: Bacteria > Bacteroidota > Bacteroidia > Bacteroidales > VadinHA17 > LD21. The sequence continues at coordinate 26,163 of JBBSAP010000030.1, read as the reverse complement.
GAATATCTGTTAGTTTTATGATCAAAATGCCTCTGTTTTTGTTCAAAACCAAGCACCGGGCCGAGCTTAAAAAATGATATTACCGTATTATTGAATCAGTTCTTTGGTCAGCCTGAAAAACAGAGAAGCCTTGATGTCATAATCGACCTCTTTATGGAGAACTGCGAGAAATTATAATGCCTGAGAACTAATAAAATATATCAATTATTGCAACCTTATTCTTATAGTCAACTTTCTTAATTTTAACCTTTTTAATATCCAAACCGGTAATTTCAACGACATCTTTTAAAAGTTCCTCTTTATTCTGAGGTTTCAGCATTTCCATTTTATCATATACAATGGGATGGGTACTAAACTTTTCTTTACCGGCTTTTTTGATTTTTTTGGTTTTTTTGGTTTTTCTGACCAGTAACCTCTCGAGAATAAATGCAGAAAGAATGATTATGATGTTAAAGATAAATATTCCCAACGCAGGGAATTTTACCCACTCAAATGAATTGACAGCTGAAATAGCAATAACAGTAAAGATATATGCCATATCTTTTATATTCAGGTTTCTTGTTCTGAACCTTAGGATTGTGAAAATGGCAAACAAGCCAATAGCCATTCCTAATTGGGTCATGGCTGAGTTGAATACTATTGGCAGCATAGAACCAATAATGAAGATCACTATCCCCATAAGGAAATAGCTGAATACGTACTTTGGCTTTTTCGAATACCTGTAATAAACTACACGGATAAGAAGGAAAAGAAAAACCAGGTTTATTATAAACCTCTCGATGATAGCCCAGAATTGCGGACTATCCAGATTGAAAAAATCTTTAAACATAGTGTTGATATTTTAGGGTTAGAAATTCTTGCAATTATTTATGAAGACATTTATGATCTTTTACTTTCCCGCATATTGATCGAAGAAATTTAAAAGCTATTCGCGTCTTTCATTACATAATTATTTCAAAGCTAAATTAATAATTTTAAATTAAGCATTTTGGATTTTACTTCTGAATTTATGAGCGATTTTTTAGATTGATTCATTGGCATTTCCTTCAAGTTACTAACTTTAGCAGACAGCGAGACAAATTTATTCCACAATGTATAATATGCTTCTATTTTCCCATCAATGAAATACTAATGATGCCAGATTAAATTAGGAGCCAGACTGAAGGGGTGGGCCCACCCGATATAATTACAAAGTCTGTCGTCGCTAGAGCTATGGTGGCCGATGGTGAACCTATCTGGATTTTTCCAAACAAGACTCCTTCCCTCTGAAAACTCTGATATTTTGACCATTCATTCTCTCACTTTCATGCGATCCCGATATAGAATCAGAAAAGTAGCACATAAACCTGATATAACAAGGCCAATGTCTTCAACGATACCCAGGGAAATGGGAATAATACCACTGAGCGAATACAAAAATGGAATAATAAGTACATACTTTGGTAATCTTCGATCACAACACAATAGCATTCCCAATGTGAAAATAGTCGTAGGACAGGAAATAAGCCCGAATGGTAATATTTGAGGATAACCTCTTCCTAAAAGATATTCAATTAAGGGATATGCTACCATTGCATATAAAATAAAAATCCCTCCCAATACTCCATAAATATCTGTTTTGATGCTAAAAGAAAGACTTTGTTTGAAAACTCCGGTCACTACAAAGATAATGCCCTGGATTATGAATAAAATTGTGAAGATATTAGCCATGGGAAATATCTTACTGAAGTACATCAGATTGAAGACAATTCCTATCCATAGCCAGAAGAAGGCCAAAATTCCCGAAATGATCCTGCTTGAGAAACTTGTTTTTTTGACGGCAAGAAATATTGCAATACCAGCCAGTGCATATACAAATAAATGCATAGGCCACAAGTCGTTATTGTATTTTGTAACCATCTCCAGGAATTCTTCGAAAGTAAATGTGATAAACATAATATTAGTCTATTTTAAAGATCAATAATGTCTGACATCTGTAGAGTAATTATTCCAGTATCAAAGTTACATTTTATTTACTCTCAATTCAATTTATTTCAGCCTGTGAGAAGGTTACTGAATCCTGAGATCGTGTTTAGAAATCTCTCCTTCTTTGCCCACTATAATCAGGTCTCCTAACACTTAACATTCATAATGGGACAACAATGATCTAACTCTGATCTTCGATGGTCAGTAATCCTGCTTTTTGCAGTAAGTTAACTTTACTTGTACATGTCACTATGTTGTTTTCTTTGCTAATCCAGCAATCTCTTTTACTTCCAGCACTTTCTTTTCAGCTCCGAATATTGCGCAATTAATCATTGCAAGCCCAACATCGCTCAGTGTGCCAAAGTATTGTGGAAATATCGCATGTAAAACAGGATATGGCAATTGTATATATTTATAGAATTTGGGTAGGTTTTTCTGTCCTTTTAATGCCTTCATGAAAGCTGGACGGAAAGCATACACATTCTTAAACTGAAATTTCATTAAATCATTCTCAGTTTTACCCTTTACTCTTGCCCACATGATCCTGCCCTTTTCACTGCTATCAGTACCTGCACCAGAAACATAACAGAAGGTCATATCGGAATTTAATTTGCTTAGGGTTTGAGCAAAGGCCATTGTGAGGTCATAAGTGATTCTGGTATATTCAGGTTCCTTCATCCCTACGGATGACACACCAGCGCAAAAGAAACAAGCATTATACCCTGATAACCTGGATTCAACAGGAAAAAGGTTAAAAAAGTCGGAATGAATTATCTCCTTTAGTTTAGGATGAGTGACTCCACAAGGTTTCCTGTTAATTACCAGAATTGATTCAACATCTGGATGCTTAAGGCATTCAAAAAGGACCCCTTCACCAACCATTCCAGTTGATCCAGTGATTATAACTTTTATTTTGGGATTCATAGCAAAAATAATTGATTAAAAGCAAAAATAAGAAAACTCTGCCAGAAGATCCAGAGGACAAGGTGCTGGTGAACCTTACTGGCTGAATTATGTAAGCCTGGGTGATGATCCTTCCTTCCCGTTGATTCAGATGGCCCCCGGAGAAAAATATAATATTATTTCAGTGTCTGAATAACAGATACAAAAGAAAATTTTTTATTAATTTTCATGCACACAAAACGCTTTTAAACTCTGTGAAAATGCAAAATGACAAACCTGTCAAAAATAAAACCAAACCTTGTTCTACAGTAAGACCAGGAGTAAAAAAAATCAGCAGACGCAAGGCTCTGAAAAGTCTGCTTCTTGCACCATTTCAATGCAGCTTGTTCCTGTCCGCGATCAAAGCTCAGGGAAATGTACCGGGATTTTCAGGGGAAGATAACCTCCAGGGAAATATATATCCCTTTATTGCTGAGAGGCAGGCAGAAAATCTCTACATTCCCAACCGGCCTATGGGTAAGGCACAGGGTATTGTACCGGGCAGGGTAAGCTGGGTATGGAATCCCGCATCCACAAATCCTGATTGTGCCAATAAACCTGTCTCACGTGATACACCTGCAATAAAGTACGATGCCTGGTTCATGGATAAAAATACCAGCCAGGAAATCGTTGATCAGATGCTGACAGCCGGTCTTTGTTCAATGGCCGGCAAAGACAAAACAGTTGAAGTCTGGGAAAATGTGTTCAGATATCATAATCAGAAGAGGGGGAAAGGAAACGTTCCTTACCTGAAAGGAGAAAAGATATATCTTAAGCTGAACAGGACTACCGCTTCAGGGGGAATGGACTCTGAATACAGGAGACTTGAAGATAACCCTTTACCATTAGCATGCGAAACAACACCTCAGTTAGTCCTTTCAATGCTCAGGCAGCTGGTCCATGTGGCAGGGATTCCACAGGACTGTATTTACGTGGGAGATGCAATGAGGAATATTTATCAGGATGAATACATAAAATACTATGCCGAGTTCCCTCATGCGAATTATCTTTCAAGCTTTGGTCCCACACACGGAAGAATAAGTTGCAGTGAAAGCAATAAAGACCTTATTTTCTATTCAGATAATAAATCTGTCATGAGCGGAGCGGGATCAGATAAGATCTATACTGTTCTTGAAGATGCAGAATATCTTATCAACCTTGCGGCCATGAAGGGACATGGGATTGCCGGGATTACACTTTGTGTTAAAAATCATTTCGGGACTCAGTCAAGACGCAGTGCCTCTCACCTCCATCTAGGTCTGAACAGCAGTAGCCGCAGGGGATATGGCTATTACAGGGTACTGGTCGATCTTATGGGGAACAAATTCACTGGTGATAAGAACCTGTTCTACATACTTGACGCTCTTTGGTCTGGTGCAGATTGGAATGGACTTCCTGTTAAATTCTTAATGCCCCCCTTTAACAATCACTGGAGCTCATCCCTGCTCCTGTCATTCGATCCGGTTGCAATAGAATCGGTAGCTTATGATTTTCTCAGAACTGAATTCTCAAATCCCGAACATACTGTTCCACATATAATTGAACCCGGAGTGGACGATTATCAGCATCAAGCTGCCGATTCCGTAAACTGGCCGGCGGGGATTGTCTATACACCAAATGGTGATGGTATCCTTATTCCGAAAAGCCTTGGTGTTCACGAGCACTGGAACAACTCAATGGACAAGCAGTACTCGAGGAACCTTGGTACAGGTGAAGGAGTCGAACTGGTGAAAATCTTTCAGAACAGGCAAAGCTGATCCAATACGTCCGGGTGAGAATAGCCCACTGGGCTATATCTTAACGCTCGGTCCCCTTTGAAAAGGAGGAGAAAGTTTTGATATACAATACTATAACTTTCTCCTCCTCTGAGAGGAGGAATACCCTGACCGAAGCGTCAGGGGGAGGTGGTGTCCTTTTGAGACGGCCTCCCTGCAACCCATTGAAAGTGCAAAGTAGGATTTAGTTATAATATTATATCTGCAGGATTATATTCTGGTGAAAAGGGCCAAAATGAGTAGTATCCATCTAAGGTCACATCCATTGGTTTTTCTACAAGTTTATAAACGGATGGATTTTTATTTGTTCCATGTTTAAGACTTTCATAACTTTCCTCTATAAATCTGATTCTGATTTTTATGGAGTCTGTCTATTAATCAGATTTTTATGAAAGTTTATTCTAATGAATTCCTCCACAAATGGCAATCTGGTCATCTGAAATAAATGAGCTTGAGAAACTTTATGAATCATTCAAAGGTCAGTTACCCGATCTAAAGAAGGAACTTGAATCCACCTTTAAAGAAGATGTAAGTATTTATTTTGATTTTACCTCACATGATGGACTTTTAGAGACACACAATGTTGATGCATCGCTAAAAGAAAAGCTAAAGTGTCTGGTCTTTATTCCAAACACTTCAAGAGCCTATTGCGATCCGAAATCATTTTCATGGGAACATGAGTATAAAAAATTTGTTGACCTTGCAACACAGGATAAATTTGAATAAAACCATTTATCGTGTTCAGTCAATAAGTTTGCTGATGCAGTAAAAGGCAATTCTAAATAAACTAATAAATGTGAATATGACACATCAACTTTTGGATCGTAAGGAAAGAGATAACGTTTATCATCTTTTCGGAAAGCACATTTCACGGGGGCAGGTCCGTTATCTTAGGTGTGGACACTTAGACACACTTGAACGCAAGCGAAAAGGTGTCAGTTTTATGGATGCTGGCTCCGGTAAAATGTATTATGATGCGTTTTCCTCTGCAGGTTGTTTTAATGTAGGCAGGATGAATGAATCTGTTATCCATTCATTAGATGAGGCTCTGGATAAGTATGATATGGGTTCAGTGGGATTTCTTTCAGTTCCTAAAATTGAGTTAGCTAATCGCCTTGCAAAACTTGCTCCTGGTAATCTTACCCGTGTAATGTTGTGTGCTTCAGGTGGAGATGCCTGTGCTTGTGCGATGAAGCTAGCAAGAGCAGCGACAAAGCGTAATCAGATTATTACCATGATAAAAGCCTATCATGGGCACGAAGGATTCAGCCTCTCAGGCAATGGGAAAGACTATTATAAGCATTTGTTTTTGCCGTTGATGCCCGGTTTTAAGCTGGCCCCATTTAATGATCTGGCAGCTGTTGAACGAATAGCGACAGTAGATACTGCAGCTATAGTTCTTGAACCGGTTCAGGGTGAAGCAGGGATTCATGTTGCCACACCAGAGTTTTTAATGGGATTAAGGGAACTATGTAATAAGCTGGGTATACTATTAGTGTTCGATGAAGTGCAAACCGGCATTGGTCGCACAGGAAGACTTTGGGCTTCGGAACATTACGGAGTATTACCCGATATAATGTTTATAGCGAAATCCTTGAGTGGGGGACTCTATCCCAATGGTGCAGTGTTATTCCAGGAAGTCGGTTTGCCTGCTGAATATGTTGTTAAGAATCCATTTTTCCATCGTTCCTTTAGTGGGGGTAGTGATCTGGGTTGTATGGTTTCTTTACAAGTACTCGAGTTTGTTGAAACCAACCGGCTTTGGGAGAATGCAGCCAAAATGGGAAATCGATTTAAAACCGGACTCAATAAGTTGTGGACCGACTATCCACAGGTAATTAAAGAAGTTCGAGGTTTGGGGTTGATGATTGGTATCGAATATCAGTATGAGTTTGTAGGGGCGATTATGTCTGATTGTCTTTCACGTCATGGTATTTGGGCAGCTTTTTCAGGAAATGCACCTCAAGTGATGCGGTTTCAGGTGCCGATAACTGTAACTCTTGAGGAGATTGAAGATATTCTTGAAAAAATAGGGCGGGCAGTTAATACCCTTCGAAAGTATTTGGTGGTTCTTGTTCCTCTGGCACGCATTCCTCTCATCCGCCGGATGCTTGATAATATCCATATACAAATTTTTGCATTTAATCTGGTAAGGGATATAGAAGAGTTCTTTACCAAAACTTTAAAGTTTAAAAAATAGGAGGATCAAATTATGCAGACAAACATATTGTACGAGCCTGTTATCATTGAAGAAACTCGCAATGGAGTTTATCTTACCGATTCTCATGGGAAAAAATACATTGACTGTTATAGTTCGGCATCCACTTATAACCTGGGAAGAAGAAATGAATGGCTTATCTCTTCCTTAAAACAAGCCATTTTTGAAACGGACCAGGGTAATTTCCCAATGATATCAGAAGAAAAGGCTTTACTTGGCAAAAAAATAAGTGAATTTGTTCCAGGGCCACTCGACTGTGTACTATTTGGAGTGACAAGGGGAGAGTCAATGGATGCAGCCTGTAAACTTGCACGTGGAGCTACTGGCCGACCCGAATTGATAACAGTTGATAAAGGCACTTATGGAGATACCGGTTTTGCACTTTCACTCTCTGAACATCCTTTAAAAAAGGATTTTGGAGATCTAATTCCAGGAGTCGTGACGATACCATTTGGCGATTATGCAGCTGCTGAGGTTGCTATTAGTCGCAGCTCTGCAGCTTTTGTCCTGGAACCTGTTCAGGCTGAGAACCACTGCCGAACTGTAGACACTAATTATTTAAAACACATAAGACAGTTATGCGATAAGACAGGCACTTGCCTGATATTTGATGAAAGTCAGACTGGTTTCGGTCGCACAGGTAAAAAGTTTGCTTATGAACACCATGAGGTGTATCCTGATATTTTGGTAGTTGGCGAGGCAATTACTAGCGGGATCTTTCCCATGACAGCTACAATCTTTACATCGGATCTGAAACGTTTTTTTGATGTACATCCCTTGATACACCTTTACACCTTTGGGGGACATGATGTTGGCTGCAAGGTAGCCGCTGCCGCACTGGATGAATATGAACGAATCAAGCCATGGGAGAACGCTCTCTTGCAGGGTACAAAAATTATGGATGAACTGAAGTCAATTATAAATTCAGACGAACGTATCAAGTCTTTAAGTGGTATGGGATTGTTGATATCATTTAAATTTGATTCAACCTCAATAGCCAACCGGTTCTGCCATCTTGCCAGGAATAAGGGCATCCTTTTCATTAATGGAATTGTAGATAAATGTAGTGTGTTAATAAGGCCTTCCCTCCTTATCACCGAAGTTGAAGTAGAATCTATCCTTGAGGGAATCAGATCCTCTATTCACGATTTGTAGATGTTATTTGTTAGATGCATAAACCAGTCACATTGAACAGATTTGGCCATTGAGATTGAATCCCCGCGAGCGCATTCCCCGCTGCTTGACGCGGGGAATGCGAGCATAAAATAAAAATTCCATATTGGGGATCGAAGATTCCTCCCTTTATATAATTCAGTACCAAAACAGGATCAAATCAGTTGACAAGTCATGGTAAAACTCATGGAAATATTTAATAAATATGGGATTGAACCTGAAGAGAATGTCGGACGGATAAAACTAGGTTTTTATAAAACTAATAAATATTTTTATATCCGGCATATGTATCGTGGAAAGTAGTTTATATAGAAACCTTTATATTTTAAGATAAATCATAAATCAATTAAAAATGAAAAAAAGGAGTTCTTTTATAAAATCATCTTGTGATCGAAACATCATTCAAAACGGGACCAATGCTTCCTCAGGCTCGTCTCGCCGTGACTTCCTGAAACTCTCCGCTGCTACGGCCCTGAGTATGGGAATAACTCAGCCACTTGCCGCTGCCTTACAGGCATCACAAACCTCAGATCCGATTAAACCGGTATTTACGCAGGGCAAGGACCCCTACTCTATCGCTGCACGGTTCAATAAATTTCTAAGAGTTACTGATGTGACCGATGGTCTGGATGCTGTGGGACGTGCTGATTTGACATTGTTGGATCCATTGATCCGTCCGTTATGGATGGGCATGCGATTCTGGGGACCAGCTGTTACGATGCGTGTCATTCCAACTAACCGGCGAATGCCCATGATCGACCGGAAAGACGCTTTGCTGCAGCACTCCCTATGGGACAAGTCCGGGGGCAACCATGCCATACTCAGTACAAAACCGGGCTGTGTGATTGTCACCTCAACAAATGGAGCCCGTGAGTGTGGTTACTGGGGTTCGAACAATTCAATGGCAATGCAGGCAAATGGTGTTGTCGGGATAGTAACAGATGGTAATGCCCGGGACACCGACGAAATCATCCTTCAAAAAAATCCAGTCGCTTGCCGGGGGATTGGCCGAACCATAATACCTGGTCGTGTAGAGTTGATGGACGTTAATGTCCCGGTAGGTTGCGGGGGCGTAATGGTTCGCCCCGGTGACATTGTCGGATGTGACTGGGACGGAGTCGTTGTCGTCCCAATCGAGATCGCTGAAGAGGTGCTTTACTTTGCCGCGAAAATCGCCATTGATGACAAAAAGAGTCGCAGGCGTCTTTATGAGAAATTAGGAAAGGCACCGGATGAGACTGTGGCCTGGGAAGAGATGGCAGAGTATTTTAAAGACATTCTGTAGTCCAAATATCTCCGGCCAAATATGGTCAAGGCCACCGGCTTTTCCAATTATGTTATTTTAGTCTCCTTAAGAGGTAATATTTTAAGGTTGCAGATCCCCTAAGATGTATTGCTTTCTTAATCTTTATGACAGGAAGCTTCTTTAACGAGTCAATCGACGATTTTATATATCCAATATCATTTTATTCTGTATTTCCGAAGAACAAGTTGCCTGTATTGCTGATCCAAAGTTCTTTGATCTTAACATCGTTTTTTGCTGTTGCTGGATAATCCGCATCAGGAGTACCATCCAGAGAAGGAATATATTTATAAGCAAGCCAGGGGCAAGAATTGATAATTTTATGAGCTTACAGGGTTTGCTTATGCTGATACTCTTGGTACCGCTGGTCTGATTTATTTTTCCATTTCTGAAGGTAAAGAAGCATTTGAAAAAGTTAAAGGGAAAGAAAGTTGTTGTTGATTCAAATCAGGATGGAATAACAACAAACATGTCTTAAAGATCAACGCTTTTGAAATATATTTTCAAAATATATTCTGGTTGCAGGTTATCTGGGATTTGTTTTAGCTTTTTATAGTCGTATTCAAGAGGCAAAATAGTTTTCGGGTTCAATGTCGCTGGTAAACAATGATTGTATTATCAAATAAGCCTTCCTTTTTTAAGGTTTCAATAATATCGCCTATCCGGTTGTCAAGATGGCTGATCAATTATTACCGTTACCATTAACATACTTTTTTCTAATTGCAATATCTTTCTTTCGTATCTGCAACTGCATCTCCTCCTGTAACAGGTTTAGGATGATCTATATGAAGAAGAGCTTTCATTTGTCTGACTACATCGGCATATTTTAAATTACCGGCAAGATTATGCAATTCCTGCGGGTCAGCTTCTTCATTGTACAATTCTTCCCCCATTTTTCCGAAACCCCATTCAGTATATCGCCATACTTCGGTGCGAACACTATGACCTGGTGTATTTCCTCTCTGAACCTGGGTAAAAGCCGGATGATTCCATGATGCTTCAGGGTTTTTAAGCAGAGGAAGCAAACTATAACCTTGTAAATTTGAAGGAGGCGTTAAACCCGTAAGTTCAGCAAGCGTTGGATAAATGTCGATCAACTCAACTGTTCGCTGACAAATCTTTCCGGCTGATTTAGTTCCCGGAAAATAAATGATTAAAGGACTTTTGGCTGATTCTTCAAAACAACTTTGTTTAAACCATAAGCCATGTTCTCCAAGATGGTATCCATGATCGCTCCAAAAAACAATGATAGTATTATTACTTAACCCCAATGAATCAAGGGCGTCAAGTAAACGTCCGATTTGGGCATCTACAAATGAAATCGCAGCAAAATAAGCCAGTTTGCACTCCATGGCCTGGGCGGTGGTGATGCCAAAATAAGGCCATGGTTTAGTGGAGGCTAAAGCAAGCTCAGGGTAATCATCCGGCGTTTCTGAAGATATTTTGGGAATACTCATCTGGTCCTGGTTATACATGTCGAAATACTTTTTGGGTGTTATCCATGGGGTATGAGGTTTATAGAAACCGGCAGCGATAAAAAACGGTTTGTTTTTATGCTTCTCCAATAGCTTAATAGCTTCAGTGGCAACCTGCCCGTCGGTATGTTCCGCGTCTTTCCCCTTACTGTCTGAAAGATAGGCCATTGCTGACCCCAAGCCTCTATCAGGTGTGTAATTTATGAGGTCAAGTTCAAGGGACGTTTTATCAAGACCGGCCGGATTGATGCGTTCCATCCAGGATGCCCTGTCGTCCAATCCGTTAGTCCCTATATCACCCGGGTTTCCATAATGAAACATCTTCCCTACACGGGCAACATAATAGCCGTTTTTAATAAACATTTGTGGAAGAGTTACCACATCAGGCATATCCTGCCTGAAATGATATTTTAAATCAAAAACACGTGTTTGGTCAGGACGCAAACCGGTTAAAAGGGAGCTGCGACTGGGACTGCTAAGTGGGAATTGGCAATAAGAGTTTGCAAATGCGACGCCTTTCGATGCCAGACGGTCGATATTTGGAGATTTCACCAATGGATGACCATAGCAACTCAGGTCATTGTTCATATCATCAACAGCGATAAAGAGAACGTTCATTTTCTTTCCCTGAGCATTAAGCGTACTTGCAGTAACCGTAAATGCCAGGGGAAGTATTATACTATTCATAAAGGAATTTTTCATCCTGAATACGATGGGTTTATTTGTGTTATATCTTTAACACTTTAAATATAAGCAATATACTTCACTCTTTTAAATTTTTATAATAGATTTGATCGATTTACCCAATGCAAATTTTAACGCAAAGAATGCAACAGGAATCAAACTTCTTTAACTTGTCCTTTTTAATTATAATAATTGCCTTTGTCAGCGCTGAAAAGCCAGATGATACATGGCAGATTCCGATTTGAAGTAAGTGTTTTTGATATCAGGAAGTTACTTTTTCTGATTGAATTTGTAGAGATCCGAAGCCATATAAGTTTTGTCATTGGGTGAGAGGTCGTTCGGATCATTAAGAACAGCATCCGGTGGTGCAACAATAAATCCATTGATTAATGGATCGCCTGTCTTTTTCATCATTTGATCAAGACTGGTGCGCATTTTATTAAGGACTTCCTGTTTAAAGGGATCACTGACAAGATTATTCCGTTCATTTGGATCAAAAACCAGGTCATATAGTTCTTCCTGTGGTAACTGTATGTCTTTCCACCCATAGTCAAGCCAGTACTGTTTGCTAAGGCCATCATCGCAGTTGGGAAGAACCGGGGTTTTTTTGTCACCAAAACGACGGATATATTTATACTGTTTTGTACGGATAGCTCTCACAGGTTCATAAGCTGCATGGTAATTAATCTGGCTGAAGATATCTTCCCTGATTTCCTTCTTTTCCTCCCTGATTAAAGGCATGACAGATGTTCCATCCAGCCAGGCTGGTTTTTCAATCTCAAGTAACTCACAAATTGTTGGAAAAATATCAATTACGCTAACCATGCTATTGATGGTTTTACCACCTGAAAAGCCCCCCGGCCCCCGGATTATCATGAAAATTCCGGTACCTTCATCATACAGGTTACATTTCATACCTGGAAATGCAATACCATGATCGGTGGTACATATCACTATAGTATTGTCTTCAAGGCCGTTACGTCGCAAAGCTGTAAGCACAATTCCCATTTTTTCATCCAGTATGCCGGCAGATTCCATAAAATCAGCCATATCCTCCCGTACCTCAGGGACATCAGGTAATGGTTTTGGTGGAACAAGGTGATCGGGATTGATATTATTTTTGTGTTTGGGATATTTCCTGTGAGTCTCAGTAAAACCGACCGACAGGAAAAATGGATTGGCAGGCGCTTTATCGAGCCATTCTGCAGCTTTCAGATGAGCTACATTAGGATTACCTAAAAATTCATCGTACCCGATTTCCTTATAAAAATTGCTATTTTTCATGGCAAAAACATGCTGAACTCCGGATAATACAGAATGATATCCATGTTTTTTCAGGGTAAAGTTGATATGTGTATGCGGATCCTTCAAAACAAATCCACGATGAGCAAGACCAATCATCCCGTTATTATGTGGATACATTCCGGTGAGAAGGCTGGCACGACTTGCAGATGAAGTCGGGTGAGTGGTAAAATACTTTTTGAAAAGCACGCCCTCTTCTGCCAGTTTCTGAAGGTTAGGAGTTGGAACAGGATATCCGTATGGTTGAATATAACGTCCGGTATCGTGTGAATGAAGGTAAAGAATATTCGGACGATTGGAAGCTCCGTTGCTTTTAGCAATGTTCTTTTCTACCTTCACATCTCTATAGGTGCCGCGAACATTCTTATTAGTTGAAATGGGTATACCAATAGCCAGACTGCCTAAACCTGCCTGACGTATGAAGTTTCTGCGATCAATGTCTTTCATAAAATAGAGTTTAGAAATTAACTTTCACATCCTTAGGATCCACTGCATCCGAACAAAGCTTTGCAGCTACATACTTTTTAATCTGGGCATTGCACTCGCTACGCAGATTATCGAGTACATCCTTGTACTCTGGATATTGAGCAAGGTTTATTTTCTCCATTGGATCGTCCTTTAAATTGTACAGCTCTTCAGGAGCCATAATTAAGCGATACCGGAAGTATTTCCATTGAGATGTTCTAATACCTTCACTCGATGGTATCTGGGGAAGATCCCACAGGTGTTCAATCAGAATTGCTTCTCTGACCTTTTTAGGTTTCTGTTGGTCAATATAGGGCACTAAACTTAACCCTTGATAAGGTTCAGGAGCAGGAACTCCTGCAAGATCGAGAATGGTTTTCGGAACATCAATATTGAGCACCATATCTGTTACATCCTGATGTTTCTTAGCCCTTGGATCGTAAATTATCATGGGAACATTCAGAGAGAGTTCGTACATTAACCACTTACCTGCCAGCTGGCGTTCGCCCGTGAAATAACCGTTGTCGCCCATAAATATAATAACAGTGTTATCGGCTAAACCTTGTTCCCCGAGCACCTTTCTTATCTCCCCAATTTCATCATCTATCTCGCTGATCATACGGTAGTATCCCTTCATACTATGCTGATACTTTTCGGGGGTGTCATAGCGCCAGTACCAGCGAGTACGATTAAATCCCTCCCTAACCTCCCCGGGTAAAGTGTTGAAGTATTTATCATCAGCCATCACGGGAGGAGGAATAGTAACGTTGGCGTAACGGCTATTCGACTTCTCCTGCCAGAAGTATTGGTCGGGAGCAGGGTCATGGGCATGTGGGGCACTAAAATACATAGCCAGACAAAAAGGTTTATTTTTTGGCGCATTACGAATAAACTTCTGCCCTTCATAGCCTGTAAAGCGGGTAAGATGAACGGTATCCTTGCCAATTGTTTTGTAAAAATATCCCTTTCGGTCGTTAAATTTATCATTGCGATCATATATATCAGCCTTGTCAAATAAGCTTTCCGCATCCTTGTAATCGACCCCAAATTTCCCAAATAAGCCTGTGTAATAGCCATTCTTTTTAAGGATAACAGGATATGCTATATTCATGTATGGCTTTTTAAGAGGCCCCTGCTGAAACGTGTAACCATGGGTGCGTTCGTACAATCCTGTGAGAATAGAAGCCCTGCTTGCTGCGCATATTGGAGTAGTTACAAAGGCATTTTTAAAATATACCCCCTCTCTTGCAAGGCGATCCATTTCAGGAGTCTGAATGATTTTATTACCAGTATAACCTAGTGCATCAGCACGTTGATCATCGGTCAAAATAAAAATAATATTCGGACGTTTCAATGAACTTGATTGACCTGTAATAGAAATTGCAGTTCCAAGCATTAACACTCCACCTAAAACATTTTTTGATGTAAATCTTTCCATCGATTCTTTCAATTAACAATTATCGAATTTCAATATCAAATGTTGAATCAGGCTAATCAGAATTTTCTTTTTTCACTTGTTTAGGATGGGACAGGTTTAATTCCCTAAAGTTACAGGAAATTAATATAATTGAAGTCCTGGTATATGTCATTTAAAACAAATGTTTTTAAAATTGAATGCCCTCAACTTATTCTTCCGGGGCATTACGTAACCCACTCAGCAATTCAAGTATACCTCGTCTGCTGATGTACGTTTGCAATAGTCTTTAAAAGTAGAATAGAATGGATACAGCTTTAGCTTGTTTTTTTAGGAAAATTTAGAATAATTTTAAAGCATAATCAGAAATCATGAAAATAAGTAAATTGATTATAAAAAGAAATGAGATTGGATTTTTTTAATGACCACCATAAATTAATTTCGTAATCAACAGATTAATAAAATGAAACGAGCAATTTTTTTTATCATTATCATTCTAAGCTTTATTTCCTTAAGTGCTCAAAAAACAGAAGTTCAATATTTGTCGGGACTCGACAAAGACCATACTGTTCAATGGGATTTCTTTTGTACGCATGGTATGAACAGCGGCAAATGGAGTAAAATAGCAGTTCCTTCAAACTGGGAGTTACAAGGATTCGGCACCTATATCTATGGAAATACTGACATGGAAGCAAACGAAAAGGGGCTGTATAAATATGAATTTAGAGTTGCAAAAAACTGGGAAAAGAAAAGAGTATTTATTGTTTTTGAGGGTTCAATGACAGACACGGATGTAAAAATCAATGGTAAATCGGCGGGGTCAATCCACCAGGGAGCATTCTACAGGTTTAAGTACGACATTACGGATCTTCTTAATTTTGATTCGTCAAATATTCTGGAAGTCACGGTAAGCAAAGAATCATCAAACGGCAGTATTAACCAGGCTGAACGAAAATCTGACTACTGGGTATTTGGTGGCATATTCAGGCCTGTTTATCTTGAAGCCGTGCAATTGCAATATATTGATCACGTTGCCATAGATGCAAAAGCAGATGGCTCTTTTCTCATGGAGGTTTATACAGGTGGTGAAGATAATGCCAAAAGCGTAAAAGCCCAAATACAAACATTGGATGGAAAACCTTATGGACCGGCACTTACGGCAAGAATTGACGGAAACAATGATAAAACAATCCTTAAAGGTGTGTTTAAAAATGTTTCGCAGTGGAACCCCGAATTTCCTGCCATGTATCAGGTTGATGTGACTCTTAATAAGGGGAAAAAGATAATTCACCAGATTATGAAAAAGTTCGGATTCCGTACGGTTGAAGTCAGGGAGGGTGACGGAATTTATGTAAACAATAAGAAAATAATATTCAGAGGGGTTTGCCGGCATACATTCTGGCCTTCATCAGGCCGTACCAGCAGTAAGCAACTCGCAATCGACGATGTTAACCTGATGAAGGACATGAATATGAATGCGATCAGGATGAGCCATTATCCACCTGACCAGTTTTTTCTCGATGTTTGCGACTCTATGGGAATGTTTGTATTGGATGAATTGGCAGGATGGCAGGCTTTTTATGATACGCCTACTGCACAAAGACTGGTAAAAGAGATGGTTACCCGTGATGTAAATCATCCTTCAATTGTTCTTTGGGATAATGGGAATGAAGGTGGTTTTAATAAAGATGTTCGCACTGATTATGCACTTTATGACCCACAGAAAAGAACGGTTATTGAACCCTGGTCTATCATTAACGGAACGAATACGAAACACTACCCTAAGTATAATTATGTGTTAAATGCCTTGACAAATGGCAAAGAGATCTTTTTTCCGACTGAATTTTTACATGGTTTGTTTGATGGAGGTCTTGGCGCAGGGCTTGATGACCAGTGGAATCTGATAATGTCGTCACCATTGGCTGCCGGTGTTTTCCTTTGGGTATTTGCTGACGAGGGTGTGGAACGCAGAGATTTGAATGACTCGATTGACACCAAAGGGAATACAGCTCCTGATGGTATTCTGGGACCTTATCACGAAAAGGAAGGAAGTTTCTGCACTATTAAGGAAATATGGTCACCCGTCCACTTCAAAGATTCAGCCTTAACTCCTGATTTTGACGGAAAATTCAGGATTGAAAACAGGTTTTTATATACCAATTTGAAGTTGTGTAAATATTCGTTTGAGCTGGTAAGGTTTGAAAAGACTTTTCCTCAAATGGAGATGGTAAAGAAATCCGGGAATATCCTTTCGCCCGATATTAAACCTGGCGAAAGTGGCTTCCTTAACCTTGATCTTCCTTCCGACCGGAAAAATTATGATGTTTTGTATGTTACAGCAACCGATCAGTATGGCCGTAATATTAATACATGGTCGTGGAATATTACCAAAACCAAAAGCTTCGTTTTAAGAATGGTAAAGACAAGTCAGGATAAAGTAACCGCAACTGAACACGATAGTTTGTTAACTCTGTCTTCAGGAAAAACTAAGGTTACTTTCAATATAAAAACCGGACTTATTAGGGGAGTAATTAATGACAATAAATCTATCTCATTTAACAATGGGCTCCGATTTGAAGGTATTAGCCCTGTGTTTAAGGAAACGAAGCATTTTGCATCGGGAAACGATTATATAGTTGATCTGTTTTACGATAGCGGCTGCCATGCAAGATGGACAATGTTACAGGGAGGCTGGTTAAAATTGGATTATGAATATAGCCCAGTTGAGCCGGTGGATTTTGCGGGAATAACATTTTCGTACCCGGAAAATCTTGTAACAGGAGCAACGCTACTGGCAAACGGACCCTATCATGTTTGGAAAAACCGGTTAAAAGGTGTGCGATTTGATCTTTTCAACAAGCCGTATAATAATACAATTACGGGACAAACATGGGATTATCCGGAGTTTAAGGGTTATTATTCCAACTTTTACGCTATAGAGTTGCAAAATGAACAGATGCCGATTACAGTTGTCTCGGCTACAAAGGATTTATTCCTTCATCTGTTTACGCCTGAACCAGCTAAATATTCCAAAGGAGTGAGAGGAGAAATAAACCCTCCGTTCCCTTCCGGAAATGTCTCTTTTCTGCATGGGATAAGTGCCATTGGTACAAAGTTTTCATCGGCTGAAGCCGAGGGTCCCCAGGGCCGGAAAAATGTATTTAATGCAACCTCAGAGCCACTGAAAGGGACGCTGTTTTTCAGGTTTGGAGAGTAGAGGTTGATGTGCGAAAACCTGAGACCCTGAACCACGTACAGCCAATATGAATTGACCACGCAGAACTGCAATTAACAATATGATTCGCTGATAAATATAAAAGGGTATGTCAGGCTGGCGGAATTTGGTCAAGCCTACTGGCTTTTGTATTTGACAGTTGTTCCAGTTTTTGCTGATTCTCTTGCAGCATCAAGGATCCTGACAACGATTAAATTATTTTCGATCGAATAAGGGTTATAATTGTTCATTGTAATAGTACCACGGATCACATTTGCGAAGTAACTGAAAGGATCTTCATATACTTTAATATCATCTGCGCTGGCTTTAATTTTCAGCTCATTCGCATGATTACGGTTTTTAAGCCGCATATCATTTCTATTGTCTGCCATAATAAATCCGTTTTCACCGTATATTTCCATATCCTTACGGCTGAACGGCCAGTTCCATGACGCCTGAATAATGCACTCACATTCCGGATACGATATAATTATGGTTGCATCATCATCTACATTCGGATAGATGGCAGGCTTGAATTGTCTGGTCACCGCTGTTACTGAAACCGGTATCTGGCCCCTGGTCAGGTAAGTCATCAGATTGGCACCATAGCAGCCAAAATCAATGATGGCACCACCACCGTTTAGAACGGGATCTGTAAGCCAGGCAAGGAATTCTTTGCTACATCCTATTTCTTTGGGACCTTCGTGACCGTCGTGGACTACTACCCTTCTCAATGTTCCAACATAGTTGCTGTCGTTAACCAATTGCCACGATTTAGCTGTGGATGGATACCACGAGGTTTCAAAGTCAGTAAGCACGTGAATCTTATATTTATCTGCCAGTGCCTTCATCTTATTTGCATGTTCAATGTTTACAGCCAACGGCTTTTCAACCATAACATGTATTCCTCGTGGCGCGCAGGCTTCCACAACTGCAAGATGCTCAAATATTGATCCAAAGGCCAGGACAGCTTCTGGCTTCACCTGGTCCAGCATTTTATCAAAATTGTCATAAAACAGAGATGGACTGAGATTATATTTTTTCGAATATTTTTCAACCAACCCGTGATCAGGTTCAAAAATACCTGTCAGATTAAGATCGGAATCATTGCTTTTTAGTCTGTTAAGTATAAATGCGACATGATCATGTGTCATGCGGGCAATAGCAATATTAAGCTTTACTTCATGTGTCTTTTGCGAAAATGAGGTAAGGGATAATAGTAAGCAGCTGATAAGAAAGACCGATGTTTTAGCTATGTAAGATAATGAAGTTTTTGGGTTCATACTTTTGGGGATTAATTCAACGGGCAATTAGTTGTAGATAAATTTCAATTCAATTATGTACCACCATTTAAAAAGTAAGGCACTGTACAAATATATTTAAAAACCATAAGTGTTTTATTTTTAAAGGTGACCCGGTTGGTACTTTTTAGTCTAATAATCATTCCCATTGAAACCACATGTATTTTGACCATTCCGAAGAAAAAACAAAACCGGTTGACAAAGCATAGTCAAACCCAGAGAAATATTTAATAAAGATGGGCTTGAAATGAAGATATTGGTGGATACATCTAAAGGGGTGGTGGATTTTTATTTGCTCCATGTTTAAGACTTTCATAACTTTAACACAATGAATTCCTCCATATGGCAATCTGGCAAGCTGAAATAAAAGAACTGGGGAAACTTTATGAATCACTCAAAGGTCAGTTTCCTGATCTGGAGAAAGAACTGAAGCAACTGATCAGGAATGAAGATGCAAATGTTATAATGCTATATTCAAGAAGGTGTCTGGAGGTAATAATCACCAATCTGTGTGAATGTGAATTAAAAAGAGACAGAAAGACCGAGCCGCTTAAGGGTATCATCGATAAACTACAAAAGGAAGGGAAAGTACCTTCACACATTATATCTTCCATGCACGGTCTGAATGAACTATCAACTTACGGTGCCCATCCTAAAGATTTTGATCCCGAACAGATAAAGCCGGTTCTTGTTAATCTTGATATAATTATCAAATGGTATCTGAAATATAAGGAGACTGGAACAAAAAATAAAGTAAAGCCCGTTGAAGAGATCAGGCAGGAAATAAAAAGCACTGAAGATGTAAAAAAGATTATCCGGATTCCAAAGAAAAGGTTAATAGGTTTAGTTTCAGGATTGATACTTTTCATTGTTGTTGTGTTTGCAGTTTTGTTCATTACTAAAATCATCGGTGCTGACAAACAGATTAAAGAACTCGAAAAGTCTATCGCAGTATTACCCTTTATAAATGACAGCCCAAGTGATTCAACTACATATTTTGTAAATGGTGTTATGGAAGAGATCCTTAATAATCTGCAGAAAATTAAAGATTTCAGGATTCTTTCACGCACATCTACTGAACGTTATAGAGGTACTGACATCCCTGCCATTCCTGAAATTGCAAAAAAGCTGGGAGTTAATTATATAGTTGAGGGTAGCGGACAAAAATATGGCAGTACATTTCGCCTGAGGGTACAATTAATTGCTGCTAATAAAGAAAGACATCTTTGGGCAGAATCTTATGAAAAGGAGATAAAGGAGACAAAAGATATTTTCAACATTCAAAACCAGATAGCACAAGCAATTGCATCACAATTAAAAGCAATAATAACACCGCAGGAAAAGCAATTAATAGAAAAACCACCAACAAAGAATCTTGATGCCTATAATTTATATTTACAGGGACGCTTTTTCATTAACAAGAGGACAAATGAAGGATTTAATAAAAGCATAGAATATTTTGAAAAGGCAGTAGCCGCTGATCCGGTTTATGCGCTTGCATATGCAGGGTTGGCAGATGCTTATTTTCTTCTTGCCTTTTATAACCAAACGCTAAAAGCGGAAAGTTATGCAAGGTCCAAAGAATATGCATTGCGGGCCCTTAGTATTGATAAGAATCTGGCAGAAGCTCACACTGTACTTGGCGGGATTCTGACTTGGAATGACTGGAAATGGGAGGATGCAAGGAAGGAATTACAGCTTGCTGTTGAGCTAAATCCGAAATTTGTAACTGGTCATTCTTATTATTCTGAATTGCTGGATATCCTTCGTGAGAACACTGAAGCTCGAAAACAAATTAAACTGGCCCTGGAAATTGATCCGTATTTCCCAACTTTGCATGTTTTAAGTGCGTTGTATTTCCTTCATGAAGGTAAATTCAAAGAATCCATGGATGGATTCAAAATCTCGCAGGAACTTTATCCTGGTCGTAATGTATATTGGGATTATTTTTGGAACTATATAATGTTGGGAGATGATATTAAAGCTTTAGATGCAGCTGAACAAGCTTTACTAAGGGGTGATTCTCTTGCGGTAAAATATGCAGGCTTATTGAAAGATGTTTATAATAAGTCAGGTATAAAGGGCGCGTGGACCTTGTTACTTGAATTCAATCTTAAACAATCAACTCCTAATCCTTTAGTTTTAGCAAGCACATACACAGGGATGGATAAAAAGGAAGAAGCATTAAACTGGCTTGAGAAAGCTCTTGAAAATCGTTCAATTCAACTTCCTCGAATTAATAACGATCCCCTTTATGAGAGCCTGCGTTCAGAACCCAGATTCCAGGCAATTATTAAGAAAATGGGATTATCGGAATATGCCAGGAAGGAATAATATCTTCTGGAATTAATCGGATAATCTGTGCGAAAATGGATAAATTTGTCTTCAGGTGCGGTGGGTTTTGAGGCGTAATAAACTTAACAGTAAATGCTAAGTTTTCCATCCGTTCTTTTTTATTCCATTTTACTTATTTTGGACAGGCCTGATTTTAATACTTATACTTACAGGCAATGAATCAGACAAAAAGAGCTTTCCTGAGTTGTATAATGATTTCCAGTTTAATCATTATATCAGCACAATCACCAGATGCTATTAAGTGGCAGAAGTATGAACTGATATTTTCCAGTAATATATTATATGAAAATCCGCCTCAGGAAGTGCATAGATTTGAGGTGACTTTTACCTCTCCCACAGGCATCAAGAAGACAATTAATGGTTTCTGGGACGGAAATACAATCTGGAAAGCCCGGTTTATGCCAGGTGAAACAGGCAAATGGGAATATGAGACTACCTGTTCAGATACAAAAAATACCAGCCTTGACAAACAGACAGGATCATTCTTTTGTAAATCGGGTAATAATCAGAAACCCATTTACAGTAGTGGACCCATAATTAATCCGAAAGGTACATTTTCTCTGACTCACACCGATGGCACTCCATTTTTCTGGCTTGCATGCACAGCATGGAATGGTTGCCTGAAATCGACCGACGAGGAATGGGATAAATATCTTACAAATCGGCTAAACAATAATTACACTGCTATTCAAGTGGTAACCACACAATGGAGGGGATGTGATAAAAGCAGCGAGGGGCTTGTCGCATTTGAAGGGTGCGGACGAATCCGGATCAATCCTGATTTCTTCAGGCTTATTGACAGAAAGATTGACAAGATAAATGAATATGGACTTGTTGCCGCACCTGTTGTTTTGTGGGCACTGCAAAGCGGGGCCGGAAGAGAGTTGAGCCCGGGTTATTATCTTCCTGATGATCAAGCTATCCTACTTGCAAAATATATTGTAGCCAGGTATGGGGCTAATCATGTAGTATGGTTCCTGGGTGGTGACGGAAACTACACCGGGACACATGAACAACGGTGGAAAACAATCGGCCGTGCAGTCTTTGATGGTAGTCACCAGGGCATTGTGGCCCAACATCCTCAGGGAAGATCGTGGATCGGAGAGATTTACAGAGATGAACCCTGGCTTGATATCATTGGTTATCAGAGCAGTCATAGCAACGAAGAAGGTACAGTTAACTGGATAACCAAGGGGCCAATGAGTCAAAAATGGTCTAATCTGCCTGCTCGTCCAATAATTAACCTGGAGCCACTTTACGAAGAAATCAGATCAGGAACTACCGAAAAAGATGTTCGCCAGGCAAGCTACTGGAGTCTTTTTGCTACTCCTGTTGCAGGTATTACATATGGTGCTAACGGAATATGGCCCTGGTTGAGAAAAGGTGAGAAAATACTTAACCATGGCGATGCATCAGGGACCTCAACATGGGATGTAAGTATAAATCTCCCAGGATCTATCCAGACCGGATACCTTGCAGGATTTATTACAGAATTTGCATGGTGGAATTTCTTTCCTGCACAGGAATTATTAATTGAACAACCTGGTGATAAGATCTTTAATGAATTTGTTTCAATCGTAAAAACCACAGACAATAATACAATCCTGGCTTATCTGCCTGCAAAACAAACAATTAAAATAAGGAAACCTGACAATCATAATTATTCACCAAGATGGTTTGATCCTGTAAAAAATATATATACTGATGGAAATGCAATTGATGATGGTTCTATATTAACGATAACATCACCAGCCGACAGCGATTTTTTATTAATTCTTGAAAAGAGGCTGGATCCTGTTAATGTAAAAGCAGCCGCAAAAAGGAAGACCAAATAAGTAATAACTAAAACTATTGTTAATCAGAAGTTTGCATATAAGGGGCATATTTTATTTTGTATGACCTCCACTCCCTGGCATGTCAATGATATTAACAGTTTCCTTATAGAAGTAGTCCATCGTATATGCCATAATTTCATGGTATACAGATTTTTTCATCTCCGCTTCCCTCGGCTACGGCTTCCCATTGCCGGGATACCGACATCCTCCACTTCGCTATTACACTATATATGAGATTGATATATAAGGGGTCAATATCTTATAGAAAATCTTGCCTGGAATTTTCAAGAATTGACCTTAGAAGTAAAATGTAAAAGAAATCCAGCATAATTTTCTGGATTTTTGAAGTCCTCTATTTAATGTTTGCCAGCAATTAAACAAAGAGGATTTTTATTCTCGATTCCCGATATTTTGTCTAAATTGTGTTGAATTGTGAGGGTTGATGAGTTAGGCTTAAGCATTTTATATATTTAATTCAATGAATTAATCTTCAAAGCTTATGTGACTGACGGCGCTGTGCATTACTGAAAATGAATAATATTATAGATATAAGTATGGCACACGCAAGGGCAAACATAACTTTATCTCCAAGGAGATGATTTCAAAAAGTAAATTATGTACTACTAAAAAGTAGTGGTTAATTCTCAGTATATGTGATAGATAGACAATTTTCAAAAAACTAACCATAACAAAAAAAGCTAAGTTCGTAGGCAAATATGATTCGACAAAAAAAGATTCAATATCTGGACAAATTCTTAAGGCGAATCAAAGATGAACTTTTCGATCGAGATGCTCCTTAATACTAGAAATTATAGACATACAGTAACTTTTGTATGATTTTTGTTATATTATTTTGAATCAAAACCTAGCTTATCATGAAAAATCTCTTAAAATATGATCTTCTTTTTGCCTTGCTTATAATTACTACAAGCTGCCACAAAGAAAAAGAGACTATATCTGATGTAATCATTGGGAAATGGGAATGGGTAAAAACAGTTATTCCATATGGTGGACAAGAAACAAATCCTCAGACTTCGGGCTTTTCACAAACTCTTGAATTTATGAGTAATGGTAAAATGCAAGAATATAAAAATGACTTACTTATAAATTCATCAAACTATACTATTGAGACAAATCCTTCAAATACCAAAGACAATTTATTTACAAGTACAATAATAACCTCTCACTTTTATATGGAGGCTGACACTTTAATTTTTAGTGAGGCTTATGTTGATGGACCAGTTTATTATTATGTCAGACATAAATAAATCTCCAAAGCTGGACTATTCTGACACCAAGATTTAAATCTGAACTAACCATAAAAACAAGTTATAGGCAATGGCACGAGAGACGCGAGTGGTCAGCCCAACTGTTAAAAGTTCATTTCCGAGGTCCATTTATCGACAATTTAAAGAGAAAATATCATGAATAGATTTGTTTTAATATTGGCTGCATTTATCCTAAGTGTGAGTTGCAGCAAAAACGAAGAAACATTTGTAGGTATCGAAGATATTTCATTTGAAAATTATCCGAAAGTCGATGGCTCTACTTCTGCAAGGGTGTTGAATGTGATGGTGGCTTGTAAACTGCTGGATGTTCCTTATGTATGGCTTCCACCAGGAGCTTTTACTGAGTGGACCTTAAATCCAATTCATACGGAACTCCCCGAACAGTATAAAGACTTTTTTTGGCAACATGTTAAAAGTTCTCAAACGCATGGTGCATTTATGAATTTGATTGATGGGAACGCTGATATTATCCTAACACACAGAACTATCTCTGCCGATGAAAAACTCCATGCCGACTCAGTTGAGGTTACATTAATTGAAACACCTATCGCATTAGACGCTTTTGTATTTGTTGTTAATAAGAATAATCCGGTAAAATCTCTTACAATCAATCAGGTTCAGAAAATATATACAGGCGATATTACCAATTGGTCGCAAGTTGGTGGCAATAACGCAATTATTAAGGTTTTTACACGTCCACGCAATTCAGGTAGTGAGGAGGTGCTGAGAGAGTTAGTAATGGATGGTTTAGAACCGGCTGATTTTCCAGAAAGCGCAATAGGTGGTATGTCACAGGTTTTTGGTGAGATTTTAAATAACGTGGATGGTATTTGTTACACTTTCAATAATTATAAAGATTTGCAGGCACGGGTGCCTGACAGCGAAGTGCCTAAAATAGCCATTAACGGCATTTCCCCCGATAAAAACACTGTTAGAAACAGGTTTTATCCTTTCATTTCAGAAGTACATGTTGCAATTCGTTCAGATTTGGATCATAATACAATGGCTTATAAACTCTATGAATGGATGCAATCCGATAGTTCAAAATCGACAATTACTGAGTGCGGATTTATCCCGAAATGATTTAACCATTAATCCTCTCAATGACAATTTCAAATCGACATTAAAAAATATGAAGCGACATGACAAGAATAAAATAAAGTTGAGTAGGTAAGGGGGGATTTCACCCCCAAACCTCTCTCAGAACCGTACGTGAACCTCTCGACTCATACGGCTCTTCGAACTCATACAACCAGCAAAGGTTGCAGGCAGAAGAAACAAGCTCATCCTCCAATCTGGAGTTGGCAAAATAAAGATAGCCTTGAGTCCGCTGACCCCTTCGCTAATAATGACATTACTCATTCATTTCTTGGGTATAGTCGCTACTACGAGTCAGTCCGCCACAAACAGACGCATCGCTATTTCAGCCTTTCCCTTCGGGTTCTCGGCTTTT
>JBBSAP010000029.1:0-31881 GCA_038252165.1 Bacteroidales bacterium | reverse complement strand
TTCGTGAGACTGTAATCCTTCTTTAACGACTCGGCAAGCAGGGTTGCTGAATAGGTATAGGAAATACTGAAATCATTCATGAGATACGGGATATCACTGAAAAGAACATTTTCATCCTGAATCTGTCTGACGGGAATCGCTTCAAATGGTATATAGGAGAGAATATTATCGGGAGAAATCAGCAGCTTATTTGATATCAGATACTTCCTTACAGGTTCAATAATTATTTTATAGAGATTGCTTCCTGTTTTATTATATTGAACAAAATTAGATTTCGCATTATCAGAGGGCCTGGATAACAGGTTCCGGAAACACCGGATGTCATTAAAGAAGACCGAATCAACGGGTACCGTAATAAGCTGTAGATTTTTCCTGTTTACCACGAAAATATAGAGCACAGAATCAGTAACAACATAATTGAGATAGTTGATATTCCTTCCGGCTACCCCTGGTATTCCGGTTGGTTTTATAACCTCTGTATTGTACTTGAACAAATAATATTCGGGATACTGCTTTTCAATAAGCGCTATAAGTGAGTCTCGTTTCTGAGTTGCACTGAGCACAAATCCTTTCCACTCTGAAATCAGTAGTGCATCAGCAGGCCTTTTTAAGTTTTCTTCGGAAATTCTGGCCTCGTAAAAGCTTATTTCCATTTTAAGCTTTCGTTCCAGTTCAGCTATATCGTCCGGAATATGGAACTGGGTTGCTTTCAGCTCACGGGTTGAAGCCAGCAGTCCTGCAACCTTGCTCTTTTCAGAATATTCAAATGCCTTTTCGAGGTATAACTTATTGCCAGTATTTTTATAGCATATGTCAAAATCACGGATAGTGTACAGGTAGGAATCACGATATCGGTCACCCAGCACCAGCCTGCTTTCATCTTCACTTATATTGATCCGGACCTTTGCTATCAAGGCAATAATTAACTCGGAAGTTTCTGATGCAGCCAGAAGGTAATCAATCTTCTGACTCCTGCTGTAAATATCCCACAATATTGTATACTTGGCCTTTAAAATATTTATTGATCTCTGGACTGGTTCTATTAAAGCAATATCCGGATTTTCGGTTGAGGAATATAAGGTTTTTCCGGAGATGTCGGTAAAGAGCAGCATTTGGATGATTTCAAGGCCTCTGGCTGGTTCTCCGTTCTCTGATAGTGCAAGAGAGTAACCCAGAAGGACAGGTTCCTTTAATGAGAAATCATCTTCATGGGAGTTCAGATATGAGATACATTGTTCATAAAGCTGCAAGGATTTCTTAAAATCAACCTTAAAGGTTCTGAGGTACTCAGCATAATTCTTAAGAACTTCGAAATAATCTCTGGATTCAGGTCCGTAAAACCTCTTAGCCTTCTCCATGGCGTTGACAATAAGATCCGCTCCCTTGCTTACTTTACCTGCGTTTCCAAGCACAATTGCAAAACTGTTCAAAAAGTTGAGCGACAGCACAGAATTCGATGAGCCTATTTTTTCGATACCTTTTTTAAAGTATTCATCTGATTTATCATGAAGTCCCAGGAAAAAATAATTTGCTGCAAGGCTGTTGAGCAGGTTTATGTAATATTCGTCCTCCGGAAGAGAAAACTCATTATATATCGACTCTGCTTTCTCAAGATACAAAACAGCCTTCGAATAGTCGGATAATCGCGAATGGCAAACCCCGATATTGGAATATAGAATTGCCATATCTGACGTAAAGTTTTCAATTGATCCACCGTTGAGCCCGAGTGCTTTGTTCCCGTAAATTATTGCCTTGTTGTATTCATTAAGGCCGTAATAGGCGTTGACAAGTGCTGAATATCCCCTGAGCAATTCAGGACTTTTATCACCGTACAGTTTTTTTTCAATTTCAAGCGATTTTAGAGTATACTGCTCCATACGCCCGAAATCGCCAAATTTGCTGTATGCAATACCAAGATTAAACAGGCATTTGGAATGAATTTCTTCGTTGGTTTTCAATTGCTCACACATCGATTCTGAAAGCTTCAGCCAGTTGATAGCTTCAGAGATATTTCCTGAAAAAAGGTAGTACACACCAATATAATACTGTGAATTTGATGTGGTTGTATTATCGTTATTTTCTTCCCTTAGAGTTTTCAGGATTAAATTAAGGTATATCCTTCCCTTTGCAGTATCCTTATCAATAATACAAGCCTGGAATCCGGAATTAAGTTTACCAAGGTCGTGAATGGAATTGCTTCTTGCAGATGTGACTTCTGTTCCGGTAAAGTAAATACAAATGAATAAAAATATCCCTCTAATATTTTTTAGGATCATTTCGACTGCTGATTTATGTCTTTCCCCGTGTCAAAAACGCAAGTTTACAAAAAATGTTATGACAAAACGCAATATTGAAGAATTTTATTTCTGTTAAGTATTTGATTTTCTTGTGCTAATAAAAAAAATGAAAAAATAATTGACTTTTTGTTGTCACAAAACGAGATATTGCGACATGATACAGTAGATTCCTTACAGAATTATGAATTACCCGAAATAAGTATTAATGATTAAAAAGTAAAAAAATGAAAAATCTGAATCTGAGAAACCTGGACGAAATTTTTGATGTGTATGCTCTTACGGTAGAGGAGATGATTTGTGTAAAGGGTGGCGACGCCGGTGAACCCATTTTAAAGCCATCTACTCCTCCTATTAAGATCTGATATTGTTATGTTGACTGGAGTCCTGTTTTAGCGAAAGCAGGATAAATGACATTTTTGAGGATTATTATTTGGAATTTAATATTTCAGATCGGGTCGATGTAATGATCCGAAACCTTGAAGTATATTCAGAAAATAATGAGCATTTTGCTCATATATGTCTGATAATTTGCTCTTTGAAAACAATTTTAAATAAAATACATTATGAAAACAATCGATTTTTCATACTTCATCGAAAGGTATAATGCCGGAGAGATGGATGAGGCTGAAAAACAATGGTTCAGGAAAGAACTAAAAGGTAACGAGAAGCTCCGGAAGGAGGTTGATCTGCGCAGTAAAACTGATACTGTTCTTAAAAACCAGGATCTGATGAATCTGCGCAATAAGCTCAATGCTATTGAGAAACAAAGGAAAGAACCAATTCCTGTAAGGAAACCAACCCGTACGGTAAATATCAAATCTGCAGCGGCAATTGCTGGTTTCATTATAATCGGGAGTATTGCACTGCTTTCAAACAGGAAACTCAGTAATGATGAGATACTTGACCATTATTATAAACCTTATGAAGCTGCATCAGCTTCACGTTCCGGTGAGATGGTCAAGAATACTGATTACAGCTTCGCGCTTGATTATTACAAAATCCGGGATTACAGGAACGCTGCCCTATATTTTAATAAAGTGCTTGAAACAGATCCGGGGAATATGCATTCCGAATTATTGAATGGGATTTCGAATTTCGAAATTCGTAACTATCCTGAGGCACAGGGGTCTTTTTTAAAGGTTATTGCACATAATGACAACTATTATATTGATCATGCCCAATGGTATCTGGCCTTATGCTATTTAAGAACAGATGAAAAGATGAAAGCTCTTGAGCAACTTGCTATTATCGAAAAATCAAAAACGATTTACAGGAAAGATGCCAGGAAGATTCTGAGGAGTCTGAACTAAAACCTAAAACAGAACCAGGTCCGCAATAAAACCTAAATGTAATAATATGTTTGATCTTTCGGGACATAGCAAGGGAGAATCAGGTGAATCCGGACAAAAGAGCAAGGATACCGGACAAACCAGGGAATCAATCAGCCAGAGCATGATTGGCTGTCCCTCAATATTGACCGGGCTGTCGCGTGAAATGAGAACCCAGATGAACGCCATTGTGGCATTCTCATTTCTTATGAATAAAAAAGAATATAGTGAAGAAGAAAGAGAAGAGTTCAGTAACCAGATTTACAGCTCCTGCGAACAGATAATATCACTTTTTGATAACTTTCTTGATTCTGCAATCATTGATACGGGTAATTCAGGAACAGAATCAGGAATTTGCAATCCAAATGAGGAATTTAACAACTTATTTTCGGAATTCAGGGAAATACTTAAAAGGGAAAGATACAATGATGTGATTCTTGTTTCTGGCAACCAGACATTTCTAAATTCAGAGTACCTGATTGATACAAACAGGGTAACAAAGGTAATTCGTAATCTGTTCCAGAATGCTCTGAACAACACAAAAACGGGATTCATTAAAGTCGGTTATTCCATAAATAATGAGAAGCTGACATGTTTTGTTGTGGATTCCGGACAGGGTTATTTTAAATGTAAGGAGTTTCTCCAGAGTCAGGACATATCGGAATCACTGTCAAAGTTCAATGATACCTTTACTGCCGTCAGTATGGCTCTTACACGGAAGCTGATACAGATGATGGAGGGATCGGTATGGATTGAAAGTAACGGATTGACAGGATCGGGCATCTATTTTTCCGTTCCGGTAACCATTGTTGTCAACGCTGAAGATGCAACGAATAAATTTTCGAACACCATGAGCACTATCTGATACCAGATGCTTATTCTATTCAATGTCTGAATGCCAAGCATGAGCAAAAGCAGCTGCCGCCAAAGCAGCTGTTTTTTTATTTTTTGTATTCGATTATCTGAACCTCGGTTCTCCTGTTCAGTTTGCGCCCTTCATATGTGATGTTATCACCAACAGGTGATGCATTGCCATAACCTTTACACTTAAGCCTGTCAGCCTGTATCCCGGTCTCCACAAGAAAATTCAAAACGGCCAGAGCCCTTTTTTCAGAAAGGGAAAGATTATGTTCATCGGTACCTGTGGCATCCGTATATCCGCCAATTTCAACTTTAAGTTCCTTGTTGTTCTTAAGCAGATCGGCCAGATTGTTCAGCTCTGCAAGAGATTCTTTTTTCAACTTCCAGGAATCAACCTCAAAGAAGACATTTGTCAGGAGCATTTTCTCCCCTACTCTGAACGGACTGAGCATTATCTTCTTAAGGTACGGCTCCATAGCCGTATGCTGGCCTTCAAGCATGAAATTCTCAGAATAAAACAGATATCCATCTTTGCTTACATTCAACCCATAATTATTTCCTGACGGGAGACATACGAGAAAATTACCATTACTGTCGGTAAGCTTTTTTATTACAGACTTCTCTGTTGAGAGGTTTATCAGTTCGTATTCCGCAATCAGCACTTGCCCTGTTAACCTATCCGTTACCTTACCTTTTAAGTAAGCAACCGGGTCAGGTTGAACCGCTTCATAAAGCCTGAATGAGTAAATATTCTTGCCTTCCTTTTCATCTCTTTTTGTCGAAAAATATGCCTTTTGTCCTCCTGATTCAATTGTAAGACCCATTTCATCATTGTACGTATTTATGGGGTAGCCAAGGTTTTTAGGCTCTGTCCAGGTAGTGTCATCCAGCATTCTTGAGAAATAGATATCAAGACCTCCCATTCCGGGTAGACCATCCGAACTAAAATAGAGGGTTTTTCCGTCGAAATGTATGAAAGGCGACATTTCATCACCTGTGGTATTAATAGTGTTTCCCAGATTTCTGGGTGTACTCCATTTTTTATTTGATTTATAAACTGAATACCAAAGATCTTTTCCTCCAATTCCCCCGGGCCGATTACTTGAAAAAAATAACATATTGCCGGCTGCATTTATCGAAGGCTGAACCTCCCAGTATTTAGTATTTACAGGACTCCCAAGGTTTACAGGCAGAGACCACTTTCCATTATTCAGTGATGAAAAAAATATATCACAGCTGCCAAGTCCGCCAGGACGTTCACAGGCTGTAAAATACATGTAGTTTCCGTCAGAGGATAAACTCTGGGCACCTTCATTCTGGCTGGTATTTAGGGGAGAGCCGGCATTTACTGCAGTTTTCCAGATATTATCCGAAAGGTAGCTGATATAAAAATCTTCCTGAAAAATTACCTTCCTTAGAACATTCTCACTGGGTCTCTCCTGCCTGGTGAACATTAGTGTTTGTCCATCAGCTGTTATTGACGGCCAGTATTCATCATGGGATGTATTTATTCCCTCACCTACACTTTCAGGACTGAATGGGACCGGATTTTTGACAGCTTCGATTGCAAACTTACAGTTTATTACGTTTCTGGTTGCAAGACTCTTATTTTTTTCTGAGATTTTTGGCAAACCAAGATAAACTTCATAATGAACCAGGGCTTTCCCATATTGACCCGACATCATTTCAGCAGTCGCCATATTGAAGAATACAGGAGGGTAAAAGGATGAATCGATCTGAATTGCTTTCTGAAAATTCCTTGAAGCTTCAGTAAAACGCTTCTGTTTTGAGAGAAGTTCACCCATCATCATGTATGCTTCAAAAAACTTACTGTCGGTTAAAATTGCCTCGTTAAAGTATTGTTCAGCATTGCGATAATCAATATAGTCGAATGCTGTAATCCCGGCTTTATAAGCTTTAAGGGCCTTTGCATTAGTTGTATGATATTGCTGGGAAAATCCCTTCTCCGGCACCAGGCAGGAAACAAGAAAAATAATCATCAGTATGATCAGTCTTGCCTTCATTCTATGGAATATGCATGTACTTATGAATCTGCAGCGAAATTTTCCAGTAAGGATTTTTTTTGACATATTCGACAATTTCCGGAATAATGGAACTAAACCGACTCCATTCTGGCTGAAGGAAGAGCAAGCATCCTTCTCCTGCCATACTTCTGTATTTTTCTGCCCATTCAAAATCATCCCTGGTTTCAATAATTAATTTTAACTCATTTGCATCCAGGCAGATATTGCCAACCGGAGGCATATTCCTTTTTGGGGAAAGACAAATCCAGTCCCACTTTCCGCTTAACGGATAAGCTCCTGATGTCTCGATGAAAGTGCAGATATTACTTTTTTTCAGACCTGCACATAAATAATCAAGGTTCCACATCAGGGGTTCACCTCCTGTTACAACAACAGATTTTGTGCCGGACAAAGCAGCATGTTCAATTATTTTATCAGTTTCTACCATGGGATGCATTTGCGGATCCCATGAAAAACGGGAATCGCACCAGTTACAGCCTACATCACAACCCCCAAGCCTGATAAACCAGGCTGCTTCTCCGGCATGATATCCCTCTCCCTGAATTGTGAAGAATTCTTCAACAAGCGGCAGCATAACACCATTCCGGCTAACGTTTTGCGAAAATCCCATTATTCAGAACGTGATAGTTATTGTTTTTATTTTCCAAAAAGCAGTTCATAATCTCTTACCCTGGCATTTATAACCCAGTTTTCAGGGATGATTTTCCAGTTATTCATTGCTACTGCCTTAATTGTACCCTTTGCCTCAAGGTTATTAAGAATATAGTAGCGCAGATCTTTTTCTGTCGATTTAATCAAACGTTTCGGAAGTTCACTCCTGGAGATCCCTGCAGCCGCAAAATGACCTCCTCCCCCATTACCCCTGTAGGAATTAATTGCTACCATGTAGGTCTTTCCCAATTCAAACGACTTGCCATTTGAAAATGATTTGACCGTCACTCTTCTTCCTTCAGGTTTGCTGACATCCACAGTATAGTCTATTCCTGCTGCCGAATCAAAATTATATGGTTGATTTTTCAACCATGCCTGACCATTCTTCAGGACAGGTTTTCCATCCTTTGAAATCTGGAATTTTAATAAATGATCATCCGGACCTTTCATTGTATTAAGCCATCCTGCATAAGAAAATTCAAGATACTTCTTTATTTCAGAGCCGCTCATCGACATTGTATAGAGCATATTTTCAAATCTGTACAACTTGAACATATCACCAACTGTAACAGGTCCTGCAGAAATCTTAACATCAAATGATAAAGGGGCAGAAAAAGATATATCTGCCTTTGTAATGTCAAGCTGAATGGAGTGTACCATGTCAACAAAAGGCGAAGATCCAAAATAGGATTCCCGTGATGAAATTGATGTTTCAGATGTTGCTATCACTTTGCTGACATACTTCATTATCACATCGTTCTCATCCGAAAATTCCGTGATAAACTCATCATCAGGGCTATAGTCACTAACATTAATAATTTTGCCTGTGACTGTTTTCTTTATTTTACCGGATATTCTATCCTTGCGAAATACCACATCAGCTCTGCCAATTTTCTCCGACCTGCTTCCACCTTCCAGAATCAATACAGTGTCTCCTGCCGAGTTGATAAATTTCTTATTCACAACATTATGATTATGTCCGCACATAATTATATCGAAACCAGGAACATTCCATGCCACGGAGGAAGTACCATTCTCATCATTATGGCTGCCTTCACGGGTCTGATCACCACGGTCATCCCAGCCAGAATGGAAGAGACCGATCACAACATCTGGTTTTTCCTTCATTATTATCGGCATATAAAACTTAGCAGTTTCCAGCATATCCCTGAATTCTATACCGGAATAAAGTTCAGGAGGAAGCCAGTCGGGTATGGAAGGAGTAATCAGACCGAGTACGCCTACCCTGATGCCATTTTTTTCAATGATCG
Organism: Bacteroidales bacterium; assembly: GCA_038252165.1. Lineage (GTDB taxonomy): Bacteria > Bacteroidota > Bacteroidia > Bacteroidales > VadinHA17 > LD21. The sequence goes on along the minus strand of JBBSAP010000029.1, from coordinate 23,428 downwards.
TAAATGGCTTAAAATATGGTTCCCTGGTTCCTTTATTGACTGCATTTGCTGCAAGCAGCGGGAAATGATACTTACTGTCCAGCTTGTCGTAAACAGAATGACCTGCCTCGATATCGTGGTTTCCAACGGTACCTGCATCATAACCAAGGAAATTGAGTGCACTGGCCATAATATGAGGCGATACTGTATCAATAAAATTGTAATAATAAACAGCAGGCTGACCCTGGAGATTGTCACCGTTGTCAAGAAGTATGACAGGTCTCTTCCCTTTCCTTACCTGCTTAACATATGTTGAAACACCGGCTAACGATACTTTAATTTCTTTCCTTTCAATAAAATCATACGGAAGAATCACTCCATGGAGATCAGTTGTTTCAAGAATTGTAATTGCTTTTTCTTCTTTTACAGAACAAGAGGACATCAAAACTGCAATTAAGACTAATTGCCATCTGAAAATATTGATTTTGAACATCTTGATTAAGTTTAATAGGTCTATTGCAATTAACAGCAGCACCCAAAGAAAAAAGTTCCTTATGATTTTGCCGTTCAGATTTTATTTAAAACTATAAACATAGGAAAGAATATTTACTTTAGATTAATTTTATAAACGGAAACAAACAGCTTATGGTTAAAAATGGTTAAAGTGATTAATGAGATCAAAATGTAGTTTATGGTACAGACAGGACTGGAACAGGTAAGATTTAAGCTTCCTGCCGGACTTAAAGGCAGGAAGATCGGGATTTTATGCCATGCACCAAGCACAGGATCTGATTTTAAGCATATCGCAAGTATCTTTTTCGAAAGAAAAGACTGTTTCCTCACTGCAGTTTTCGGACCACAGCATGGTCTGTTCGGGCAGACTCAGGATAACATGATAGAGTGGAACAGCAACATGCATCCGGTTTATGGGATTCCGGTCTTCAGCCTGTATGGGGAACATAGGAAACCTACTTCCGAAATGCTTAACAATATTGAGGCTCTTGTGATTGACCTGCAGGATGTCGGAGCAAGGTTGTACACCTATATCTGGACTGTTAAGCTATGTATTGAGGCATGTACGGAATCCGGTATCCCGGTATGGATCCTTGACAGGCCAAATCCCATTGGCAGACTGCCTTTTGACGGTCCTGTACTGAAAGAGGAGTACTTTACATTTGTTGGTGGTGCCTCAATCCCATTGTGCCACAGGATGACCCTGGGAGAAATGGCGTTATGGATCAGGGAGAAATATTATAATAATTGCGATCTCAACATAGTATGGATGAAAAACTGGAAGAGAAATTCGCTGTATAGCGAAACAGGGCTTCCATGGATACTTCCCTCCCCAAATATGCCTACGCTGAATTCAGCATTAGTCTATCCTGGCACAGTACTAATAGAGGCTCTTAACCTTTCCGAGGGAAGGGGAACAACAATACCCTTTGAACTGTTTGGCGCACCCTATATTGATCCCGAAAAGCTGAAGAAGAACCTGGCCGGGAGGAATATTCCAGGGTGTGTTTTCCGTGTGCATGGTTTTATACCGACGTTTAACAAATTCGCCGGACTTGTTTGCAACGGCCTGCAGATACATGTCACTGATCCATCTGTCTTTTATCCTGTTGCTACCGCATATGAAATTCTTGATGCAATAATTGAGACAACACCTCCCGGATCCATGAAATTCAAAGATCCCCCTTATGAATATGAGTATAAGCTTATGCCATTCGATATTCTTTCAGGGGATTCTTTAATGAGATCATCCCTTATAAACAGGTGCCCTGTTGCGATTGAACGCGAACGATGGAAAAGTGAAATTGCTGATTTCAGGGAAGAATTCAGGCATTTGTCTGTTTATCCCGAATAAGGCTGCAATAATATCAATTAAAGATTAAAATCTCCTGAATGCTTTTATCAGCTTTTCAATTAGCTGTTGCGGAAAAATGGGCTTCACAATATAATCATCAAAACCCGAAGCAATAATCCTTTCGCGATCTCCAAGCAGACTGTAAGCTGTCTGTGCAATTATTATAACATCAGGACGGAATTCCCTGATAATCGTTGCAGCCCCATAGCCGTCAATAACGGGAAGCTGAATATCCAACAGAATTAAATCGATATCAGGATTTGCTTTTGCTGCCTCGATAGCCTCTTTCCCATCACACGCACTCAGCAAGGATGCACCTGTCTTTTCAAGGATCTTGTTCAGATAGAGCCTGCTGGATACATCATCCTCGACTATCAATATTTTTTTTGTCATCAAAAATTCATTTTCCATATGAATCAGCTTTATTCAAAAAGTCCGTTATCCCTGAGAAGAAGAAGTATTGCAGATTGCGGAACGACTATATATTTCTCCTTGTTGAATTCTATTTCGATTGCGCTGTTCTGAAGGTAAACTGCCTGATCGCCCTCTTTTGGCTGGAGAGGAACATACTTTGGTTCATCTGTGCGGTTTTTCCATGGCTCATCCGTATCATTTACAGAGGGGATTGGGTAACCCGGGCCCACCTTAAGCACATAACCTATCTGCACTTTTTCGTTCTCATTGACACCTGGCGGAAGAAACAGGCCGCTTTTGGTCTTCGCTTGGGGGACTTTAGGCTTTATAAGGATCCTGTCACCTATTACTATCAGTTTCTGAAGATCTTTCTCATCCAGTAATACGCTCATCGTTACTATCTTTTAGAACAAAAGTATCATTTTCCGGATCATCCAGAAACTGTCTGAACATAAATAGCTAATATTGTAATATAGTATGAACGAAAGTTCACTCTCTTTATTTCATTTATGGAACCGGACACATACCTGACTATCAAAGCTTTTTCGCAGGGCCTTTATAAGGAGAAGGGAAGCAGGTTCGTAGCCCAGGCATGGCCGGTAACCACGAAGGAAGAGATAAAATCAATTCTGGAAAACATCAGGAAGGAACATCATTCAGCAAGACACCATTGTTTTGCCTGGATGCTGGGGCAGGACAGGCAGTCATTCCGGGTAAATGACGATGGCGAACCTTCAGGTAGTGCGGGCAAACCCATACTTGGCCAGATCAACTCCCTGAACCTGACAAATGTTCTGATCGTTGTGGTCAGATATTTTGGTGGTAAACTACTGGGTATAAGCGGGCTGATAAATGCTTACAGATCAGCTGCAGAATCAGCGCTAAAGAATAGTGAAATCAAAGAAATGCATATTGAGGATTACTATGAGGTTATCTTTCCGTATTCAGCCATGAATGATGTGATGAAAGTATTAAAGGATGAAGAGGCAGGTCAGTCGCAGCAGAAATTTGAGCTCGAATGCCGGATGAATATTAATTTCAGGACATCTGCAAGGGAGAGGATTCTGAATTCCCTTTCAAGGATCGTGGATCTGAAGTACAGGCACACAGGTACATTTTAACTTAATAAACCTTATTAAAAGTTGTAAGTTAATTATTAACATACAGTGCATAAAGCCCTTTTCCTGAATAAATTTGTTTTCAGTGTATTTTACTTGTTCTAAAGAGCTATAACAATGAAAAACAGAAGTTTAGTATCGATAGATGATTTATCCACCGATGAGGTTCTGAAGATCCTTGACGACGCGGCAGGATTCGAAAAGAAACCTGTCCAGAAGCTTCTCGAAGGCAAGGTAATTGCAACTCTGTTTTTTGAACCTTCAACCCGTACCAGGCTCAGCTTTGAAAGTGCCATTAACCGGCTTGGAGGGAAGATTGTAGGCTTTTCGGATGCAGGCGTTTCAAGCGTTTCAAAGGGAGAGACTCTCCATGACACGATTAAAATGGTGAGCAATTACAGCGATCTGATTGTTATGAGGCATCCGATTGAAGGAAGTTCAAGGTATGCAAGCGAGATATCTTCAGTTCCGGTAATAAATGCAGGAGACGGTGCCAACCAGCATCCCACACAGACCCTGCTTGATCTTTACTCAATCCGCAAAACACAGGGAACCCTCGACAATCTTAATATTTTCATGGTTGGTGATCTTAAATATGGAAGAACGGTTCACTCATTAATGATGGCAATGTCGAGATGGAACACTACTTTCAACTTTATCTCTCCTGAAGAACTTAAAATGCCTGAAGAGTTCAAACTTTATCTCGATAACCTGGGATTGAAATATTATGAGCATCTCGATTTTACAGATATAATATCCAGGGCAGACATAATTTACATGACAAGAGTTCAAAAGGAGAGGTTTTCTGATCCGATTGAATATGAAAAAGTTAAGAATGTTTATGTTCTGAAGAATGCGATGCTTGCAAATACGAAACCGAATATGCGAATTCTGCATCCATTGCCCAGGGTTCATGAAATTCATACGGATGTTGATACTAATCCCAAGGCGTACTATTTCGAACAAGCTCTTAACGGGGTCTATACGCGCCAGGCAATATTATGTTCACTTTTAGGAATAAAATAACAGGGTTATTATGAAAGAACCTAAGCAATTAAGCGTCAGCGCCATACAGAACGGAACTGTCATTGACCATATACCTGCGAGGAACCTTTTTAAAGTAATCTCGATTCTTGGATTAGATCATATCGACAATCAGATCACTTTCGGAACGAACCTGGAAAGCAAAAAGCTGGGAAGAAAAGCAATTATCAAGATCTCTGACAAGTATTTTGAGGATGAAGATATCAACAGGATTGCACTTGTGGCTCCTGATGCCAAACTGAATATTATCAGGGATTATGAAGTTGTCGAAAAGAAGGTAGTTGAGGTTCCCGATGTCATAGTGGGAATTGCCAAATGCATGAATCCCAAATGCATAACCAACTTTGAAACCGTAACTACACGTTTCAGGGTAGTCTCAAAGACGAATGTGTCCCTGAAGTGTCACTATTGTGAGAAGATAACAAATCAGGAGAATATGCAGATAATATAAACTTGTTTTACCCCCCAATTCCCCTATAGGGGGCTACCCTCTATACGCATTTATTTAATATAAAGTCACTTGCTTAACGAAATACCAAACTTCTGTATTCTTTTACACAAAGTCGAGTTAATTAATATTATTAAATGACACCAGCGGTGTAAATCTACAATAACACCCAAGGAATATACCAGCACCCAAACGCAATAAATGACACCAGCGGTGTCAACCTCCAATAGCCCGGGTGTCACCCCGAGAAAATGATACCAACCCGGATTAGCAACCCTGGAGGGGTTGACTTCAAATTGTTTTAAATGATCAACTAGTAACGTTTAATGAAGACTACCTGATTACATAATGTTAATCAGCATAGTTTATTCCGGAAGTATCCACAGGTGACACTGTGGTAATATGAAGTCGACCCCTCCAGGGTCGCCATATTTGTCCTGCAATTTACCCCGGGTGAAACCGGGGCTATTGGAAGTCCAGCCTTCCAGGCTGGCCCTCACATCGGATGCCGCAGGCTTGGTCAAAGCAATACGGCATAATTTAGGTCATTAGGCTGGTTTCTATATTAGCATCATCTTTGGTTTCTTTCTCATATTTATCGTTATTAAGTTCTATAGTTATTCTTAAATCAGTACAATAATGAGATGTGTATACAGATTAGTATAGGGGGGCAGAGGGATTAAAATAACAGGGGAAAGCTGATTACCTCAGTCTGTCATACGATTTCACAAGCTTTTCATCTTTTTTTATTCCGGCGTATGCCATAATCCCCAGAGAAAGCATTAATACAGGTAAGAACATTTTAAGTGAGGGAACGATTTCAACCTGATACTTTCCAGTTATCGTTACTGCGAAATACACTGTCAACCCAATAACTACTAGCGTAAGAAATATAACTGCAGCTGTCATCTTCAGCTGGATTGTCCTGTTCTTGTAAACAAAGATAGCCGAAAATGACAGGATGCAGATTACTAGAATTATGACCGAAAAAGGTATTAAACTCGTAATAATTTGAGGATTACCTTCTGTTGAAGATTTCCAGATTCCCATGAAGTTCATATAAATTTCAGATCCGGAACTGTTAAAGAAATTTAAAAACCTTCCATTAAGGAATAATAGTGACAGAACGGATGTCAATAACAGGTATAACGACTGAATTCTCTGTATCATTTTCTCAGGATTTTATTTAATAAAACTGGCTGTTTGAATTTACGCAGCTTTTTTGCTAAAATATAAAGAATGATGGATAAATCAGAATCAGTTTTATAATATTTTAACATATTTTTCAGATCACAAATTGCTTAATAACCCCTAAATGATCTACATTTGTCGCTTTCTGATTTATTGGATAATATACGTTGAACTTTCGGTATTTTAAAGAGTCAAGAAATCATAATCAATTCAATTAGCATAAATTCTTATGAAGAAAAGAAACAATCTTATTTTTACAATTTTGCTTATTGTTGTAGCTGCGATAATAATACTTTATCCCAAAATAAAACCATTACTGGCTTCAAAATCAGATAAGTCCGGAATGACAGGCCAGGGTCCGGGCGGAGGCGCCGGCTCAATGCAATCAAGGCAGCTGCTTAATGTAAGTGGTTTCCTTATTAAGCCACAACAGCTTAATGATTTGTATAAAAGCACAGGTACCTTAAAAGCAGATGAACAGGTCGAGCTTTCTTTTGAAACATCAGGTAAAATAATAGGGATTAATTTTACTGAGGGGACACGTGTAAAAAAAGGAGATCTCCTGGCAAAAATAAATGATAAGCCTTTACAGGCGCAGCTTGAGAAGCTCACAGCCCAGAAAACACTTATCGAACAAAAAGAGTTCCGGCAGCGAAGCCTTCTTGATAAAGACGCGATAAGCCGGGAAAGCTATGATCAGATAGTTACAGAACTACAGACAGTTCAGGCTGATATTAACCTTATCAGGGCACGTATTTCTGAAACAGAACTTCGTGCTCCTTTCAATGGGATCATCGGCTTAAGGTACGTCAGTGAAGGCAGTTTTACAAATCCATCAACAAAAATTGCCAGGCTTGTTAAAATCAGTCCAATCAAACTTGAGTTTTCGATCTCAGAAAAATATGCCGGACAGGTGCAGTTAGGTTATCCTGTTTCATTTACAGTTGAAGGTACAAACAAGACATTTCAGGCTGCAGTTTATGCCATTGATCCACAAATAGAAGAAAATACAAGAACGATCGTCATAAGGGCTCTCTATCCAAATAAGAACGAAGAGCTTAAGTCAGGCCGCTCAGCATCCATAACTCTTCTTCTTTCGAAAATAGATAACACAATTGCTATTCCTTCTGAAGCCCTGATTCCTGAGATGGATGGAGAAATGGTTTATCTCTTCCGGAATGGAAAAGCTTCAGCGATTAGGGTTCAGACCGGATTACGAACTGAATCATCGATTCAGATAGTCGATGGATTAAAGTTTGGTGATACATTGCTCACTAGCGGAATTCTGCAGCTAAGACAAGGCCTGCCTGTTGTTCTTGATACCCTGGTAACAAATTAAATTTAAGTTAACCAATTCGTTATGAGTCTATCATCAGTAAGTATAAACCGTCCTGTACTTGCAACCGTTTTTGCAATTATAATTCTTCTTTTCGGAATTGTAGGAGTCACTTTCCTTGGTATAAGGGAATTTCCGAGTGTCGATCCTGCAATTATAACAGTTAGTACCTCATATCCTGGCGCCAATTCGGATGTCATTGAAACACAGATTACTGAGCCACTGGAACAGAATATAAACGGAATCCCCGGCGTTCGGTCACTCACCAGTATAAGCCGCCAGGGTGGTAGTAATATTACTGTTGAATTTGAATTGTCAGTCGATCTTGAAACTGCTGCAAATGATGTAAGGGACAAAGTCTCCCAGGCAATGAGATTCCTGCCACGCGACTGTGATCCCCCTACAGTTGCTAAAGCTGATGCTGATGCTAACCCCATACTGTTTCTTACTGTTGAAAGCAGTAAAAGATCATTGCTGGAGCTTTCTGAAGTTGCTGATCTCACTTTGAAGCAACAGCTTCAGACCATTTCAGGAGTAAGTGCAGTAAATATTTATGGGGAAAAGAGGTATGCGATGCGTTTATGGCTTGATCCTGTCAAACTGGCCGGATATCAGCTTACTCCCATGGATGTCAGAAATGCAATTAGCCGGGAAAACGTTGAGCTGCCCTCAGGGACAATCGAAGGGACAAATACGCAGCTTACAATAAGGACGCTTGGGTTGATGACAACACCAAAGGAATTTAATGATCTTATAATTAAGCAGACAGGCGATCAGATCGTTCGGTTCAAAGATATCGGCCGGGCAGAACTTGGGCCCGAGGATATAAGAGGAATTCTGAAAAGGGACGGCGTTCCTATGGTAATGATTGCCATCATACCCCAGCCCGGATCAAATCATATAGATATTGTTGACGAGACTTACAAAAGACTTGATTATATCAGAAAGGATCTGCCTGATGATGTAAAAGTTAATGCCAATTATGATAATACTGAATATATACGTTCTTCGATAAAAGAGGTTAAAAATACAATATACATTGCATTCGCTCTTGTAGTGATTATAATCTACTTTTTTCTCCGCAGCTGGAGAGCTACACTGATCCCGATACTGGTGATTCCCGTATCACTTATTGGCTCGTTCTTTATAATGTACTTAGCTGGATTTACCATAAATGTCCTGACTCTTCTTGCTATAGTACTGGCAATTGGTATTGTTGTAGACGATGCAATTGTTGTAATGGAGAATATTTACGTCAAAGTTGAATCAGGATTGAATCCTGTGGAAGCAGCTCTAACTGGTTCAAAGGAGATATATTTTGCAATTATTTCTACTACGATAACGCTTATCTCTGTTTTTTTCCCTATAGTATTCCTTCAGGGTATCACCGGTCGTCTGTTCAGGGAATTCAGTATTGTGATGGCAGGTGCAGTCGGAATTTCAGCATTTCTGGCACTTACTCTTACCCCAATGGTTTCATCTAAACTGTTAAAACATGAAAAGAAACACAGCTGGTTCTTTAGAAAAACAGAGCATTTTTTTGACAGATTAAACACATTATACAGAAACTCTTTAAGTTCATTCCTTAATCATCGAAGGTTTGCATTTGTTATACTTATTCTTGCACTGGGGATTATTTTCCTCCTCTGGAGAACAATACCTTCGGAGATGGCGCCTATGGAGGACCGTTCGCAGATCACGATCAACACTACAGCAACTGAAGGAGCGACCTATGAGTATATGCTGGCCTATTGTGATGATATCGCAGAACTTGTGGAAGAAAAAGTCCCGGAGCGACTAAGTTATACCACCATGGTCAGAGGAGGAGGGATGGGTAATATCAGGATAATGCTTCAGAAACCTGACAACAGGCAAAGGACCCAGCAGGAGATTGCTGATGAACTGACAGTTGATCTCAGGAAAAAAACAAAGGCAAGGGCATTTGTAATGCAGCAATCCACATTTGGCAGCCGGCGTATGGGGATGCCTGTTCAATATGTACTTCAGGCTACTTCCATTGATAAGTTAAGGGAAATTCTTCCGGCATTCATGGGCAAGGTGATGGAGAGTGATGTTCTTCAAATGGCAGATGTAAACCTTAAATTCACAAAACCGGAGTTAAGAATCCATATTAACCGCGAAAAAGCTATTACACTTGGGGTCTCGACTCAGAACATTGGTCAAACATTGCAGCTTGCTCTTAGCGGGCAGCGTTTCGGGTATTTCTTCATGAATGGTAAACAATATCAGATACTCGGTGAACTTGCACGGGAGGACCGGAATAAACCACTGGACCTTAAATCATTTTATGTCAGGAACAACAGCGGAGAAATGATCCAGTTCGATAACCTGGTGACTCTTTCAGAGGAGACTGCCCCTCCCCAGCTCTACAGGTATAACAGGTTCGTTGCCGCAACAGTTTCAGCCGGCCTTGCCAAGGGAAAAACAATGAGTGAAGGACTTGCAGAGATGGACAGAATTGCGGCCGCAGTACTGGATGATTCATTCAGGACAGCCCTTTCCGGTGATTCAAAAGATTTTCGTGAAAGCTCATCGAGTCTGATGTTTGCATTCATGCTGGCTCTGATTTTGATTTTCCTTGTTCTTTCGGCCCAGTTTGAAAGTTTTAAAGATCCATTGATTGTGATGATGACAGTCCCTCTAGCACTTACAGGTGCGTTGGTTTTTATGTGGTACTTTGACATTACAATGAATATTTTCAGCCAGATCGGCATAATCATGCTCATAGGACTGGTATCGAAAAACGGGATCCTTATTGTTGAGTTCGCAAACCAGAGGAAATCTGCAGGAATGTCTAAAATAGAAGCAATTAACCATGCTGCGGCTTCCCGGTTCCGTCCTATTCTGATGACAAGCATGGCAACCATACTCGGGATTTCGCCTCTTGCCCTTGGATTTGGAGAAGGCGCTCAGAGCCGTATTGCCATGGGAACTGCCGTGATAGGGGGAATGGTATTTGCCACTTTCCTCTCCCTTTATGTCGTTCCGGCTATTTATACCTACATATCAAGTGAAATAAAAATAAGTTCTGATGAAAATAAAATTTCTGCTACTTAATTTATTAATTATTCTTGTTTCTTCAGAAGTTTCAAGCCAGGCCGTTTACGACCTGAATGGATGTATCAGGACAGGACTGGAGAAGAATTTCTCGCTTCTTATTGTAAAAAACAGTGAGATAATTTCCAAAAACAATTTTACATTAGGAAATGCGGGATTCCTTCCTTCCCTGAATGTAAATGGAAGACACAGCGGTACTGTAAACGACGTGACCAGGAATATGACTGATGGCAGTCAGACTCTTAGTGAAGGAGAACACAATACTACAACGTCTGCAGGTCTTGCTATGGATCTTACTATTTTCAATGGATTTAATGTCCAGACAACATATAAAAAACTCAATGAACTAAAGAACATCGGAGAGCTTAATACCCAGCTTGCCATCGAGAACCTGGTGGCTGACATTATCTCAGGATATTACAACTATATCGAGCAGACTATGCTTTTAAAGAACCTGGAGTATGCAGTAGTACTCTCAAAGGAACGATTACGAATTGATGAAGATCGGTACCTGCTGGGTTCAAGTTCAAAACTACAGGTTTTGCAGTCTCGCGTTTACCTTAATGCTGACAGCTCAAGGCTGTCACGCCAGTTCGAAGTAGCCAGGGCTGCGCAGATTCGCTTGAATGAACTGCTTGCGCTGGAAGATCTGAGCCAGAGGTTTACTACGGCTGATACTTCAATTAATGTGAATCCAGAACTGCTCTTTGAGAAACTTCTCGAAGAAACTCAGACAAAAAATACAAGCCTCCTGATAGCAGCAAAGAACAGGACAATATCAGAATATGAATATAAACTTATCGTTTCACGAAGTTATCCTTATCTCAACGCCTCATCGGGTTATAATTATTCAATCAATACTTTCCCCCCGGGCATTACAAAGAACCAGCTTACAAATGGTTTGAGTTATGGTTTAACCCTTGGAGTGAGTATTTTTGATGGCTTCAATCAGAGGAGGAATATCCGGAATTCGTCTATTGATGTAAAAAACAAAGAGCTGAAATACCTTGAAATTGAACAGGGTGTCAGGGCAGATCTGATAACCATTTACAGCGCTTACAGCAACTACCTCAGGCTTATAACCCTCGAAAATCAGAATCTTCAGACCGCTACTGAAAACCTTGATATTGCCATGGAAAGGTACAAGCTCGGAAGCCTTTCAGGGATCGATCTCCGGGAGGTTCAGAAGAGTCTTCTGGATGCCCGGGAAAGCCTCCTGTCGGTGGAATACCAGGCCAAGCTCGCTGAAATTTCCCTCCTGCTGATCTCGGGAAGAATCATGGAGTACTACCAATAAGACTTTAAACCCAAATTCGCTATATTTGTTATTCAATATTTGTTATGGAAAAAAAGACAGAACTGATAACAAACAGGGACGGAAGTATATTTCATTTAAATCTTCTCCCTGGCGATATTTCTAATAAAATAATTATTGTCGGTGATCCGGGACGCGTTGAAATGCTATCCTCTCTTTTAAGTGACATCAGGGTGAGAAAAGAGAACAGGGAATTCAGGACAGTTACCGGCAGCTACGATGGCAATGAAATTACAATTATCTCTTCCGGTATCGGGACCGATAATATTGACATTCTCATTAATGAGCTTGATGCTCTTGCCAACATCGATCTTTCAACAGGTATAGCAAAAGAGGACCCGGTATCACTGACCTTTATCAGACTGGGTACATCAGGCGGCATAAGAAGCGATGTGCCGGCCGGATCGTGTGTTATGGCCGAAACTGCTATCGGCTTCGATGGCCTGATACATTTCTATGAAGGCTACGACTGGCTGCTCGATAATATGCTAACCTCGGTGCTGGTTGAATACCTTGAATGGCCTGATACACTTTCTTTTCCATATGCTGTCAATGCAAATAAGGAACTGTTGGCACTTTTCCAGAATGAAAATTTCATTAAAGGCATTACAATCTCTGCCCCTGGCTTTTACGCACCCCAGGGAAGACGGCTTCGCCTTGAAACTTTCGACAATGAGATCAATGCCAAGCTTGCCGAATTCTCATTCCAGGGCAGAACAATATCAAATTATGAGATGGAGAGCTCTGCTATTTACGGCCTGTCGGGATTACTGGGACACAAAGCTCTTACAATTTGCATTGTAATAGGCAACCGGGTTACCGGGGAATTCATCAACGATTATAAGCCGATCATTATGGATCTTGCTAAAAGAGTTATGGGGATCATTTAATATATGGAATTGTAACAAATGTTACAAATTGGCTCTGTACCACTTTATTGCCTCTGACATTCCCTCAGAAACTGAGTGAGTCGGTTTATATCCCAATAATCTTTTTGCTTTCTCAATAGAAGCCAGTGAATGAGGTATATCTCCGGCTCTGTTTTGTTCATAAGCAGGCTTTATTTCAAGTACTTCCCTGTCGAAGGTTCCAATCAGACGCCTGACCATTTCAAACAACTCATTAAGATTTGTTCTTTCACCATGTGCAACGTTGTAAATCTGGTTTATTGCAGAATGATCCTCGGCCAGCGCAGCAAGATGATTTGCCTGAAGAACATTATCAATATATGTAAAATCCCTTGAATATGATCCATCGCCATTGATGACCGGCGATTCATGGTTCATCAGTTTCTTTACAAACAAAGGTATCACTGCGGCATATGCTCCCTGAGGATCCTGCCGTCGGCCAAAAACATTGAAGTAGCGCAGACCGATGACTTCAATATTATAGATGGCGGCAAAATTTGCAGCAAAAAGCTCATCGACATATTTGGTTATCCCATACGGCGACATCGGTTTCCCTATTATGTCTTCGACTTTTGGCAGATCCGGATGATCTCCATAGGTTGAAGAGCTGGCTGCATACACAAACCTTCTGACCTTTGCTTCCTTTGATGCATAAAGCATTTTTACGAAACCGCCTATATTGACATCTGTTGATGTAACCGGATCATTAATTGATCGCGGAACCGAACCCAGTGCCGCCTGGTGAAATACAAAATCAATTCCCTGAACAGATTTCTCACAATCAGAATAATTCCTTATATCACCTTCAATCAGCTTAAAATCAGGATTACTCATGAATCCGCTCAGGTTTTCCCTTTTGCCTGTCGAAAAATTATCGAGGCATATAACATAATTGCCCGAATTAAGCAACGATTCAACAAGATTTGAGCCTATGAAACCTGCACCTCCTGTAATAAGGACTTTCCGGCCACTAACTTTTCGATCCATAAGAAAAACTATAGTAAAAAAACGGATATCAGGTGTGTTTATTTCTTAAGAATCAGAAGAAATCACTTTTCAAAAAGCATAAGAATCTCGTTTAGAATAAATTCAGCGGTTTTACCATCACCATAGAAAGCAGGATACTCAAGATTCTGCCCCGACTGAAGGTATGCTGCAAATGCATTTCGGATCAGCTCAGGATTTGCATCCACCAGCCTGACTGTACCGTTGGCAACCAGCTCAATCCATTCGGTCTCTTTCCGCAGAACTATACTGGGTTTTTTGAAAAAGTGCGATTCTTTCTGAACACCTCCGGAATCAGTAATGATCATACAGCTTGTTTTTTCAAGAAGTGTCATTGCAAGATATGAAACCGGCGGTATAATTCTTATGTAGCTTGAATTTCTGAGATCAGACAGCAGGCCAGTCAGCCTGGATTTCAGTGAGTTCATGGTGCGGGGATGAAATGGCATCACGAAAGGCATCAAATACTCTTCAGCCAGGCTTTTTAAAGTTGAAAGAATGGCTTCGAGCCTTACGGTGTCATCTGTGTTTATATCCCTGTGAATAGTGGCAAGCACAAATTTATTTCTTTCCAGCGACATCGATTCCAGGATCTCTCCTTTTTTCTTTTCAGCCAGTCCGGCGAAAAATAATGAATTATCATACATGATATCCCCGGTAAAATAGATCTTTGGATTGTCTATTGTGTACGGCGGGCTGTTCTCAGGCTTGAATCCTTCGTTAAGCAGGTTCTTGAATGCAGCGTGTGTAGGTGCAAAGAGCAGCGTGGAAGAATGATCGCTGATGATCCTGTTGAGCTCTTCAGGCATTGTTTTATTAAATGACCTCAGGCCTGCTTCAATATGTATAACGGGGAAATGAAGCTTAGCTGCAGCAATCGCTCCTGCAAGAGTAGAATTTGTGTCTCCGTAGAGCAGAATTGCGTCAGGCTTCTCTTTTAGAAGAACCTCTTCGATCCCTGTTATCATTGAAGCTGTCTGGAGCCCATGATGAGCGGAGCCTACTCCAAGGTTAAAATCGGGTTTGTGAATTTCGAGTTCATCAAAAAAAACCTCTGACATCTCTTTATCATAGTGCTGCCCGGTATGAAGTGTCAGTTCTGTTATCTGATCCGTGAAATTCAAACGGATTGCTCTGCTTATAGCTGATGATTTAATAATCTGAGGCCGGGCACCTACTATATTCAGTAGTTTTATTTTTGGCATTATCCTCTTGAAGGTTAAATATTCTGGCTAAAGGTAAGTCTATTTGGCATAATTGACCGCTCTTGTCTCGCGTATAACTGTAATTTTTATCTGTCCGGGATAGGTCATTTCATTCTGTATCTTTCTTGCTATCTCGAATGACAGGTTTTCAGCCTCTTTGTCGTTAACTTTTTCAGCCCCGACTATTACCCTTAGTTCTCTTCCGGCCTGAATTGCATATGTTTTCATAACACCAGGATACTGCAATGCAAGAGATTCAAGTTCCTTAAGCCTTTTAATATATGATTCAACAACTTCCCGCCGTGCTCCGGGTCGAGCGCCTGAAATGGCGTCACAGACCTGAACAATCGGAGCGATAAGTGTTGTCATCTCTGTTTCATCATGATGGGAACCGATGGCATTGCAGATTTCGGGCTTTTCCTTGTATTTTTCAGCCATTTTCATTCCGAGGATTGCATGTGGGAGTTCAGGTTCATCGTCAGGCACTTTGCCAATATCATGCAGAAGACCAGCTCTTTTTGCCAGTTTGGGATTCAGTCCGAGCTCAGCTGCCATAATAGAAGCCAGGTTTGCCACTTCCCTTGAATGCATTAGCAGGTTCTGGCCGTAGGATGACCTGTATTTCATTTTCCCTATAAGCCGTATAAGTTCGGGATGTAACCCGTGAATTCCAAGGTCGATTGTGGTCCGTTTACCAACTTCAAGGATCTCTTCTTCGACCTGCTTTCTGGTTTTATCGACTATTTCCTCGATCCTGGCTGGATGGATCCTTCCGTCGGTGACCAGCTGATGCAGCGCAAGGCGGGCTACTTCCCTCCGTATAGGGTCGAAAGCTGAAAGGACAATTGCCTCCGGAGTGTCGTCAACGATGATCTCAACTCCGGTTGCTGCTTCAAGGGCTCTGATATTGCGCCCCTCACGCCCGATGATCCTGCCTTTCATTTCATCCGATTCGATATGGAAAACAGTAACGGCATTTTCAATTGCGTTTTCGGCCGCTACTCTCTGTATTGTTTGAAGAACAATTCTTTTTGCTTCCTTGTTAGCTGTCATCTTGGCTTCGTCCAGTATCTCATTTATATAGGACATTGCTCCCGTTTTAGCTTCTTCTTTTAAAGATTCTATAAGGTTGTTTTTTGCATCATCAGCTGATAAGCCTGAGATGGCTTCAAGCTGATCAACCTGCTGCCTGTGAAGCTTAGAAAGCTCCTCACTCCTTTTATCAACTAGTTCAAGCTGTGAATTAAGATTATCCCGTATCGAATCAGCCTCATTCTTTTTTCGCTGAGCCTCCTCCAGTTTCTGGGATAATGCCATCTCTTTTTGCTTTATCCTGCTTTCGGCCTGACCGATCTTACTGTTTTTTTCATTTATGACTTTCTCGTGTTCGGCCTTTAGCTGTAAAAATCTCTCTTTAGCCTGAAGTATTTTCTCTTTCTTAATCACTTCAGCTTCTGTTTCTGCTTCGCTGATAATCTTACGGCTCTTGTTTTTAAGAGCAATCTGCCAAATAATATAAGAAGCACCAAATCCGAATACCAGTGCTACCAGGATAATAATATAAGTTAATCCGCTCATTATTTCTTTTTGTTATTATGTTCGTTTCAAGAAATTAGTATATAAAAAACCCGCAAAGTCTCTTCAGATTTTATAAAACCCCATATCTTAATGGCTGGAGCCGCTAATACAGCTCGAACTTCCACTGTCCCGCTGTTAAACGGGATCCCGGTAAACCGGAGTGAGGCCTGTTCTACCTGAACTAAGGAGTGCTCCAAAGTTTTAAATGTTGAGTTTTAAAAATGAATGAAGAAACGATGCGGGCAATAAGTTTTTCTATTTTAAAGAACGCTGTTACTCTTTTCCTTCAAGAACTTCATCAATTTTCCTGATAAGTTCTTTTATGGTATCCGGGAATTGATCAGTGTTTGTTTTTTCCTCCTCTTCGTTAAGCTTGATCACATATTGAAGTGAAGCCATCGCCAGAAAATCCTGTACATCCTTGTCAGAATAGCGCTGTTTGTATTGCAGCACTTTTTCGTTAATCATCCTGGCAGCTTTCCTGATCTTCTCCTCATTTTCCCTTTCAACCTTCAATGGATAATATCTGTCGGCTACGTTAACCCTGATAGAAAGCTTATCATCCATTGTTATATCTTATCTGTTCAAAAGAGCAACACATCTGTCAATTTCCCGCACTAATTCATTTATCTTTCGCTTCGCCTCAACGGCGCCTTCCCCATCACCCATTAATGCTCCCGATATTTTAATTCTCTCGTATTTAATTTCTAATTCATTCACCTTTTCGTTACGCTCCTGAAGATAACGTTTCAAGGTATCATTTTCTTTCGTCAAATCTCTGTTTTTTGTCCTCAGGTCATCATATCTTTCAAACAATTCTGCAAGCTTATTGTTCAGCAATGTCAGTTCTTCAAGACTCTGATCGGACATACTAAAATCTTTATTGCAAAGTTAACATTGTAAATCTTATTTTCAAAAAATTAGCTCAAATAGTTTGGAAGAACAACTCATAAGCATAGTTTTGCACTAACTGAAACATAATTTCTCTTTCCTGATATGATTTTAACACTGATATTTCTTTTAAGTCTCCTTTTAATAAATGCTCCCGGTGATGAACCAAAGGACCGTTCAATTTTCATTTCACCGGTTAAGATTCCGATCTCACTTTCAGCAAATTTCGGAGAACTCAGAGCGGATCATTTTCATTCCGGAATTGATGTCCGGACTCAGGGGGTTACAGGAAAAGAGGTTCTTGCTGCTGCTTCAGGTTATGTTTACAGGATAAGCGTTTCACCAGGAGGTTTCGGGAAAGCACTCTACATCAGGCATCCTTCAGGTTACTCGACCGTTTACGGGCACCTTGACCGATTCAACCCCGAAATTCAAGAGTATGTAAATTCCAGACAATATGAGGAGAAGAGTTTCATGGTTACACTCTGGCCTGCAAAAGATAAATTCAGGTATGAACAGGGCGATCTTATAGCATATTCCGGCAACTCAGGAAGCTCATCGGGTCCTCATCTTCATTATGAAATTAGAAAATCTGATGATGAAGTGCCAGTCAATCCTTTGATGTTTGAATTCGGTATAAAGGATGATATCAGACCGGTTATAGAAAACCTTGTTATATATCCGGCAGGCAAAAAGACAATGATAAATAACCATAATAAGCAGCTAAAGCTAAATGTTAACGGAGACAGCGGAAACTACCGAATCTCGTCAGATAATAAGATTTCGATAAGTGGTCTGGCAGGTTTTGGATTCAAATCCTATGATCTTTTAAATGGCAGCTACAATAAATGCTCGGTTTATGCAATTGAACTTAAGATTGATAACATTCCCGTTTTCAACTATAAAATGGATGCTTTCTCTTTCAATGAGTCGAGATATGTCAACAGCCACATCGACTATGAAACACTGCAGCGGGAAAAAACTTATATAGAAAGAGCCTTTGTTCTTCCAAACGACAAACTGAATGCCTACGGGAATGTTGTGAACAATGGTATCTTCAACTTTGCTGATGAAAGGAAACATAATGTTGAGCTTGTTGTATCAGATATCCACAATAACAGGTCGGTCCTTACCTTTAATGTGAATTCAGTTCCTGCTGTTGTCCGTGAAAATCAGGCAAAGACTGATGATAACAGCCCGGTTATGATGCCGTACAACAGAAACAATAAGTTTGTATCTAAGAATATAACTGTGAACATACCTTCCGGAGCACTTTATGATACATTGTACTTTGAATTTAAAAGATCAGCAGGGAACCCGCTGATGTTCTCCGACATTTTTCAGATTCACAATAAATATACACCCCTGCATAAATCTTATAACATTTCAATAAAGCCTGACAGAATTGCGGAAGGGAAGCAATCAAAAATGCTGATAATACAGCTGACTGATGAAATACAAAAAGTCCCCCTATCAAGTACATGGAATAATGGATATCTTTCAGCCAATACCAATACCTTTGGAACCTTCTGCATAGGAATCGATACAATTCCCCCTCTGATTTCCCAGAACGGATTCTCTTCCGGGGCCAACCTGACGGGGAAATCAAATATTAAAATTAAGATCACTGATGAATTATCAGGGATTAAAACATACGAACCCTTAATTGACGGGGAATGGGCTTTATTTGAATATGATCAGAAGAATAACCTGTTAATATACACTTTTGATTCAAAAAGAATTCAAAAGGGCACGAAACATAATCTTATCCTTAAAGTCACTGATAATAAAGATAATCTGAGTACTTACAAATGTGAGTTTATCTGGTAAAAAATGATCAATAGAGCCTTGCCGGATAAACACCTTTCCTGATCATCTTCTTAATACTCTCAACAACGAAGGGTTTGTCTTCACGATAAGTGACTCCGAACCACCTCTCATTACTCATTAGTATCTTGATTGTAATCTCCCCGTTCTTGACAAATTTATCCACCGAGGTTGGAATATCAAGTTCAGATTTAAGATCCATTCCATAGTTATTTATGAAATTCCGGAATTCTTTTCCAAGGAAGTCATAACATGAAGGCTTGAAACCCCATAGGTTCATTGAAACTATTTCATTACCGGTAAAATGAATCAGTTTTCCGTCAGGACCTGGTGCAGTTGCCCCTTCCTTTGTTTTTTCTATCTGCCTGGTTTCTACAATATGGCTAAGCAATCCATCATCTCCTGCCTTGCAGACGCCCCGGTTAACATGTCCGTGGTCCGAAAGTGTATTTCCAAGTTTATATCCTACAATGCAAAAATTATCCGGGGTCTTATCATTAACCAGGAAATCCCTGAGAATTTTGAAAGATTCAACACCATAATAGTCATCCGCATTTATAACTCCAAACGGTTCTTTTATCTTATCCTTTGTTACCAGGATCGCATGGCTTGTACCCCATGGCTTTGAGCGATCGGGAGCAACCCTGACTCCTTCAGGGAGGTTTGTAATCTCCTGGAAAACATAATCCACTTCAATCTTCCCCTGGAGCCTGTCAACAAACCGTTCTTTTACCTGCTCTTCTATATCGCGCCTGATTACGAAGACAATCTTACCAAAGCCAGCACGGATAGCATCATAAATAGAATAATCAATTATTGTTTCACCTGAAGGACCAACTTCATCAAGTTGTTTATTTCCTCCATAACGAGTGCCCATTCCGGCAGCCAAAACTAAAAGTGTCGGTTTCATAAGATAATTTTTTTTTGATTCACAATTATACAGAAAATATTGCTACTTTTATTAATCTGATTAATTTTTGTAGATGGATTATAAGCTTGAGATTTGTGTTGATAGTGTTGAATCTGCGATCAATGCACAATCTGCCGGAGCGGACCGGGTTGAATTTTGTGATAACCTTATTGAAGGGGGAACCACACCGGGTTATGGATCGATTATCTCAGCAAGGAATAATCTCAATATTAAGCTTCATGTCATTATCAGGCCTAGAGGCGGAGACTTCTTCTATTCCGATCTGGAATATGATATTATGAGAAGAGACATTGAGATTTGCGGAGAATCGGGAGCTGACGGAATAGTAACGGGGATTTTACTTCCGGGCGGCAATATCGATGTTGACAGAACTGCAAAGCTCTTTGAATTTGCTTATCCTATGTCAACTACATTCCACAGAGCATTTGATATGTGCGGCGATCCGGTCCAGGGACTTGAGGACGTAATTGCCACTGGCGCTTCCCGCCTTCTTACCTCAGGTTTAAAAAACAAAGCCCAGGACGGTATTGAGCTGTTAAGGCAGCTTGTAATTCAGGCTGGCGACAGAATAATAATTATGCCGGGAGGAGGTATTGATGAAACCAATAGTGCACTGATAATAACCGCTACCAAAGCGAAGGAGATCCACCTTACAGGAAGGAAAGTAATCGATAGTGAAATGATCTTCAGAAGGCAGGGGATCAATATGGGAGGGATTAAGGGCGTTCCTGAATTCTCCAGGAAGGTTGCTGACCCTGAAAGAATAAAAAAAATCATCGATGTCCTCAAAATGATCTGATTACATTTTGAAATTTTCTCTGTTCTGTTACCTTTGCACTTCCGTATTTCTTAAAAAATAATAACTAAAAATAGGATACTTTATGAAAAGACTATTTACAGCACTCTTCGCTTTCGTTATTGCAGGGATCTTTATTGGACAGAGTACGATGGCCTGCACAAATTTCCTGGTTACGAGAGGAGCATCAAAGACCGGTTCGGTGATGATCACCTACTCCGCCGACTCTCATGTTCTTTATGGTGAGTTATATTTTTGGCCTTCCAGGGATTATCCTGACGGTGCCTGGCTTGATGTATATGAGTGGGACACAGGGAAATACATGGGAAAAATCAAGCAGGTGCGTCACACCTATTCGGTTGTAGGCAACATGAATGAACATCAGGTTTCAATTGGTGAAACAACCTATGGCGGTATTGAGGGGCTGGTGGATCCCGTTGCCATCATCGACTATGGAAGCCTCATTTACATCACTCTCCAGAGGGCAAAAAATGCCAGGGAAGCCATAAAGGTGATGTCGGAGCTGGTATCAGAATATGGATATGCAAGCTCAGGGGAATCATTCTCAATATCCGACCCTAATGAGGCATGGATATTTGAAATTATCGGGAAAGGTAAGGGCAACAAAGGAGCAGTATGGGTTGCACGCCTTATTCCCGACGGATATGTATCCGGACATGCCAACCAGGCAAGGATACAGACTTTCCCTCTGAATACAGGCAAGAAAACCAGTAATGCTCTCACATCAAAGGACCTTAGCAGAATATTTGACCCTGCTGTTGAATGCGTTTATGCACATGAAGTAATTGCATTCGCGAGAAGCATGAAAAATCCATATACAGGTACTGACCAGCAATTCAGCTTTTCAGATACATATAACCCGATAACTTTCGAGGGTGCAAGATTCTGCGAAATGCGTGTATGGTCTTTTTTCAAATCTGTAAATAATGGTATGGAGCAGTATAGAAATTATGTTGCCGGGCATGATCTCAGCAAGCGAATGCCTCTCTGGATCAAGCCTGACCGCAAGATATCGAACAACGATCTTATGAACTTCATGCGTGATCATCTTGAAGGGACGGAATTCGACATGAGAAAGGATATCGGAGCAGGTCCTTTCGGTTCTCCTTACCGCTGGCGTCCGCTTACATGGAAAGTCACAGGCGATCCAAATGCACCATCATATTGCAACGAAAGAGCGACCGCAACCCAGCAAACCGGATTTGTCTTTGTCGCAGAATCCAGAAACTGGCTTCCTGATCCTGTCGGAGGAATTTTCTGGTTCGGGGTTGATGATGCTTCCACAACTGTTTTCAATCCTATGTACTGCGGGATAACGGAAATCCCTGAATGTTTTAAGGTTGGCAATGGCGATATGGTGACCTACTCCCCCACTTCTGCATTCTGGCTGTTCAACCAGGTTGCCAATATGTGCTATTCAAGGTATGACATGATGAGTGCCGATGCAATAAAGCTGCAAAAGGAGCTCGAGGGTAAATATATTACCGAGACTTCAACAATTGACGAAGCAGCAAAGAAGCTCTATGAAAATGATGTCTGGAAAGCAAGGGATTATCTTACAAAATATTCTCTTACAGCTGCCCAGGGCACTTTCACACAGTGGAAGAAGCTGAGTGAGTATCTTCTGGTCAAGTATATGGACGGAAACATTAAGAATGAAAAGGACGGTAAATTTGTAACAAGTGAAGATGGTTATCCGGCAGGTCCCAAACAGCCTGGATATGATGACAAATGGAAAAAATCAGTGATCCAGGATACGGGAAGTAAATTACTTGTTCCGGCAGGCACCGCACATTAGAAATTGGAGCTGCACGGCACTCTTTAAAATATTGAATGTACTATTGCCGAATAAAAAATATTATTGTATCTTTGCCCCCTGTTTTAAAAGATCATATTAAGAAAACAAAACTGTTTGTGAAATGAATTTAATGGATGTTGTTGATAAGGAATTGGCAGTAAAAAACGAGTATCCGAAATTTATTGCCGGAGATACTGTTACTGTTCATTATAAGATTAAGGAAGGGAACAAGGAAAGAATACAGCAGTTCCGGGGCGTTGTAATCCAAAGGAATGGAAGCGGTAATACAGAGACTTTCACTGTAAGAAAGATGTCAGGCAATATTGGTGTTGAAAGGATTTTCCCTCTGGCTTCACCATCGATTGACAAAATCGAGGTAAATAAGCATGGGAAAGTACGGAGGGCAAAAATCTTTTACCTCCGGGATCTTACAGGCAAAAAAGCACGTATTCGCGAAAAGAAATTTTAATATTATTATCAAACAAAAAAGGCTGTTCAAAATGAGCAGCCTTTTTTGTTTTTTATTTTTCCATCTTCTTCCTGTTTTGTGCGAAAGACACCCAAAATTAAGTTGAGCTTATTATTTCAATGATTTTTTGCTGGAGGGGATTGTTGTGGGGTCTAAATGTCGATTGGCTACCATCATCGCAGGGTATCATAATCTCATAAATCTTGTTT
>JBBSAP010000028.1:0-31993 GCA_038252165.1 Bacteroidales bacterium | reverse complement strand
TTGTTCAGGTTTGTACAAAGACTTCATGCGTGCATAGGATTGCTTCGTCTCCCGCGTACGCGGCATCCTCGCAATGACAGCAGACCTAAGATTATCTTGTTCAGGTTTGTACAAAGACTTCATGCGTGCATAGGATTGCTTCGTCTCCCGCGTACGCGGCATCCTCGCAATGACAGCAGACCTAAGATTATCTTGTTCAGGTTTGTACAAAACTTCATGGGGGCACGGTCATTGCGAGGAGGAACGACGAAGCAATCCTTAACCATATTTCAATTTGAACCTATTGTTCGTATACCATACCCCGCACCTTTTTCCAAGCTTTCCCCATACCTTATTATTATATATACAGAGGAGCCCGAAATTATTTTTAATTTTTTTCAAAAAAAGTTGCGATTTTATTTTTTTCTGGCCCCCGGGCTTTTTAATATTGCTATTGCAATACACTTTAAAGGGATTTTGTGCGGGCGGTTTTAACCTGAAATTTTGTTTTTCGTGGAATAAACATAATGTCTAACTGCATTTAACACCTCGCTGCCTATGAGAAAAAACTAACCCCGTCGTCAGGGGATAAGGAGCAGTCCACTCCCCTGACTTTTAAACCCGGACTGCACAGAAATAAAATAAAATAGGGCTTATAACCCACATGTTGAATTAGAAAATTACTTTAACAATGAAAAAACTGATTTTTGTTATTGCAATTTGTCTGTCAGTGACAGGTTGCGACAAATATGATTCCATACCGACAGATCAGGGTCAGACAGGCAAAAGACTGCTGACAGGATCTGAAATGATACTGAAGCAGAATCTTGATCAGGCTGCTAAGATAGTGGCAGATATCATTCAGGATGATGCTGTTATGAGTGAGTTAACGCTGCTTTCTGAGGAGAACAGAACATTTTACAGTCTGCCCTTTAAGGATCTGCTTGATGAGGCCAAGGGAGTCAGTGGTTCATTCAGGAACCTCAGGGAGAAATTTCTTGAAGGATGTTCCGCCGGAGAATCCAAAGGCGGCTGGGGTGATCTGGCAAGCTACCTGGCAAAGAATGACTGTTACATCTATTGCCCATATCCCGTGAGCTTTTACCCGAAAGGAACCAGTTCATTTACTGTTGCAGCTCATCCTGTCGACAATGATGCCGAAAATGTTGGTTACCGGTTTGATGGCAGGAAGAAGATTGAGGTAAAGGTAAATGAGGCGTATGCTGATAAATATATGGTCCTGCTGATAATGCCGAAGGATGAGGATGATGGTCTTAAGGGAATTGATATCAAGGATAATCAAGGAACGAAAGGTGATCCGATCAATGAAGTTAAAATTGGCAAGATAAGATGCGCTGACTATTGCGGGGGACTATTTGAAGGAGAGCTTGAACTAAGGCTTTCAAGAGGATATCCTGAATTTAATATGACCACTGGGGCGACAACAGGAAAGTTTACGACAGTCATCCCTGTTGACTACCCAAGGTCATATGCCAAGGCAGCTATAAAAGACTATACTGAACATTCATCTGGAGGCTGGTACACTGTGAATATGCCTTGGGATACCAACTGGAGAGTAGAGAAAATTCAGCAGTGTATTTTGGTTTATGAATATGATACAGTGAAAGAAAGTACTGCAAATGCTTCTGTTGGATATAAAAAGGATAGCTTAAGCTCCACTGTGACAGTTACAATGAAAGCTTCATATAGTGGTGACTTTTTAGGCTTAGCAGAATGGGATAGGGATTGGTTTTATAGAACAAACACATCTCCTGCACCTGGAGATGATATGAAAGATGGTTTGACAATCAGGAAAACATGCCCAAATTTTCTATTAACTACACCTGCAAGAACAATTTACTAATTAATTATTCCATCCCTTTGTAATTTCAAAGGGATGGATTTAAACAACTTTATATGAAGGCTATAATCTTAAAATTCATTTTTCTGTTTTTATTTATGCCTGGGTTGATCTCTTTTAGCCAATCTACTGGAGACTCCTTAAAATATGGGATATCATTTAATTATTTAATGGATTTGTCTGATACGTATGGTGGGGGTAGCTTATTTTCGGGAGGCTTTACACTTTCCAGATCATGGTATGGGGCAAAATTGACATTCGGGCATTTCCAGTCTCAATATTCGTTTTTATTTAAGGTCCCTTACGAGGAAATAGGGAAAATTCTTGAAATTCCTGTCCAGGAAATGTCTATTATGCAGATGGGAGACATATCAGGATTTATAAGGCCTGTAAATAAAAAATGGATCACAACTGACCTTATTTTTGGAGTTGTGTATGGAAGGGCCCGGAGCTTTTATCTTAAAGGAATAGATTATGAATATAGCCTTATCGAAAATAGGTTTACATATTTGTTTAAAGACTATCAGTTAGACAAGAAAAATCACTTTGGTTACCAGGCAGGGGTTGATGTTTCCTTTTATCCGTTTAAGAAAGCTGGCGTGCAAATAAGTGCGCGGATGCAGGACCTAAGTAATGGTGGCACTTTTATTTTTGTGGGAGGTGGTGTTTGTTTTCAATTATAATAATGACAATGAGGTACTTAATTTTATCAGCAACCATTTTATTGATTGTAGGTGAAAGCGGTTTTTCGCAGGAAAATCATTTCACAATCCGGACCGGAGCAGGTTATTATATGGACACATTTACAGCAGATAATGGTCCGATAATCTGGCTTGAAGGTGGATATAAATTCAAAACAGGTTTTAATTTCAACGGGAGGATATCAATGGCTTCAATGGACTGGATAATTAGAGGAGGTACATTCGAGGACTATAAAACAATTTCACTGAGGCAGATGTTAGATTTAACCTTTTCAAGGCCAATAAAATTAAAAGGACAGCATTTCCTTGAACCAGGTGTTGGTTTTAAACTGAAAAGAGAATATTTACTTAAGCCAGATTTGGAACAAATTGGTAATATTTTGTATACAAGTTACAGTCAGATCTTTTACGAAATTGGCTTTACAATTTGTCTTGATTATTACTACCAATTTGAGAGTAACTTTTTTCTCGGCTTAAGAGCTGACACCAATATAATCTGGGCTCTGGGCTTTGAAGGCCTTACGCTTTCTCCAATTTTCGGTTTCAGGTTTTAAGAATGTATTATGTATTATGTATTATGTATTATGTATGATGTATTTCAGGTAATGTACTATATAAGTCTTTCAGGTTATGCAAGTCGTAAAAGTATTTTTACTCCGTGTAACTCTGTGAAAACTCAGTGCAACTCCGTGGTTAAGAATAAATTAACAGTCAATAACGAAACTATATGAGAACAAAAACATTCGTCATGATCGGTTTTCTTTTCTCAATTTCCGGATCAGCTTATTCCCAGGATTTTGATGAATCGAAAAACCAGATCCGTATCGAAACCGGCTTCGCCTTTACCGGGTCGGGAGACCTCGATGGCTACTGTTTTTATAATGAATATTTGCGATCGGTCGGGAGCCGGTTTAAAATTGCTCCCGGAATCGGAATCCTGACGTTCTTCTATGACTTCCTGGATAATACATCGGACCACTCTATTCTGTTAATAAATGCAAACTGCATCAGTCTTGACCTTACCGGATATTTCTATCCTGTAAAACTTAAAAATTTCGACATTGAAACCGGCCTGGGATTTTATATCCGCGACTGGCACTGGATCTATGCCACAGGTCCGGATTTATCATACAGTTCGATGGATCTGAACCTGGGACCAAATTCCCATGGGGATTATTTCAAAACAGCTCCCGGATATACGGTTTCGATCGGTGCTGTTATGAATGTCAGCACCCGACTGGGGATAAGTGTCAGGGGAGTCTATCAGAATGACATAAATGGTGACAACTCCTTAACGGCAAGAGCAGGATTGAATATTAAACTCTGCCCTAACTCCGCCTTTTAAAGCGGAGATCATACCCCCGGTCGAGATATCTTACAGATCATTAGCCTCTGCTCACACTCCGCCTTTTAAGGCGGAGATCATCAAATACAAACCGGGCTTTAGCCCTTAAAACTTATAACTATGCCGTATGTTAAAAACTGGCTCCATTGTGTATGGGGCACTAAAAACCGGATTCACTTTCTTCAGGACGGAAAGAAATATGAAGTAATAAGACATATTCGGTCAAATGCTGGTTCAAAAGGGATATATATTGATTTTCTTAATGGTTATTCTGAACATCTTCACTGTCTTCTTCTACTGGATTGTGATCAGACACTGTCGAAAGTAATTCAACTGATTAAAGGCGAATCTTCTCATTGGATAAACAAAATCCAACTTATGAAACCTAAGTTTGAGTGGGCTGATGAATATTATGGTGTTTCAGTAAGTGAGTCACATCTGGATAGAGTCAGAGAATATATCAAAAACCAGGAGGAGCACCACAGGACCAAAACCTGGGACGAAGAATGCGATGAACTTATAATGAAAAACAATTTCTCCAAATATAAGGGCTAAAGCCCGGATCATATTTGCCTGGCTAACTCCGCCTTAAAAGGCGGAGTTAGTGGATAACATGCCCTGACTACGGCATGCTATGACTCCGGCTTTCAAGCCGGAGGAGTCAGGCCACTATACCCGACATATCTCACCGATCACCCATCTATACCATAGCTCCGGCATGCTATAGCTCCGGCATGCTATAGCTCCGGCATGCTATAGCTCCGGCTTTTAAGCCGGAGAATTATAATATTATTCCATGATCTGCAGTTTTATATTAAACAACCTCCGATGGAAAAGTTGTGCTTTATATTATTTACCTTCTTTTTTATCTTTTCCTGCGACGATGAGCCCTCAAAAAACCAGCTTCTCGATGCAAAAATCGATGGACAGTATTTCTCTTTCACCGGCAGTGCCGACAAATACACCGATTATGTTAACAGCCAGAAGACCGGTTACGAATATCAGGTCTATAATCACGACAGGCACTCATTCCTTATCGAGGCATACGACGATACCTTCACAAAAGTCATTTTCAGCTTTCCGGAATTCACCGCTCAATATATTGTCGAGCTCAATGGGGGCCAGTCGAAAACCTATGAGGCTGTCGCGGGACGATTCAGAATACTCGGAACCGAACAAGGTAATCTGAGGGGTGACTTCTATTTTAAGGCCAAAAACATTTTAAATCCCTCCGATTCGGTGATGATAACTGAAGGTTACTTTGACATTCTCCTTGAAGCTCACGACAGGACATTCCCCAAGTAATGTATTATGTACGATCGGCGATGTATTATTTATTATTTTGACTTAGTGTTTTCCGGGTTGAAATTAAAATAGAAGTTAGTTCTGAAGCTTCTTTGGTTATACGGTTTAATTCTTCATTATATCTTTCGGATAAAACGCTTTTATCATAGATTAATTCAAGCCACATTAATGATTCATCAGCTTCTTCAATACAGATACTGATCTTTGCTATAAAAGCCGCCTTACTCTGTCCCAATCTTGCAGCTCTGTAGTTTGAACTTACAGATGTTGAACATCTTATTAGCTGACCTCTGACATGATTTTTTAAGTAACTCCCCAATAGTGAAGAGCTTAAATCAATACAATCATATCCAAATTCTTTTGTCCTTTTAAGCATTTCCTTAGCGTCCATAACAGAATGATTAATAACAGAATGATTAATAACATAATACATATAACATAATACATATAACATAATACATATAACATAATACATATAACATAATACATATAACATAATACATATAACATAATACATAATACATAAAAAAAGCCCCCGGAAGAAAATCAGCTCACTCCCGGGGACAGGGTCAGGGCGACCCACCGTTTAGCACGGAGAAAGTCAAGCACAAGGATTGACGCAGCGAGTTGTGCCCGACAGGATTGAAATTGGAAACCTATACATTCTAATTGTATCCTTTTTCTGTAACATAGGAATTTCTTAAATGACAATACTTTATCTTGAGTCCATCATCCCTGATTTCACTCACGATCCTCTTTACGGACCTCTTGCTTATTCCAAGCCTGAAGGCTAAATCGTCAGGAGAACCGGTGCTCTTTAAATCAGCCAGCCTAAGAATCCTGACTTTCAGATTTTCTCTGTTAATCCTGGTCATTACAAGTAAAATTTCAGTTAGCACACTGACAGTCACATTATAAATATAATAAAATTAATCACAAAAACAAACTATTTTCCTAAAAGTTTCTGGAATCTTTTAGAAATATTTTGCAACAAATCAATATTGGTACTATTTTGCTCTGATTGGTACTTTTTTGCACCTGTTTTTGAAACTGAAATTTTTAAAACGGGGGAAAAAGGTGTTTAGGGACGAATGGCAGGACCAGGATTGAATAAAAGCGGGTAAAAGAAGGAAAAAATTTAGCCAATGAGTGACTCTGAGTTTAAAAAGACGTTACGCGAAGTTTTAGCTTCTTAGGATCTTGCTGTCTGTTTAATGTACATTTCGTAATACCTTCCCTTCTTTTTCATCAGCTCACCGTGTGTTCCTGTTTCGGTGATCGCTCCGTTTTCGAGTACGATTATCCTGTCGGCAAGAGTTACATTGGTAAAGCGGTGGGTTATAAGGATTGAAGTCCGTCCGTTGACAATTTCCCTGAACTTGCTGAATATCTCATATTCGGTATCGGCATCAAGTGAGCTTGAAGGTTCATCGAGGATCAGTACCGGAGCCTGCCTGAAAAGAGCTCTGGCAAGGGCAATTTTCTGCCACTCGCCCCAGCTGAGCTCACGGCTGTCGTCAAAAAGTGTACCGATAACAGTGTCATAACCCTTGGGAAGATTGTTTAACAAATCGTCGACACCGGCTGACGAAGCAGCATTTTTTATCTTACTGCCGATATCTTTTGTTTCAATGTTGCCCATTCTTATGTTTTCACCAGCCGAAAGGTTATAAAGCATGAAATCCTGGAAGACTACTGAGAAAAATTTCCTGTATTCATCAGGATCCATTGTCCTGATATCATTCCCATCCCATTTAACAATCCCTGAGTCGGGATCATAAAGCCGTGCAAGCAGTCTCACAAGTGTGCTCTTCCCTGCCCCGTTCGGTCCCACAAGGGCAACAATCTCACCTTTTTTTATCCTGAAGGAGATATTGTCCACAGTAGGATGCTGATTTCCGGGATATGTGAATGACAGACTCTCCACGCTTATATCTGATTTCAGGTCAGCAGGAATTGTTACAGGGGATTGGGCAATTACATTTTCCTTAAGATCGAGGAACTCGAAAGTATCACCGATGAATAATCCGTCTTCGTAAAGGCCTGCAAGTGAACTGAACAGGTCCTTGATGTATGTCATTCCCTGCCTGAAAGCGAGAAGGAACATTGCCATCTGGCCGAGTGTCAGCTTTCCGCTGATGGTCTGACGTGCAATTATTATAAGCAGAACAAGGATTGCTGATGCTTTAACTGCATCCGAGACCAGCTCGATGAGGGTTCTTTTTCTTATTATATTGAGTTCTTCTTCTTTCTGCCGGTTAAATGACTGTTTAAAGAGTGAAATGAAATAATTGCCAAGTCCGAAAAGCCTGATCTCTCTTGAGGGCCTGTCGCCGGTAAGAAGCCAGCTGAAATAAGCGGATTTCCGTGCTTCAGGCGTCCGTTCCCTCTGAAAATTATAAAGGATATCTGCATAATGAAGTCTCAGCCAGATGCCCGGAATATTTACCACCACCAGAAGAAGAGCTACTCCCCAGTGAAGTGTGATCAGCAGTCCCGCCATAAGTAACAGTGAAAGTAGCCCGCGGAACATTGAAACAATATTATTCAGAATATTGTTGGGCCGCCAAGGTGCTTCAGATGTTGCCCTGGAAAGACAGTCATAATATCCCGGGTGCTCAAAGTTGATCAGGTCGAGCCGTACAGCTTTGGAATGCAGAAGTCCGTACATATATCCTTCAAGCTTCACTGATTGCTTATTGCGGACATAATTTCCGGTGTCGGTTGAGACCTCATCAAGGAAGTAAACTACAACCACGGCGATTATCAGCGTAATTATATTTGCAGCAGAACCTGTTGAAACGGCCTGTGTAATTTCGTCAATAAGAAGCTTTATCAGCCACACGAGAACAAGGGGCAGAAAGCTCTGGAGAACAGAGATCACTATATTCACGGTCGCCCATCCGGGAGCGCTGTCCCAGACCAGGTTAAGGGCCTTCCTGAAGAGTGCGATTTTACTTTTCATACCGGTTTAATGCTACAATGTGGTCGTTAAAAAGGTTCATTTTAACCGCAAAGCACACAAAGTTCCTGCAAAGTACGCAAAGATAAATCCATTATTATCAATTCTTTGCGATCTTTGCGCTATAACTTAGCGACCTCTGCGGTTAATGGATTTTACTTTTTTTTAATATCCGCAGGGACATTAAACACTCTTTTGATTTTGTAAAATTGCGAAATAATTCTGACCAAAAACCGGTTACGGCTGTAATTTGGTTTTTTATTGATGTATTTTCCGGGAGAAACTGATTTCCCATCAGGGTTTTCGACCCTGACCACTCTGCCTGCTATCTGCTCAAGAAGAACAGGTTCATCCTCAGCCAGACTGCTGTCGCCTCTTGTGACATAAAACTTCTGGTGTTTTGTAATAAAAGTACTTACAAGCCTGTGAACAACAATACCTGACTCTTTTTTCCAGGCGATGATCTCTCCGCGGGCAGGTTCAGTCCCCTGTTTTAAGGGTTCGATAAAGATCACTGAACCCGACTTTATCGACGGATACATGCTTATCCCTTCTGCTTTGACACTGATGGTCTTTCCTTCATCAAGAAGACTGAATCCGATATCTTTTAAGATTGTATAAGACAGGTGATCCTTACTCATTCCTGAGAATATATTCTATGATGCTCCTGTCGGGTCTGAAAGAGAGTGTTGCCACCGGGATCTTTGAACACATCATGGAAACAGATCCGAGAAAACGGGCAATCATGTCAGGGCTGTAATTGTGCTGAATGCAGTTTGAAACAACCATGCTTACTGCTGAAGCCTCCCTTACAGGAGTTATTATGTTCTCATCGCCATGCCCGATCAGGAAGATTCTGTCGATCGGAGCATTGCGGGGCACGTCATTTTTATAAACAGGAGTATTGAACATCCTGAAAACACCTTTATCATTTCTGATGATAAGCCTGTCGTCGTGAATGACCTGGGCGCCTATATTGTCCCACACCAATGCTATGGTGGTTTTGCCTTTTCCTGATACACCGCTGAACAGATATCCGCGGCCATTGTAATACACGCCCGACGCGTGGATCATTATATCGGTATTTATTGCAGTAAGGTAGTAAAGGATCAGACCATCAAGCGGATACTCCATCGGATCGGTTTCCCATCCTGCATTTTCAATATAAAGATCCCATTCCCTTAGTTCAAGGGAAAACTTAAGAGTTGCTTTTTTCGAGGGAGAATCAGGGAAGTTTGTAATGATAAGCAAATCTCCGTTCTGCTTGTAAACACTCCAGAAATTATCGTTCCTGGTTATTTTATAACCATTTTTTTCGACAACATACGGTGCAACAAATAATCTCTCGGCGTCCTCAACCGGCCTGAGGCTTCCATGATGCACCCTTATGCGGACATCATATTCCTGATTATGGACTATATTATTTCTGAACCTCGGAGAAGGTACCAGCTCAGGCCCGTCTTCCCCAGACTCGAGCCTTATATTATAGCCGGCTATTCTCAGATTATAGTTTCTCATTCTGATCTCTGGTTGTTTCTGCATGTAATAAAAACCCAGGCTGCTTCCGCTATAACTAACAGTATTTTGCAATCTTCAGAGTAAATTAATTTAATACAATAAGCGACTCTGAAGAATAACGGTTAATTTATGAAAATATTATATTAAATATTGATGATGAGATAATTACTCATATTGTTAATGAATGAAAAGACATCTTTCTCTGCTGAGTTACGATCAATGTCATATTCTTCAGTGAGTTTATCGATGATCTCTTCAAGGTTTCGTTTCCCGTCAACCAGCTCCCAGATATATGCGCCTGATTCGTTCAGGGTATAAACACTGTTCATGTCAACTATGTTATTTGCCACAGGGACAAGGACATATTCACTTCCCGTTTTTCTTGTTATGATGTTGGGAGAATGATTGTAAACTGATTTAAAGGTTATCACAGGATGTCATTTTAACAGGCAAATGTATTAAAATAAATGGTTCATTTTCTTACCTTCGCAAAAACCAAAAATTATGAGCAAGAAGGGAAAGGGCAAGGGGAAGGAGAAGGAGAAGGAGAACGAGAAGAATAAGTACAATACCGGATCCGGCGAGAGGATTTATATTACAGGGACAGTCGACATGACCAGGATGGGTTATGGTTTTATCTCCTCCGACGATATGGAGGATGATGTATTTGTCTCTGCAAGAAATCTTAACACGGCTTTGCATGGCGACAAAGTGAAGGTCTGGCTCTATGCCAGGAGAAAAGGGGCAAGGCCGGAGGGGGAAGTCGTTGAGATAATTGAACGCTGGAGGACCACATTTGTAGGTACTGTTGAGATAATGCCCAATTTCGCATTCCTTATGCCCGATAATAAAAACATGCCTTTCGATCTCTATATTCCGACCTCGAAGCTCAATGGGGCAAAACAGGGACAAAAGGCTGTCGCCCGCGTCACTGAATGGAATCCAAAATCAAAAAACCCGGTCGCTGAAATAATCAATGTGCTTGGTGATCCAGGTTTGCACTCGACGGAAATGCATGCCATCCTTGCGGAATTTGAACTGCCTTACCAGTTTACAGAGGAAGTTGAAAATGATGCTGAAAAGATTCTGAGCGGGATCACCGAAGCTGACATTAAGGAGAGAAGGGATTTCCGGAATATTCCCACATTCACTGTCGATCCTGCTGATGCCCGTGATTTTGACGATGCCCTGTCAATGCAACAGCTTGCAAACGGCAACTGGGAAGTAGGAGTTCATATTGCCGATGTGACTCATTATGTAAAGCCGGGTTCGCTTACAGAAGAAGAAGCAAAGCAAAGGGCGACATCAGTGTACCTGGTCGACAGGGTGGTCCCGATGCTTCCTGAAAGACTTTCAAATAATATTTGTTCACTGAACCCTTCAGAGGATAAGCTTACGTATTCAGCTGTTTTTGAGCTTAATGACAACTCGGAGGTTCTGAATGAATGGTTTGGAAGAACAATCATCAATTCTGACAAGAGATTTTCATACAGCGAAACACAGTATGTTATAGATACCGGTGATGGAGAAATGAAGGATCAGATACTGGTCCTGCACAGGCTTGCACAGCAGCTTAGGACAAAAAGATTTGCCTTCGGCGCTTTCTCCTTTGAGCGGGTTGAGGTCCAGTTCGATCTTGATGATGATGGAAAACCACTTGGCGTAAGGTTCCGCGACATGGGCACTGCAAACCAGCTTATCGAGGAGTTTATGCTCCTTGCTAACAGGAAGGTTGCAGAGTATGTTGGCAAACAGCTCAGGGGAAAGACTTTTGTTTACAGGGTCCATGACAAGCCCGATCCAGAAAAGATCAGCAACTTCAGGCAGTTTATTACGCGGTTCGGGTATAAGCTTACTGCGGACGAAAACAATCTGCCTAAGGCAATGAACAGGTTGATGAAAGAGGTTGCCGGCAGGAGCGAACAGAATATTATTGAGACTATCGCTCTTCGGGCAATGGCCAAGGCTGTCTATTCAACAGATAATATAGGGCATTACGGACTTGCCTTTAAATATTATACGCATTTCACTTCTCCGATCAGACGCTATCCCGATATGATGGTTCACAGACTTCTGACAGCTTACCTTGATAAGGAAAATCCGGGCAGTAAGGAGAAATATGAAAAACTGTGCGATCACTCGTCGAAGATGGAAAGGCTTGCAAATGAAGCTGAAAGGGCTTCAGTAAAGTACAAGCAGGTGGAATTCATGAGCGACAAATTGGGTCAGGTCTTCGACGGGGTTATTTCAGGAGTTACTGAATGGGGGATTTATGTGGAGATCATCGAGAATCAGTGCGAGGGAATGGTAAGTGTGAGAGACCTGGCAGACGATTTCTACGAGTATGATGAAGAAAATTACTGTATCAGGGGCCGATCCACAGGAAAGCTTTATACATTGGGAGACAGGGTTAAAGTCGAGGTCATGAAGGCTGATATGCAGAAGAAACAGCTGGATTTCAGGTTTGGGTGATAAAATAGCTGGTTAGTCAGTGACGTTAATGGTTTATATAAAACTGTTTCAAAAGTGTTTGAACCACCCCGTCATGATCCTTCGGGCATGACACCCCTCCTTTTGAGAGGAGGAGTACTCCCGACTTGGTCGGGAGGGAGGTGGTGGGCAGCCTCTAATCTTTGTCTTTCTGATCTCTCTCAATAAGCTTCAGCAATTCCTCCGCAGCTGTCTCCTGAGGTACATTTTTCAATACCGGATCCATCCCCCTGTAAATGTGAACCTTTCCGTTTGCTGCACCTACATATCCATAATCAGCATCTGCCATTTCACCCGGACCGTTAACAATACATCCCATAACAGCAATCTTCAGACCATTAAGATGACCTGTTACTGCCTTCACTTTTTTAACTGCTTCCTGCAGATCAAATCTGGTACGTCCGCAGGTGGGGCATGAAAGATAAGTTACCCTGGTTATTCTTGCTCCTGTTGCCTGAAGGATTGAGAAAGAGAGTTCCTTCAGCTTATCACCCTGTACCTTTCCCCTGTTCGAGATGCAAAT
Organism: Bacteroidales bacterium; assembly: GCA_038252165.1. Lineage (GTDB taxonomy): Bacteria > Bacteroidota > Bacteroidia > Bacteroidales > VadinHA17 > LD21. The sequence goes on along the minus strand of JBBSAP010000028.1, from coordinate 19,309 downwards.
AGCGTCAGCCTGTTTAGTTATAAAGTATTTCCCGATCAATGAAGCAGAATCAATAGCGAGCTTTTCAGGATCATCCTCATCAAAAACGGCATTCAGTACGATTTTATCATCCTGATGATTCTTAATTATTGGTTGTGAGTGATTTGTGAATGTAATTACATTGTAATTACATGGATTTCCGCCTTCATTTCTGATAATTCCATTATCATTTGTAAGGACTTCCGGTTTATAAGGCTTCCCATGCGTCTTGAAACTGAGAGTTTCAGCCGGCTCTGTGACGCGTCGGGCAGAACCTGCCAGGAAATGCAATATCTCCTTTGCAACAGGAATCTCATTTTCAGGTGGTTCTGACAATGAAACTCTTATTGTATCACCTATACCTTCCGAAAGAAGTGCCCCGATGCCTGCAGCCGATCTGATCCTTCCGTCCTCACCTTCGCCGGCCTCAGTAACGCCGAGATGAAGAGGGTAAGCGAATCCTTCACCGGTCATCATTTCTGTCAGCCGTCTTGTTGCCCTGATCATGACCCCTGTGTCTGAAGACTTCATTGACAGAACAAGCCTGTGGAAATTCTCAGCCCTGAAGATTCTTATAAATTCCATCGCCGATAAAGCCATGCCTTCAGGCGTATTGCCATAAAGTGACATTATCCTGTCAGACAATGAGCCATGATTGACGCCTATCCGGACAGAAGTTTCATTTTCATGGCAAATACTTATCAGCGGCAGCAGTCTTGAATGTATTCTTTCAAGTTCTTCATCATTTTCTTTATCTGAAAACTCGATCTTTTGGAATGATGCCCTTTTATCAGCATAGTTACCGGGATTGATCCTCACCTTTTCCACTATCCTGGCAGCAAGCTCAGCAGCAGACGGATTAAAATGTATATCTGCAATCAGAGGAGTGTCAAATCCGGCCTTCCGCAGCTCCGATTTAATGTTCGCAAGGTTTTCGGCTTCCCTGATACCCTGAGCAGTCAGCCTTACAAAATCTGCCCCTGCCTCAATTATTCTGATGCACTGGGCTACAGAAGCCCGGGTATCCATGGTATCGGTGTTGGTCATTGACTGAATACGGACAGGGTTATTACCTCCGAGAAGAACGGAGCCGATGGAGATTACGGAAGAGCTGTAGTTTGTAAGGCTCCCCTCCTGGGAGGGTCTGGGGTTGGATTTATGCTCTTGGCTCCCCTCCTGGGAGGGGTTGGGGGTGGGTTTCTGTTTCTGGTTCATCTCCCTGGAAGGGTTAGGGATGGGTTTCTGTTTTTGGCTCCCCTCCTGGGAGGGGCTGGGGGTGGGTTTATATTCTTGGCTCCCCTCTTGGGAGAGCCAGCCCTGAACGAAGTGAAGGGGGTTGGGGGTGGGTTTATTCTTTTCAATCCAGTCTTCAATCACTCTTAGAACATTTGACATACTCTTTTTTACCTCAATATCCTCAAACCTTAAAAAATGTACTCCAAGTTTTTCAAGATTCCTTTGCCTCTCATCATCATAATCATCTCTATAAATGTGTGTATTTCCATCAATCTCAATCGCAAGTTTCAATTCTTTGCAATAGAAATCCACTATATAGTTATTTATGGGCCGTTGACGGTCAAAGTCATAACCAAGTATTTGCTTGCGCTTTAATTCATTCCACAGTAAAACTTCAGAAAGAGTCATTTTTTTTCTTAATTCGCTTGCCAGTTCTTTAAGATTGGAGTTATATGGGATTATTTTAAGTTTTTTGGCCATTGTAATATTATTAACCCACCCCCAGCCCCTCCCAGGAGGGGAGCTTTAAACCCAACTCACCGTCAGCCCCTCCCAGGAGGGGAGCTTAATAACCAACTCACCGTCAGCCTTCACGAAGTAGGGGAGCTTTAAACCCAACTCACCGTCAGCCCCCGCCTAAGCGGGGCAGGCTCTCCCAGGAGGGGAGCTTAATAACCAACTCACCGTCAGCCTTCACGAAGGAGGGGAGCTTTAAAGCCAACCCACCCCCAGCCCCCCGCCTAAGCGGGGCAGGCTCTCCCAGGAGGGGAGCTTAATAACCAACTCACCGTCAGTCTCCCGAAGGAGAGGAGCTTGGGGGGTAATCTCTTTCCTGAATCCTAGTTTTCAACCTCCCATTCCGCACCCTCTTTCTTATCCTTCAGGATCACTCCGGCTTCTTTCAACTCCTCCCTTATCTTGTCGGAAGTGCCGAAATCCTTCTTGTTTTTTGCCTCCTGCCTTAAATCAATTATTATCTTCATCAACTCCCCTGTCAGCTTTTCATCGTTTTTACCTTCTGATTCATCCCTCAGTCCAAGAATATCAAAAACAAAAGTGCTGAACAGGTTTTTCAACGAATCAATATCAGAGCTGTTCAGCTTTTCACTTCCATCATTAACTGAATTGATATTCTTTACTCCTTCAAAAAGATGCGAAAGCAACACTGGACTGTTCAGGTCATCGTCCATTGCAGCATAGCATTTTTTTCGGAGTTCGTTTATATCAACAGTCGAAACATCAGAAGGTTTTAGTTTTTTAAGGGTCTCAATGCCCTTGAACAGCCTCTGAAATCCTTTTTCGGCAGCCTGCAGAGCTTCGTTTGAGAAATCGACGGTACTACGGTAATGAGCCTGAAGTATAAAAAACCTGACAGTCATCGGACTATATGGTCGTTCAAGCATCTCATGATCACCACTGAAAAACTGATCGAGAGTAATGAAGTTTCCCAGTGAACGAGCCATCTTCTGACCATTTATGGTGATCATATTATTGTGCATCCAATATCTCACCGACTCTCTCCCAAGTGCTGCCGTTGATTGCGCAATTTCGCAATCGTGATGAGGGAACTGGAGATCCATTCCTCCTCCATGAATGTCAAAAACTTCTCCAAGGTATTTTACACTCATTGCCGAGCATTCAAGATGCCATCCCGGATATCCTTCACTCCATGGCGAAGGCCATTTCATAAGGTGTTCCGGTGTCGCCTTTTTCCACAATGAAAAATCAAAAGAGTTATGCTTTTCGCTCTGACCTTCAAGCTCCCGGGTATTGGACTGAAGCTCCTCAAGAACCCTGCCTGAAAGCTTTCCGTAGTTGTATTTGCTGTTATACCTGATCACATCAAAATAGACTGAACCATTTGCCTCGTATGCGTAGCCTTTGTCAAGCAGATGCTTAATGAATTCCTGTTGCTCAATAATATGTCCTGATGCTCTCGGTTCAATTGATGGCTTAAGGGTATTGAGCTGATCCATGTTCCTGTGGTAGGTGTTCAGGTAATTCTGTACCACTTCCATTGGTTCAAGATGTTCAAGACGTGCTTTTTTTTCTATCTTATCCTCACCTTCATCGGCATCATTAACCAGATGACCGACATCCGTAATATTACGGACATATCTGACTTTATACCCCAGATGTAACAGATACCTGTAAAGCAGATCGAAAGTTATTGCAGGTCTTGAATGGCCGAGATGAGGATCGCTATATACTGTAGGGCCGCAGACATATAGACCGACAAATAGCGGATGAAGGGGCTCGAATAATTCTTTCTGTCTTGAAAGACTGTTATAGATTGTAAAGTTATTCTGCATTAGCTAAACAATGATTTAATGCAAAAGTAAATTAAATATTGCTCTATTGTTTCGCCCCCAACCCCCTTTAGGGATCTATTAATTCAAGAAAAACTACAAGGGCTAAAGCCCTGAAGCGTAGTTATCTGTTAACCACGGCTTTAAAGCCGTGGTTTTTAAAAAGCCCCCTTTAGACCTGCCTGCCGGTAGGCAGGGGGTTTGGGGGCAAACAAAAAAGGGGTTGAGGGCATGCTAAAAGGAGTTGGGAGCTTTTTTTTTGCATTTTCCAAAATCATTCATACATTTGCAGTCACAAATCAAATATTCCTTCCTTTTAAGGTTGTTTGATTTTTATTAAGAAGGGCGGAGAGATTAGGCTCTGTGAAACCCTGGCAACCAACCTGCCTGTCAGCTGACGGACGGAGAAAGGTGCCAAAACCTAATCCCGGAAAAACGGGAGATGATAAAAATAAACACTGGAACAATGAAAACTATGCATTCGATTCAACAAAACTCTATCCTGTGGTTTCTGCCTATGGGCATGGGTTGGTAGGGATTCCGATCTGGAAACAATCAAATATTTAATCACCGGATCATAAGGGATTACCCACTTCCCAACCTTCCCCCACAGGGAAGGAGTCAATTCATCCTTTCCCCCTTGGGGGAAATAAAAAGGGGGTCGGAAAAAAATAACAAATAAAACTCAACATTATGAACAACCATAACTTAAAATTTGAAACACTTCAGGTACATGCAGGCCATCAGCCCGATAAAGAGACCTTGTCGAGAGCTGTTCCTCTGTACCAGACATCATCATATGTTTTTAAAAATGCAAAGCATGCTGCAGATCTTTTTAATCTGTCGGAACCGGGGAATATTTATACCCGTATGATGAATCCTACCACTGAGGTATTTGAAAAAAGAGTGGCAGCTCTTGAAGGCGGAGCAGCAGCTCTGGCAGTTTCATCCGGACATGCGGCTCAATTTATTACTCTTACGACCATAATGAGAAATGGAGATAATTTTGTCACCTCCCCTTTTCTCTACGGGGGAACCCATAACCAGTTCAAAGTGACTTTTGCCGGCTTCGGGATCGAGGCACGATTCGCAAAAGATCTGAATCCGGAATCATTCGAAAAACTAATTGATGAGAACACCAAAGCAATTTATGTTGAAACCATAGGTAATCCGGGATTTGAAATCCCGGATTTTAAGGCTTTTTCAAAAATTGCCTCAGAAAATGGAGTACCGCTCGTGGTTGACAATACCTTCGGTGCATGCGGTTACCTGTTTCGGCCGATAGATTACGGGGCAAATATTGTTACTGAGTCTGCTACAAAATGGATTGGTGGACATGGAACAAGCATTGGAGGAGTAATTGTTGACGGAGCCAATTTCAACTGGAACAACGGGAGATTTCCTGTTTTTACAGAACCTGCAGAAGGTTATCATGGGATTGTTTTCGGCGATCTCTTTTCACAGTCCTCTCCAGCAGGAAATATACCATTTATCGTAAAAGCGCGGGTTGAAGGATTGCGGGACATTGGTCCTTCAATAAGCCCCTTTAACTCATTTTTACTTATTCAGGGACTTGAGACCTTATCGCTCAGGATGGAGAGACATATTGAGAACACACTTGCACTTGCCCGATGGCTTGAAGCACATCCAATGGTTGAAAAGGTAAATTATCCCGGACTTCCCGGAAATACTTATTATGAATTGGCAAAGAAATACCTTCCCAGAGGACCCGGAGGTGTTCTGAGTTTCGTACTGAAGGCAGACAAGGATAAAGCAGTAAAGCTTGTTGAATTTTTCAGGCTGGTTAGCCACCTGGCAAACATGGGAGATGCAAAGACTCTGATTATACAGCCTGCAACAACTACCCACTCGCAGCTGTCAAAAGAAGAGTTGCTTGCCGCCGGAATTGATCCGGGTCTCTTCAGGGTATCCGTTGGCATTGAGCATATTGATGATATTATTTATGATTTTGAACAGGCATTTAATCAGATATTATGACAAGGGAAAAATTAAAAATAGGGCTGTTCGGATATGGTTGCGTCGGACAGGGACTGCATGATGTACTGAACAGCAGCAGCGGATTCAAAGCCGACATCGTGCGGATCTGCGTAAAGGACCGGAACAAGAAGAGAAGAATACCAATGTCGAACTTCACATTCGAAAAGAACGATATCCTTAACGATCCATCAATCAACCTCGTGGTTGAGCTTATTGATGATGCAGACGAGGCATTCAATATCGTGACCACCGCAATGAAGAACGGGAAAAATGTGGTCAGTGCCAATAAAGTGATGGTGGCAAAACATTTTAAAGAGCTGGTAGACCTGCAGGAGAAGTATCATGTCTCGCTTTTGTATGAAGCCTCTGCAGGTGCAAGCATACCAATAATCCGGAATCTTGAAGAATATTATGATAATGAGCTGCTGCATTCATTGCGTGGGATCCTGAACGGAACCACAAATTATGTCCTTACAAAGATGCATAATGAAGGCAAACCGTATGATATTGCCCTGAAGGAAGCCCAGGAAAAAGGATTTGCAGAATCTGATCCCACCCTCGATGTTGAAGGATGGGATGCAAAGTACAAGCTGTGCATAATAACTGGTCATGCATATGGCCTGTTCCTCGATCCGGACGAGGTTTTCCATTACGGAATAAACAGGATCTCGACGTTTGATATAAGGTATGCCAGGGAGAAAGGATTAAAGATCAAGCTGGTACCTTATGTTGGAAAAACAAGCGGAAACACAATTACAAGCTTTGTTCTACCCAGGTTTATTTCATCCGATAAATACCTTTACAATGTCGATAATGAATATAACGGGGTGATCACCGAAGCTGCATTTGCCGACAAGCAGTTCTTCAGCGGCAAGGGGGCAGGAGGTCATGCAACCGGTAGCGCCGTCCTGTCGGATATTTCAGCAAATTCATATGGTTATAAATATGAGTACAAGAAATACCAGCAGGGAACCGTTTCGAACTATACAAGGAACTACAAGCTGGAAATTTACCTGAGATACAGGAATGAAAAGGACAGAAAATTATTTGGATTAAAAGATGTATCGGAATACTTTAGCAGTAAATTATACAAATATGTAATCGGAGTTGTTAACCTTGAGACTCTTTACGGGTTAAGAGAACAATTGACCGGCATGGATGTTTTTATAGTAAATACGGGAAGAAAAATCAACCCCCCAACCCTTCGGGAGGGAGGCTTGACCCCCAACCCCCTAAAGGGAGTGAAGAATAAGCGGAAGAAGATGAAAGATATCAACAAATTGGAAAATACTATAATTGTGAGAATTTCTTTAAACGATATTATTCAACACCGAATCCTTATCCTCGATGGTGCAATGGGGACTATGATCCAGAAGCATAAGCTTCAGGAGGCTGATTTTCGCGGTGAACAATTCAGGGATCATCCAAAGCCCCTTAAAGGGAATAATGATATTCTGTCTTTAACAAAGCCGGAGATAATCCTGAATATACATAAAGAGTATCTTGAGGCAGGTGCGGACCTGATAACCACAAATACATTCAATGCAAACAGAATCTCTATGGCTGATTACAGCATGGAGGACCAGGTTTATGAGATGAATTTTCAGTCAGCAAAGCTGGCTGAAAAGGCAATAACTCAATTTGAAAATTCGGAAAAGCCTGAAAGTCATTTTATTGTAGGCACCCTTGGTCCGACGAACCGCACTGCTTCAATGTCGTCCGATGTAAATGACCCCGGTGCCAGGGCCGTAACATTTAACCAGCTGGCTGATGCTTATTCGGAACAGACCAGGGGACTTATCGACGGCGGAGCGGATATCCTCCTGGTGGAAACTGTATTTGATGTCCTGAACTGCAAAGCAGCACTTTTTGCAATTGATTCGGTTTTTGAGGAAAGAGGGATCCGCCTGCCCGTAATGGTATCCGGTACAATAACAGATGCCAGCGGCAGGACGCTTACAGGACAGACGCTGGAAGCATTCCTGATATCTGTTTCGCATTTTCCCCTCTTCAGTGTCGGATTGAACTGCGCCCTTGGGGCCGAACAGCTGAGACCATACATTCAGGAACTCTCTGCAAAAGCAGGATTTTATGTTTCAGCTCATCCGAATGCCGGGCTGCCGAACCAGTTCGGAGAGTACGACCAGCCTGCTGAATTCATGGCTTCAGTTGCTGAAGAATACATGAAGGAAGGGTGGGTGAATATAATTGGAGGCTGCTGCGGAACAACCCCGGTGCATATCTGTAAAATTGCAGAAAAGGCAAAACAGCATAAGCCGCGGATAAGACCTGAAATACCAAGGTATACAAGACTCAGCGGGCTTGAAGCGCTGACAATAACTCCCCGGACAAACTTTGTCAATATCGGTGAGCGTACAAATGTTTCAGGGTCGATCAAATTTGCACGTCTTATAAAAGAGGAAAAATATGATGAGGCTCTTGCAATAGCAAGGACCCAGGTTGAAGGTGGTGCCCAGATCATCGACATCTGCATGGACGAGGCAATGCTTGATTCGGAGAAAGCAATGGTTAAATTCGTCAACCTCATAATGTCCGAACCGGATATTGCAAAGCTGCCTCTTATGATAGACTCATCAAGATGGAGTGTCATTGAGTCGGCACTGAAGTGCATTCAGGGTAAATCGGTTATCAATTCGATCAGCCTGAAGGAGGGAGAAAAAGTATTCCTTGACCATGCCCGTAAAATCAGGAAATATGGGGCAGCTGCTGTCGTAATGCTTTTCGATGAAAAGGGACAGGCTGATACCTTTGAAAAAAGAATTGAGGTAGCCGGAAGATCTTACCATATTCTTTGTGAAAAAGCAGGCTTTCCTCCTGAAGATATAATATTTGATCCCAATGTGCTGGCTATTGCGACAGGTATTGAAGAGCACAATAACTATGCAGTCAATTTCTTAAAAGCAGCGGAATGGATAAAGCTGAACCTACCGCATGCCAAAATCAGCGGCGGCATAAGCAACCTCTCATTCTCATTCCGGGGAATTGACAAAGTGCGCGAAGCAATACATTCGGTATTCCTCTATCATGCTGTAAAATCCGGGCTTGATATGGGCATAGTCAATCCAGGCATGCTTCAGGTTTACAGTGAAATTTCCCCTGATCTTCTTCAGCTGACTGAAGATGTTGTGCTGAACCGCCGTAAAGACGCCACTGATAGGCTTGTAAAATTTGCCGAGGGGTTAAAGAATGAAGGCAAAAAGGAAGAGAAGGCAGATGAATGGCGCTCACTTCCTGTCCTGGAGCGCATAAGGCATTCACTCAAACGGGGACTGGATGAATTTATTGAAAACGATATTGAAGAAGCCCGTCCTTTATTCAGGCGTTCGATTGAAGTTATCGAAGGTCCGCTTATGGGAGGAATGAATGAAGTTGGCGACCTTTTCGGTTCAGGCAAGATGTTCCTTCCCCAGGTTGTAAAAAGTGCAAGGGTGATGAAAAAGGCTGTTGCGGTTCTGTCTCCGTATATTGAAAAAGAGAGCGAGGGTGAGAAAAAGAAAACCGCAGGAAAAATACTTCTTGCAACAGTTAAGGGAGATGTTCATGATATAGGCAAAAATATTGTAGGAGTGGTCCTGTCGTGCAATAACTACGAGGTAATCGATCTTGGAGTAATGGTACCCGCTGACAAAATAATCGACACGGCAATCAAAGAAAAGGCTGATTTCATAGGGCTCAGCGGACTAATTACCCCATCGCTCGAAGAGATGGTTCTTGTAGCATCGGAGATGCAGAGGAGAAAAGTTGAGCTGCCCCTTCTTATAGGCGGGGCAACGACTTCCGAGATCCATGCGGCGGTTAAAATTGCACCTGCATATTCAAAAACCGTGGTTCATGTGAAGGATGCTTCAAAAGCAGCAGGAGTACTTTCATCACTTCTCCGGGAAAACAATTCTGATTATATCAATGCCATCAGGGAGAAATATAATAAGATGCTTGATGATCACAATTCCAGGAAGTCAGACAAAAAACTACTCATCCTGGATGAGGCGCGTAAGAACAGGCTGTTTACCAACTGGAGATCGGTAAGAATACATCCGCCTTTAAAGCCGGGACTTCATTTAATCGAAGAATTTGATCTCAATGTACTCGCAAAATATATCGACTGGACTTACTTTTTCTTTGCCTGGAAGCTGCCGGGAAAATACCCTTCAATCTTCGGGGATCCTGTAAAGGGGAAAGAAGCTAAAAAGCTCTTTAATGATGGGCAAACCTATTTTAAGGAAATTATTGATAGAAAGCTTCTGAAGGCCAATGGAGTTTTTGGACTGTTTCCGGCTGTTTCAAGCGGTGATGATGTAAGGGTTCTGAACGGTAAGAATAAAAATGAAGTTAAAACATTCTTCAGGTTCCTGAGAAACCAGGAGCAGAAGGAAAAAGGAGTTCCCAACCTATCGCTTTCCGATTTTATTGCGCCCGAATCGGCCGGGATAACGGACTATATCGGGGCATTTGTTGTAACTGCAACACTCGATAATGAGGCCTTGAAGGATTACAGGGATGATGATTATGCCCTGATCATGATAAGGATCCTCAGTGACCGTATTGCTGAAGCTGCAGCAGAGTATCTTCACGAAATTGTCCGTAAGAAATACTGGGGTTATTCCACTGATGAGGACCTGAGCATCGACGATCTTCTGAAGATAAAATACAGGGGGATCAGGCCCGCTCCGGGATACCCTGCCTGTCCCGATCATACCGAAAAACGCACTATCTTTGACCTTCTTGATGCCGAAAGACTGACAGGTGCAGGGCTGACTGAGAATTTCGCAATGACCCCTCCTGCGGCAGTAAGCGGTTATATCTTCTCTCACCCTGGTTCAGTCTATTTCAATATCGGGAAGATAGGAGAGGACCAGTTGAAGGATTATGCATCACGGAAAATGATGAGTATTGAAGAGGCATCCAAATGGCTGGCTCCGAATTTATGAAATAAAATATATGAGTGTTATTGATAAAATCAGGAACGCGAAGGGAACTTTGTTTACATTCGAATTACTGCCGCCGCTGAAGGGGCACAGCATCGAAAGAGTCTATTCAACGATCGACAGGCTTGTCGAATTCAGCCCGGCCTACATTAATTTCACATCGCACCGGAATGAGGCGACATTCCGGGAGAGGCCTGACGGACTGCTGGAAAAGAGAGTTGTAAGAAAAAGACCCGGGACAATCGCCCTTTCAGCTGCTGTAAAATACAAATATAATATTCCGGTTGTCCCGCATCTGCTATGCGGTGGTTTCACCAAAGAAGAAACGGAAAATGTACTTATTGAAATGAATTTCCTGGGTATCGATGACGTGCTTGCCCTGAGGGGTGATCCGCAGAAGGGGAGCCGCACATTTGTTCCGGAGAAGGATGGCCACACCAACACGTTTGAACTTGTGAAGCAGATTGTCAACATGAATAACGGCAGGTATCTTGAGGAATCTCTCGAAGATACCGCACCAACATCATTCTGCATTGGTGTGGCAGGATATCCTGAAAAGCATTTTGAAGCTCCCAACCGGCAGGTTGACCTCGAAAACCTTAAACATAAAGTCGATTCGGGCGCCAGCTATGTTGTAACCCAGATGTTCTTCGATAACAGGAAGTTCTTCAGGTTCAGGGACGAATGCAGGTGCATCGGAATTGATGTCCCGATAATTGCAGGTATAAAGCCAATCTCCGCGTTGAACGACATTAATTTGCTTCCTCAGACTTTCCACATAGACATGCCTCATGATCTTGTACTTGCGCTTCAGAAATGCCGGAGCGACCAAGATGCGCGGGAGGTTGGCATCGAATGGGCGTCAGCTCAGTCGAAGGAGCTTATCAAAGAGGGAGTTCCCGGGATACATTACTATACCCTCGGGAGGTCGGATAATGTGGCAAGAATAGTTAAAGCGGCATTCTAGTACACTGATCCAACTTCTGGTCAAGTGGGCCTCACCCCCTAAATCCCCCTCTCCCAAGAGAGAGTGGGACTTTTGCTGCCGGATTTTAAGCCCCTCCCTCACTGGGGGAGGGGTTTGGGGAGAGGCCAATACAAAATATTAAAAATTAAATGCTTTCCTTATTTTATCGACATAGTCCAGCTTTTCCCAGGCAAAGAATTCAACCTTTTTGGTATATACTTTTTTACCATTGCCGTTTACTGCTTTAGGCCTGGAGCCAGGCACTTCGTAGTAGACCTCCACTTCCTTTACCTCATAATCGCGTCCGAAATGACCGTATGTGGTCGTCGGCGAGAATATAGGATTCTTCAGTCCGAACCGCTGTACTATGGAATATGGACGAAGATCAAAAAGATCTCCGAGCTGTGAACCAATCTCACTGTCGCGAAGAATGCCTCCCTTTTTGTCTTTTACTTTTGCTGTGCCATAGGTATTGACAAATAAGCCGACAGGCTGAGCCACGCCGATTGCATAAGCTATCTGTATCAGGGCCTGGTCGCATACTCCTGAAGCAACAAGGTTCTTTGCAATATGACGTGCTGCATAGGCTGCTGACCTGTCAACCTTGGATGAGTCTTTTCCGGAAAATGCTCCGCCGCCATGAGCTCCGTGACCGCCATAAGTATCGACTATGATTTTTCTGCCAGTCAGACCTGTATCTCCGTGGGGTCCTCCTATTACAAATTTACCTGTCGGATTGACAAGCAGTTTCATGTCGCTTTTGAAAAGTTTCCGGATTTCTGCGGGAAGGGTATTTTTTACTTTTGGGATAAGATATTTATTCAGGTCATCAGCAATTTTTTTCTGCATCTCTCTCTCAGCAGCTTCCCCGGCCTTTTGAGATCCGTCTTTTGGAATGATAAACTCGTCGTGCTGGGTGCTGATGACAATTGTATCTATCCTGACAGGTTTGTTATTGTCATCATATTCTATCGTCACCTGCGATTTGCTGTCGGGCCTGAGGTATTTCATCAGTTTACCTTCGTGCCTGATTGTGGCAAGCTCCTGCAGAAGGATATGGGCAAGCTCGATGCTTACAGGCATATAGTTTTCCATTTCGCGGCAAGCATAGCCGAACATCATTCCCTGGTCGCCGGCTCCCTGCTGCTCAGGTTTTTCGCGAACCACACCCTGGCTTATATCGCTCGATTGTTCATGAATTGTGGAGATAACGCCGCAAGAGTCACAGTCGAAACGGTATTCGGCTTTTGTATAGCCTATCTTTCTGATCACCCGGCGGGCTGTCTCCTGGACATCCACCCATCCATCGGTACGTACTTCTCCGCCACAAAGGACAAGACCTGTAGTTACAAAAGTTTCGCATGCAACTTTCGACTCCGGATCCCATTTGAGGAATTCATCAAGCAAGGCATCTGATATCTGATCGGCAACCTTATCGGGGTGGCCTTCTGAAACTGATTCGGAAGTGAATAAATATCCCATTATGTAAAGTTTATGTTAAAGTTATAATAGATTGGGGAAACGGGATTACTGACATTTTAGCATTTTTTCCTGTGGTTGCAATCAGCTCAAATTTCTCCACCAGATTTTGACATGCAAAGAAAGTGAAAATAAGTCAGAAATCCAAGTAAATGAATTAATCACAGAGTAGGTTACCCCATAAGGCTACATTAAAAGTCACCACCTCCCCCCCGACAAGTCGGGGGTACTCCTCCTCAGAGAGGAGGAGAAAATTAATATATTGTAAATCATAACTTTCCCCTCCTTTAAGAGGAGGGGTGTCATGCCCGAATGGACATGACGGGGTGGTTAAAAAGCTTTAGAAACAACCTTTCAGCCTTTTGTCAGAAGCCTGAAGATTTCCTCGAGATTATTCTCCTTCTTTTGAAGGGAAAGAACAGTGAGGTTGTTACTTACAGCAAAGGAGAAAATTGCCGGACGTATGTCCTGATCACCTGAAGATTCGATCATCCAGGTGTTACCTTGTAATTTTTTAACGGAATCAACTAGGGGTATTGCTTTGATCGATGCTTCATCAGGATCCTTCCCGAACTCGACAAGAATGACTTGTTTCGCCTGATGTATTCTTGAATAGATATTCATTTTCTCCTCATCGGCAACAATGACTCCCTTATCGATAATAATAACCCTGTTGCATATCGCTTCCACTTCCTGCATGATATGTGTTGAAAGCATCACGGTTTTTTGCTTTCCGGCATCGCGGATAAGATTTCTTATTTCAACTATCTGGTTGGGATCAAGGCCTGTGGTCGCCTCATCAAGTATCAGTACGTCAGGATTATGGATCAGAGCCTGTGCGAGACCGACTCTCTGCCTGTAACCCTTTGAGAGGGCGCCGATCTTTTTTTTCTGTTCGGCTGCGAGGCCGGTAACTTCAATAATATTGTCAATCTGCTTTTTAACAGGGATATCAGAATTGTACAATGATGCTGAAAACTGAAGATATTCCCTTATGTACATTTCGGGGTACAAAGGATTATTTTCAGGGAGATAGCCGATCTTTTTCTTTATTTCGAGCGAGCCGCCATTTGTTTCAATACCATTCACAAGAACATTTCCGGAGGAAGGGGGGATAAAGCCGGTAATGATCTTCATCATTGTGGACTTGCCTGCGCCATTGGGGCCAAGGAAGCCGACTATCTCGCCGGTCTTTATTTCAAAAGAGACATTATCAAGAGCCTTCTGTTCGCCATAGAGCTTTGTAACGCCCTGAACTACAATTGACATAAATCAATTCTTCGGTTTAGTCTATGCTCCCCATCCTCCCATAAACTGGGAAGTGTTTGCAAATGACGCTTTAGGATTTACACAACAAACAGGTATTTTGGAACTGTTTGCAATAATATACTGCTCTGATGCTCCAACCACATAATCAGCAAATGTAATGTTCTTGGTTGTAACAATAAGGATCAGGTCAGCATTGATCTTTTGTGCAAAATTAATTGTATGCTGTGCAAGCTTCCCGTTCGGAACATCATGGATTTCGTATTCCACATTGTTCTGAATCAGGTATTTGACCGCAAAATTCAGGTTTCTGTTTACCTTTGTCGTGAGGCCTTTATCGATGGTAACTGTCTTTAGAATGTGCACTTTTGAATCAAAGTATTTTCCCATAAAAATCGCCATCCCCATTTTTTCCTTGTTTTCAACCCTGAAATCAACAGGGAAAACAATATTGTGGTACCTGTCCTGGTCGGCCGGAGGCTCCTGTACAACTATAAAAGGGATCTTGGATTTAACAATTACTTTAAGCGCCCAGCTTCCGGTAAGTTTTTGCATTCCCTTCATTCCATGGGTTCCCATCACCACAAGGTTTGCCTCTTTATCCCTGGAATTTGCAAATTCAGCTATAGAAGTGAAAATACTGCCCTTTACAACACTTGCGATTATGTTTATATTGTACTTCCTGCTGTTATCCTCAGCAATATGTTTCAGAAGGGCTCTTTTCTCTCCTTCAGCTTTGACCTTGACTGCAGGATCAACTATATGTAAAAGGCAAATATCATTATTAACCATGCGTCCGATCTTAACAGCATGAGCCAAAGCTGATTCGGCGACATTTGTAAAATCCCATGGCACGATTATAAGCTTCTTGATTTCTTCCATATTGGGTTTCTGTTTATTGTTATATATCCAAAGTTATGCAGATTTTTCTAATTGTCAAATTAGTAAGTGTTTTGATTGAAGTATGGAAATGCGATTTCTCATGATCTAAAAAATTATGGACCACGTTGATATAACTGCTTTTATGAAGAATTATTATTGAGAATTATATAATTTGTCATGATTTGAATAGGTGTCAAGGTTAACATTTTATTACTTTTGCGGGGGGAAATTGATGACAATTATATTTTATGATGAAAAGGAAAAAGGTTAAAGAGCTTTTAGCCAATCCTGTTACGGGAACTGATGTTGTGGTTAAGGGATGGGTAAGGACTAAAAGGGGAAACAAGAACATTGCCTTCATTGCTCTTAATGACGGCTCAACAATTAATAATATCCAGATAGTAGCCGATACTTCACTGTTTGATGATGATCTTTTAAAGGATATCTCAACAGGAGCATGCATAGCCGTTTCCGGAAAACTGGTTGAATCGCAGGGACAGGGACAGAGTGTTGAGATAAATGCTGAAAAGATTGAATTATACGGAAAGAGCGATGCAGAATCCTATCCTCTTCAGAAGAAAGGGCATTCCATGGAGTTTCTCAGGGAGCATGCTCATCTCCGCTTCAGGACCAATACTTTCGGAGCTGTTTTCCGGATCAGGCATTCGATGGCCTTTGCGATACACAAGTACTTTAACGACAATGGATTCTATTATCTCCATACACCTATAATTACAGGAAGTGATGCTGAAGGAGCCGGTGAAATGTTCCATGTAACCACACTGGATCTCAAAAACCTGCCTTTCAATGAGCAGGGAAATGTTGATTTCAGGAATGATTTCTTCGGGAAGGAGACGAACCTGACAGTATCAGGACAGCTTGAGGGTGAACTTGGGGCTCTGGCCCTTGGTGAAATTTATACTTTTGGTCCAACCTTCAGGGCTGAAAACTCAAACACCCCAAGGCATCTGGCCGAGTTCTGGATGATCGAACCGGAAATGGCTTTCTACGATCTGGATGACAATATGGACCTTGCCGAAGATTTCCTGAAATATCTTATAAAATATGCTCTTGACAACTGCAGGGAGGACCTTGATTTCCTGAACAGCATGATCGACAAGGGACTGCTTGAGAAGCTGAAATCAGTGATCTCAAATAAATTCGTGAGGCTCACATATACTGAAGCGATAGAAATTCTGACGGCAGCTGACAGGAAGTGGGAATATCCGGTGGGCTGGGGAAGGGACCTGCAGGCTGAACACGAAAGATACCTTGTTGAAGAGCACTTTAAGTGTCCTGTCATCCTTATTGATTATCCCCGGGAGATCAAGGCATTTTACATGAAGCAGAACGACGACGGGAAAACTGTAAAGGCTATGGATGTTCTCTTCCCCGGGATCGGCGAGATTATCGGCGGGTCGCAAAGAGAAGAGATATATGATAAGCTGATGAACAGGATCAAAGAGCTTGAGCTTCCTGTAAAGGACCTGTGGTGGTACCTCGAAACAAGGAAATTCGGAACTGCTCCTCACAGCGGGTTCGGCCTCGGATTTGAGCGCCTGATATTATTTATGACAGGGATGTCAAATATACGGGACGTAATCCCGTTTCCTAGAACGCCTAAAAACGCTGAATTTTAAATATTAAATTTCTTATATGTCATACCGCAAAGTATGCTAAAGCAAAGGTTACAGCAGAAACTGCTTCAGAAACTTTCCCCCCAGCAGATCCAGATGATCAAGCTGCTGGAGGTGCCTACTTTGCAGATTGAACAACGTATTAAAAAAGAACTTGAGGAGAATCCGGCACTCGAAGAGGGCCCTGGGGAAGATGAAGAGAACGGGAATGAAGAGCCCGAAGAAGAACAGTTTGATGAAAAAGACAAGGATCAGGAGGAATTCACCCTTGATGATTATATCGAAGAGGATGATATTCCCGAGTACCGTCTTCAAACAAACAATTACAGTAAAGAGGATGATAAGAGGAATGAAATACCGTTTTCTGTCGGCTCATCATTCCAGGAGCATCTTGAATCGCAGCTCAGCCTCAGGTATCTTGATGAAAAGCAAAAAATCCTTGGCGAATATATTCTGGGAAACATTGACGAAGACGGATATCTCCGGCGCGAACTGGCAAACATAGTCGATGATCTTGCATTTCTTCAGAATGTCACAACAACTGAAAAGGAACTGGAAGAAGTTCTTGAAATAATTCAGGATCTTGATCCTCCCGGTGTCGGGGCAAGAACTCTCAGGGAATCTCTTTTAATTCAGCTGGCAGTAAAGGATCGTTCGCAACCGGTTATAAAAACTGCATATACAGTTCTCGATCTTTATTTTGAGGAATTCAGCAAAAGGCATTATGATAAAATCACCTCCAGAATGGGGATTTCTGAGCAGAACCTTAAACTGGCAATTGATGAGATCCTGAAACTGAATCCAAAACCAGGAAGCCTTTACAGTGATTCCTTTACAAGAACATCCCAGCCTATAATCCCGGATTTTATTCTTGAACTTACGGAAGACGGGTTTGATCTGCACCTCAATTCACGGAATCTTCCTGAACTCCGGTTGAGTTCGTCCTACAATGAGATGCTTCACTCGTATATTAAGGACAAGGGTCAGAAGAAAGAGATGAAAGAAGCCATCATGTTCGTGAAACAGAAGATCGATTCCGCCCGATGGTTCATCGATGCAATACGGCAACGGCAAAATACACTGCTTCTGACTATGAATGCAATTCTTGAGTACCAGGAGGAATATTTTATCGACGGCGATGAGACAAGGCTTAAACCAATGATCCTGAAAGATGTTGCCGAAATGACAGATCTGGATATTTCCACGATTTCAAGAGTTGCAAACAGCAAATACATCCAGACACATTTCGGGATATTTCCTCTTAAATTCTTTTTTTCCGAAGGACTTCAAACCGATAGCGGTGAAGAGGTTTCGACCCGGGAGATAAAGAGGATTCTACAGGACTGCATTGAGAATGAGGAAAAAAGAAGACCGCTCACTGACGAACGGCTTACAGATATACTCCAGGAAAAGGGATATCAGATAGCCCGCCGGACAGTTGCCAAATACCGCGAACAGCTAAATATTCCGGTTGCCAGATTAAGAAGGGAGATTTAGGGCGTGGAATATGATATGCAACAGACCACAGCTAATATTAATAATGACTATTACACACCCTGAATGGTTACCGGGAGCAAAATAAATATTCCAGACAGACTGGCAAAAACTGTTTCGATAGTTTTTCACCCTTTGTTCATGCCCTTGTACGGACTTGCGATTTTGTTGTCGGCTCCTACGTTTCTAAAGTATCTTCCTGTGGATGCCAAAAGGATTCTTTTCATAGTTATGCTCATCGACAATGTTTTTCTTCCCCTGGCTTTGCTTCCGTTTTTAAGGTACAGGAATATTATAAGTTCATATAATATCGACGACAGGAGGGAAAGGATTATACCTCTGCTGATAACTTCAATTCTTTATTGCACAACTTCTTTCATAGTTTTCAGGTATCAGATCCCCTTTTTCCTGAAATCATTCATTTTTGCTACATCTGTGGTGGCTATCATCACGTCGATGATCAATTTCTTATGGAAGATATCAATACATGCAGTCGGAGCCGGAGCGCTTACGGCAACAGTTTTTGCCCTTTCATTGAAGATGCATACACCACTTACCTGGTATCTGCTGGCGGTTATTCTTGCAAGCGGCCTTATCCTTTCATCCCGATTACGGCTTAATGCTCATAATCCAGCCCAGGTTTGGATTGGCTACCTGACCGGCTTCATGGTAATAAGCGTTTTTATCTTATTTATTTAAGAGATTGTCAAGGGCTTTTTCAAGCAGTTCCCGGCTTTCATCAATTATTTCTGAAGTCCAAAGTGCTTTTTTCGAAGTAAGAATTGTTCCCTCATTTAACCTTCTTTGAGATACAGTACTGAACCACCCTTTTGCGGAAAGATACTCTGCAAGGTACTCCTGTTCCGGCTGGCCCGGGGTTGGTATAAGCAAAGCGCTGCAATTCAGGCTTATAAGTTCCATGATTGATGTATAGCCCGAACGGGCGACGATATTTGTGCTGCCTGCGATCATGTCCTGCATTTCATCGGCCGGCAGGTGATTATATGAAATAGTGTTTTCTGATTTTGAGATTTCAACAGGACAGCCTGGTTTTCCCTCAAGGAAAACAGCAGGAGG
>JBBSAP010000027.1:0-32139 GCA_038252165.1 Bacteroidales bacterium | reverse complement strand
TGGTGGTATGGAGATAGCAATGAAAGGTACCAGAGAAGATCTCTCGACACACCACTCGTTATAGGGAATTTTTTGTGTACCGGCATGAACTTGCGCATTGGCTGTGCGACCAAGCCATGCCAATGCTTCACTGTTTAGTATTCCAATATCCGTAAATGGCCTGTTGTATAAAAAGTTCTGCTTGACGTATTTGACTACGTTTTCAACTTTACCTTTGCTTTCCGGATCGGCTTTCCGGCAAAAGTGAAGCTGGAATGCCCGTTCCCTGCAATAGTCCTTAAAGGCGCTGGTCAATAACAAATCGCCCCTGTTTTCATCTGCCAGAAACACCTTATCCTGATCATAAACAATCTCTGTTGTGATGCCACCAAAAAAGACGAAAGACCTTTCGTGGGCTTCAATAGCTGTGTAACTCGTAAATGGAATATCAGAAAAGAAGACAAACTTATACCGGGAGCGCGACAGAACCATAGTAAAGAACCATACTTTAATGCGCTTACCTAATCCATTGCGCAGGTTATACTGCCCAAAGTCAACCTGTGCCTGCTGTCCGTAAGGGAGTTCTTCAACAGCTTGATAGTCTCTTAGTGGGCTTGTTTTGGGAAGGTTATACTTTTGCCTTACCCACATTACAAAGTTGTAAACGGTCTTAGAAGTTACACCGGGGAACTTCGGGTAATGTTCCTTCAGCCAGTCGTGCATTTGGGCTGCTGAAGTTTCCTGATAGGTCTCAAGCTTGCATTTTACAAACTCTTCATAAGACTCCAACTCCTTCTTCTTCTCCCCCTGTGTGGCAATGAACTGCTCGTACTGGCTTTCATTCATTAAAAGGTAAAACTTGACTGTACGCCGGTCGATGACTAGCTCACGGCTGATTTTTGAAAGAGAGAACCCGTCTCGGTCCATTTTGTGAATTTGATGGTACATGATCAACTTGTTTAAATATTTATTCATAATAGCCGGTTTTTAAATGTTCCGGCAAAGTTGACTTTCTTTCTTCCGGGGCATGCCCCGGAAGAAAGAAAACTGTACATCATTGTTACCAATACTGGTACATTCGTACTTTCTAATAATTGTACATTGTTATTTTCCGATTACACAAGTAAACTTAACAACTTCTTCATAATTTCTTTTAATAGATTTGAAAGTGAATATTAATCAATTTTTTAAAATATTCTGTATCCACAAATTCATATTTTGTGAATTTACTGTATTATTTTTCATTAATTGTTAAAAACTAATATTAATTTCATGAATATTACTATGTTAACAAATTAACAAGAAAATCTCCCTGATCAGAACCAAGGAGCTTTTGTGTGAAGGAGTTGTCCGGATTATTACAGATGAACAACTAAACCGGGTATATTTTAAAAGAATTTGATTCTATTGAACAATTTTAAACTTATCCGGGAGAATCACTAGTGTCCGGAAAACTCTTAAAATGAGTTGGAGATTCTTCGCTTCACTTTAGCCGGACAGTAGTGCCGGAGAATATACAAAATTGTGTTGGAAACTGGTTAGTAGCTAACAAATTCCTATTTAACAAAAATCTATATTCCAATGAATGCGATTAAGCTGGAAAAAGAAATTATCCATCTTATGCTGCCTTTTCGTCTGGATTCGGGGTGGACAACTCAAATCGTCAGTACAGATAACGAAATCTGGATTAAAACAGATGAGGATATCCCAAAACTTGATTTTCTTCTTGAGCATGTCAAAGAGTTTTTTGCTAAAAATGCCAGGGTTAAAGAAGTGGATAAATCTGCCTGCCTTATTCTGAAACTGGACAGAGAAGCTCTTCCTGTGAAAATGTTTAACAATAAGACTTACTGGTAGAGCAATAAATCTTTCGACAAACAGCATAAAGCAAAAAAAGTGTTGAAATTTCCTGTTTACATTGATCCTGGTGCCTTCAGAATAATTTTTCATCCGTTTACTACCGTTGCAATTCTGCTCTTTAGTGTTGAGTTGGTTAAATCAGGGAAAGATGAATATCAGCCCGATCTGGCCGACTTTATTAAGATGAATTATCTTCTTCGGCTTTTTAACCAGCATGATGAGGCATTTTTCATCTCACAGAATGAGAAACGAGAAGAACGAAGCAAGGCCAACCAGCTAATATTGGGTAAAGGCTCTGATTTGTTCGGCAAAGATGATCCTGGGAATATAGAACTTACAGGCTGGCGACCCAGACAGTTAATAAATTACCTGCTTAATGGTCTGAATGCCAGGAATAAAGTTGAATTTTTCGATCATTTCCATTTATCGCCAGTCTGCTATTTCCGACCCTTAGAGGGCCTCGTTGACCAGGATATTATTAACCGTGCACTTTTCTTTCTTAGAAAGGTTTATGATTTTGATTATACCCCGCCCCCTGATATTCTTCAGGCAGAGAGTGAACTAATTCACCTTAATAATCCCGATTCTTCAGATCCTGAATTCATAAAGACTTTCTATTTCAATTCATTTCCTAAAACTCTGTGGCTGACTATTCTTGGTTTTTTACAAAGGTCCATTTTTCTTCAACTGATTAAGGAGGTCTCTGATATTGATCCGGAAGATCATCAGAAAGTGAAAGAGTATCTGAGAAGATATACAAGCATAACATTAAAAGCATTGTTTTCAAAAGTGTCGGTTTATCATCAGCATAATGATTATTATGATCTGATAATACATAATCTTCAGATAAATGATCTTCAGAATGAATTAAAAGATGAATTGCATGAACTGAATAATTTGCAGCGCCAGTTTCATGAAGATGAGGTTGAGAGGCATGAAGAGATTGAAAAGCAATATGATAAAAAGCTTAAAATGATCCTGTTTGCCCTTTCAATATTTGGCCTGACCGAGGTAACTTATGCTATTCTGGGGAACACAAACCTATTGTTTTTTGAACATGCTCTGGCTGTAGCAATTCCTTTGCTTCTCGGAATTATCTTCTAGAAATTCCTGTCTTTTCGAAAGAAATAACCTGGCTCCTGTATCAGAATACCAGACCGGTCAGCCATCCCCAGATCACATAACGTAAAAATTTTCCGGCCAGCATTGAAATAGCAGTGATCGGGATACTGGCACGTAAAAGGCCCAGCCCGACAGCAAAGATATCTCCTACTCCGGGAACCCAGCAGAGAAATGCAAAAACGGCTCCTCTTTTATAAAGGCGGTTATGCCACTTTTCAATGGTTTCACGTTTTACACGCAGGTACTTTTCAATCCATTCCCATTTACCAAGATACCCGATAGCATAGCTGCTCATTCCCCCAAGCCAGTTTCCGGCTGTGGCCACCAAAACGGCAGTATAGGCATCTGTTCCGTTAATGATAAGAAAAGTGAGCAACGCTTCGGAGCTGAAAGGGACAACCGTAGCAGCCAGGAAACTGGCTAAAAACAATCCCCAAAGGCTGTAATCAAAAAGTCCTTCTGCCAATTTATAAGTCGATTATATGCGAACTTAAATAAAATTAGTGATCAGGGTCCTCTCCAAAGGGTCATTATTTTAAAATGGATTGCAGTTAATTGAATTATAATTATTTACGTTCAATTTCCCGGATGAGTTTATACCAAATCAGGTAAAAACTGAAAGAAATCATTAAATTTGAATAAACGGAACATGCTGATAAAGCTTTTTACTTATGAAAACAAAAACTGCACCCTTGGTTTATCTGATAACTCTGAAACTGGTTTTAATCAGTTTATTGTTATCCCTCTTATCTGCTGCTGCGATGTCTCAGCTGCCTGCCGGTTTCACCTCATTCAGACCAGGGGGTGAATGGCTTGCAGAGGATGGAGTACATATTGACTGCCACGGCGGAAATATCATTTATGTTGAATCGCTGAAAACATATTATTGGTATGGGGAACACCGCGGACAGCCAAGAGGGGCATCATGTTATTCTTCCAAAGATCTGTATAACTGGAGAAAAGAGGGTGTGGTTCTGGAAAAAGGAGATATTCAGACTTTTGAGCGTCCGAAGGTGATCTATGACGAAGTTAATAAACGGTATGTCATGTGGTTTCATTATGACGGTAACAATTATACAATTGCAGAACTTGGCGTAGCGGTAAGCGACAATCCTGCCGGCCCCTTCATTATTAAAGATCACTTCCGGCCAAACGGACACGAATCGCGTGATATCGGAATGTATTTCGACCCCGGAACAAAAAAGGCCTACATCGGTTATGCAGCCGATCATACAAACCTCACCATCCGCATGGTGGAATTATCTGCCGATTATTTGACAGTCACCACCAACGACGTGGATATAAAAGCCCATTGTGAGGGTCCCGGTATTCTGAAAAAAGGAGGAATTTTTTATCTCCTCACCAGCGGGTGCAGCGGCTGGACACCAAACCCCGGGACATATTATACTGCTTCCGGTATAATGGGACCTTATACTGATCAGGGACACCCTTTTACAGGTGATGCGGGGAACAACTCGTTTAATTCCCAGCCATGTTATATTTTTAAAATTCCCGGCTATAAGGATGCATTTCTCTATATGGGTGACAGGTGGAATGGAGGGGGCCGTCCGGAATCGCAATATGTTTTTCTGCCTATTACAATAACAGAGGAAGGAAAAATGGAGCTTCACTGGTACAAAGAGTGGGATTTAAGCATTTTCACCCCTGAAAGGAACAGGCTTGGCAGATAACTATTTGCCAGCTTCGATATAAACAACGGGCTGAGATGGTAAGAATTACCGGCTTTCTCCGCTATTATTTATTTTGTGTTTTCCTGTTTTAAGCGTTGCAACACACAAGTTATAATACCAAATTGAAACAGGTCATAATGGATTTTGGGTATGTAGTAAAATAAGAATACAATTTAATATTCAAGTCTCTAATAAAGATACATTGCGGTGCGCTGCACCTTTAACCTCCAGAACAAGAATTTAACTACTACAAATATTATGGTGCTCTGCACCATTTTGCGTCAAAAACAAAGCAGCAGAGCTGCAAAATCTTTGTAGAAATGTATTCGAAATATAATTCAATAGGTGCAGAGCACTGTAATATTTAATCCAATCCACAAATATCATCAAAGAATTCAAACAGGTACTCCTGATTAAATTCAACATTATTTTCTCCAGATATTCTTCTTTGATTTGTAAAAACGTACCATAAAGATACCTTGCAAAACCCATAATAAAAAATCAATCACCATTAATTAAGGGGTTCAGAAGCTAAAACTAAAAAGTGTGGAAAACAGGACGGGCCGAGATGGTAAGGATTACTGGCTTTCTCCGCTATTGTTTATTTTGAGTGTTTCTGCTTCTGTATTTTTGGATATTTTCTTCCAATGTTAATAGTTTGTCGTTATAAAATCTTAGCATATTTGCTTTGTTATCTTCGGAAGGATTCTCTTTTAATTGTTCCTTTAAGATTTTATAAGACTCATCAAATTTTTGAAGTTCAGAATCAAATTCTGTTCTTTCTTCCAAACTATTAATATAATTATAAGTAAGCCGGGTATTCCGATGAATCCGATACTTATAATTATGTTCTGCTTTCCAGTATTTTAAAGAAACCCGTGTTAGCGGAGGAGAGAGAAATATCTTCCAAACGAAAAAAGATAAAATAAAAATAAGTATTGTGGCAATACCAACTTTTACCAGATAAGGCACAATACTGATTACTTCCTTAAATTTCTTAATTAATCTGGCTAAAAAAAGTTGATTATGATCAGGGTCGGGCTGATATGTATCGAACTTATCTTTATTCTCCCTGATAAATTTTTCTAATTCTTCTTCTTTCCGGATTTTCATATTGCTGGATTTATTTAAACCAAATATAGAAAATATTAGGCACCTGTTAAGTTGTGATCAGGTAAGAGGATTAAATTACAGCCTCTTTACAAAATCTTTATGCACCCCGGGATGATTTTTACTTTGAACTCATATATTTTGATTATATTTTGCGCTGTGAAATTCCGGTATTACAAATGAGGTTAATACACCCATTGATTATTCTCAGGATTTTAAGTACAATCCTTCTGATTGAGACAATTTCATTCCTGGTTTGTTTACCCGTTGCGATAATTTATAAAGAATCTCTGATTCCCTTTCTCGGGTCATCAGTTGTCACAGGTTTCTTATTCCTGCTGTTTCGTTTCCTGACCAGAAAAGTCAACGAACATGAAATAAGTAACAGGGATTCTTTCCTTACTGTAACGATTGCATGGATTTTATTTTCGCTTTTCGGATCACTTCCATATCTTATAAGTGATACTATTCCATCATTTATAAATGCATTTTTTGAATCAGTATCAGGCTTCACAACAACAGGTGCTTCTATCCTGAAAGATGTTGAAATACTGCCATATTCGATACTATTCTGGCGAAGCTTCACTCACTGGATCGGTGGATTAGGGATAATTGTTCTTGTAATACTGATACTTCCATCACTCAGGGTTTCAGGTTACCAGCTGTTCAGCCTTGAATCATCACTAAAAGAAAAAATACATCCTAAAACTAAAGGTGTCGCTTTCAGGATCATGCTTATTTACATCAGCCTTACATTTCTTGAAACCCTGCTATTAGTTCCCGGTGATATGAACCTGTTTGATAGTATCTGTCATTCTTTCGGTTCAATAGCCACTGGCGGCTTTTCAACAAAAAACACAAGTTTAATTCATTATTCTGCTTACAGCCAATATATAGTAATGATTTTCATGTTTCTGGCGGGTACGAGCCAGGTTGTTTATTACTATCTGGTGAAGATGAATTTCAGAAAAGTAATGCATAATGAAGAGTTCTGGTTTTATCTGACGACAGTCATTTGTGCCGGAACTATAGCCGTATCCATCCTGCTTGTCAATACTACCAAACCACTGGAGGAGGCATTCAGGGAAGGTTATTTCCAGGTTATTTCAATAATTACCTGTACCGGATTTGCCTCTGCTGACTTCTTATTCTGGCCGGCAGCCGGTACAGTTTTATTATTTATGCTTATGTTTTCAGGAGGCAGCACAGGATCAACAAGCGGTGGTATAAAAATGGCACGACATCTGGTTGTTTTTAAGAATTTTAAGATTGTTTTTATCCGGCTGATTCATCCGAAAACTATTCCCGTGATAAAGCTTAATGGAAAGGTTATAGATGAGCGTACTAATATTTCTATTATCTCCTTCATAATGCTTTATATCTTTATGTTCTTTATCGGAACTGTGATTCTGGTTGCAAACGGATCAGATCCGGTCACATCAGCCAGCTCCGTTGCTACCTGTATGGCAGGTATAGGTCCAGGACTCTCAACTGTTGGCCCGATGAGCAATTACTCAGATATACCTGAGATCAGTAAGGTTGTTCTTAGTCTGATTATGATTATTGGCAGGCTGGAGATTGTAACGGTATTTGTTTTGTTTGGAAAGTCGTTCTGGAAGTTATAAAAAGTTCTTTGTTTTTCACTATTGTCTGTCTAAAAGTTAGAGATTTTTCGCTTCACTTCGTTCCGCTCAGAATCTCTAACTCATTTTAATAGTTTTCCGGACAATAGTGTTTGCTTTTGATGAAAATAGAAAGTATTGAATCCCGCATTACAGGTTTTTATTCAGTGATCATATGGAGCTTTATATTTTTAATTGCTCCTTTGGTTTTATATGTTGTAATTCCAAAAGGTACTGATGATTCTACTTCCCATCTTAATGATAACCTGGAATCCTCAATTGTAAAATCGACTAATTTTTCGTCCTCAACCCAGGCTTCAATTTTCTTGTCGGTCACTCTGAGACGGATACCATACCACCAGCCTGATCCAAAACGGTACTGGGTACCTGTCATATTATTAGCAGCATCATATCCGTCAATACAGCTCAGTCCGACAATTGATCCTCCCCATCCGCCAATTACCAGCGTTACAAATGATTCTTTGACCGGGAATGTCATTGCGCAAAAGAAATCTGTTCCGCTGATACGTTTGGCATCAAGGTTAATCTCATAATTTGTTTTTGGAAAGTCTTCAGTCCACCTGATACCGGAAATTAATTCTCCCTTATCAATAATAATACAACTGTCAACAATTGAAACATTACCATGTCCCTCGAAATCGATAACCTGCCAATTTTCCAGAGAAACTCCATTGAAAAGTACTTTATCATCCTGGATATTTCTGCCGGCCGTCATTAATATGATGGCATATACAAAAAATAGTATATTCATAAAATTGATCTATTGTTGAGCTTATTCAAGTTTAAAACCTACAGGAAGAGAGATACTGTTCATGATATGCAAGTTTAAAAAAAAGAGGAACCAAAAGAAATGATTTGTCAAATATTAACATTTTTTGTCTTTTCAAGCTTAAGGTTCCATAATGGTTATGATGACCGGATTTTGCACCCGGGGAAGCGATCTGTTGAATTTCCGGACAATACCTGATTAAAATTTGGTATATTGTGATCAATCTCAAAAAATACACGCATCAGGCTTGCAGCGAAAAGGTTAAGTCAACGTAACAATATTAAACAGTGAAAAGTATACTGGTGTTTTGCATCATTGTTTTAATGTCGTGTAACAACAGATCTGTTGTAGTTACCGATACACTGTTCTGCACACATAAAGTGGTACTGGATAATCAAAACAGGATTATTCCATGGTACACTCCGCGTGAAAAAGCTTATGATCATTTTCTTCACCTTCGATGGGATTTTATTAAGACCAGAGTTCCCGATTCACCGGGCCCCGGTCCACGGTCAGAATATCCTCAATATTATTTCTATTGTGCTTTCAGGGATAGTAACAAAATTCTTCTACCTGATTCATGGATGAATGATATAGGCGAAAAAATTCCAAACTGGTTTGAAAATGCACGATCCTATTATGCTTATTCGGGAGATGAGAGTGTAATGAATATTATAAAGGATTTCGTTGATTACACCCTTGATAATGGAACCAGTTCACCGGAATTTGCGTGGCCAAACTTTCCTTATACTGCTGCAAATGCAGGAGATATTTTGTTTCGCGGTTTTACGAATGCCGGAAGGTTGCTATTGCACGAAATACAGGTAGATCATGCCGGTGAAATGGGGCTGACATACTTCAGGATGTACCTCTATACCGGTGAGGAAAAATACCTTGCCGCAGCTATTAATGTTGCTGATGTGCTTGCAAAGAATGCCCGGACAGGAAATAAGGAGCAGTCGGTCTGGCCATACAGGGTAGTGATGGACAGTGGCAGGATTACAGCACCCTACGGAGCAAACTGGACCGGATGCTATATGCTTCTTGAACATCTCATAAGGGCTGATATTGGTAATGTTATTGCCTACAAACCAGCCCGTGACAAAGCGAGGGATTTCATCCTTCAATATCCCATGAAAACCGGATACTGGACAGATGGACATTCCGATACCGATATTAAGAGCAATACATATAAAAGCAACCAGAGTGCCAGTAATGCCACACTGTGTCTTTTCGATTATCCGGATCTCGATCCTGAATGGATGAAAGATATCCCCATGTTGATCAAATGGACCGAGGATAATTTTATTTTCAGAACAGCCCCAGGTGAACCTGCCACCATGTGGGGAGCAAATATTGTCGGGGAACAGGATTCATTCAATCATAAAATGGATTACCAGACAGCCCGTTATGCTGCTGCCTGTGCCCGATGGTATGCTGTATCAGGCGATAAATCCTACAGGGAAAAGGCATACAGGTCGCTTAACTGGGTAACCTATTGCAATGATTCAACAGGCCTGGCTTTTGAAAGTCCCGTCAGCAAAGGTATTCTAAGCTGGTGGTCGGATTGTTACGGGGAATGTCCGAGAATGTTTTATCATGCTTTTGCCGGAGTCCCTGAATGGGCTCCTCCACATGAAAACCATATTTTGTATTCGGAGGGAATTCTGAAAAATGTTAAATATGATAATAAGCTGGTTAAATATACTGCCACAACTGAAAACGGTACAGAATATCTGCGGTTGTCCTATAAGCCGTCACGGATTTCAATAAATGGTGAAATGATCTCCCCCGGCAAGCATTCAGCCTCTGACACCTACCTGCTTAAAAGTCTTGGCAAAGGTGATTATGCCCTGACCATTAAACATAAAAAAGCCGGTGATGTTTTGGTTTCAGGCTGACATTTTCAGATATAGCAGATTAACCACTATTTGAAGTTGTAACAGAAGTGAAAAACATACAATCATAAATTTAATGCTTCGGCAAACATGATAAAAAGCAAAATTATCTTTCAGGTAAAAAGACTATTATTAATTATCTCAGGAAGTTTGATCCCATTGTTAATATTTTCACAACATTCAATAGTCGGGCTTCAAATTGACGGTTCAAAAGAATACCAGACCCTGGACGGTTTTGGTGTCAATATAAATCCCGCATGGTGGTACAACGGCGGGTATGGCGATACAAAAGTGTTGCAGCCGGCAATTGACCTGCTTGTCGATTCGCTGGGCGCCACAATCTTCCGGGCTGTTATTGAAGAGATAGACTGGGAAGCCGTCAACGACGATAGCGACCCGGACAACTTCAACTGGACCTACTACAACAGCATATTCACAAACGACAGGTTTTCCGGAGTGTGGAATACCCTGCGTTATCTTAATCAAAAGGGAATCACTGACGGGTTGATTATCAGTTTCATGGGGGCACCGCCTGCGCCGGCACCCCTAACGGCACCAGACCCCCGGAAAAGCTGGATGGGTGGTACCAATTATACAATCAGTACAAATATGGAAGATGAATTTGTCGAGTCTATTGCTGCACTGCTCTGGTATATGCGGCACACGGCTAAAGTTCAATTCCACCTGGTATCGCCGATGAACGAAACAGATGTGATTGCCGGCAGCAAAAGTACCAATCATCCCGGCGGGATAGTCGAGGGCCCGAATATGCCTGATGCAGTACAGTATACCCGTGTAATAAGGAAACTCGCCGAAAAGCTCGATGTCATAGGTATGAGTGACATCCGCTTCGTTGCCCCGGACGCTGCAGGGGACGGATTTGACTGCGTTTACCAGCATGGCCGGCGAAATGGCTATGGCAGCACACCACCCAACGACTGGGTCTTCTGGTTGCCGGATGCAGAGGGCAAACCACTGATCGAATATATTCCATCGGCAAAAAGCTGGGTGCCACGTAAACAGTTCTATGAACATGCACAGCTCATGAAGTTCATTAAACCAGGCGCCGTACGGATTGGCACAACCTGCAACGACAGCAATCTTGTCGTTCATTCTTATCGCAATCCAACCGGACAACTGGTGATAGCCGGCCGGTCAGGATATAATTGTAACCGATAAATTGTTTAAAGCAACCATCCCCGCTAATACTGTTTTTACCTTAACAGGACTTGCTGATCCTGAGCTGACCGGGTCTTTTGACCATAAACCAGAGCCGGCAGGGTGGTATGCGGGTGATATTCATGTTCACCGGAACTGTGGTGAAGGAACATCAATTCTGGATGAAAACGAATTCACAGCCATGATGGAGCCGAACGATCTTGCCGTTATCACGGTTTTGACTGATATGGGGAACGGTGAAGTTAAGGACAGCAAAGCGGATCTGCCAAAGGTCACCGGGATGGACGCCATTCAATCCAGGCCGGGCAGAATAGTCCACTGGGATGCAGAATGGCACTTTGATCCTGAAGGAGTCACCTTTGAGAATAAAGCCCTTGGAGGTCATCTGCTGCTTCTGGGACTGACTGAAGCCCACCAGATATGGGATGAATCGCCATATAAGATACTGGAGTGGGGTAAAAGACAGAACGCCATTGTTGGATTCTGCCACATGCAATACCTGAATGATCAGATTCAGAATGATCTGACCTGTTGTATACCAATAGATTATCCTGTTGAGGCTGCTCTTGGAACTATAGATTTTCTGTCGGAAGATGTCTGGTTAAATGATGCGGCCGTGAATGCCTATTATAAGTTATTGAATTGCGGCTTCAGGCTTGGATGGGCAGCCGGAACTGACTTTCCCTGCAATAACAGCAAGCCTTTTGGATCCCTGCTGACTTATGTCCGGGTAAAGGAACAGCCATTGACATATAAGGGATGGATTGAAGGAATAAAGAATGGAAGAACAGTTGTAACGACAAACGGGCATGCTGAATTCCTTGATCTGAAAATTAATGGCACCGCATCACCCGGTGATGATATAAGGTTAAAAGGCAGTACAACCGTCACTGCTGATGTAAAATGGACATCAAACAGAGTATTGAGCGGAAGAATTGAGCTGGTATGCAACGGGAAGGTAATTGCAGTACACGAAGGAACATCAAAGCCCGGAGAACCAGTTATCATGAAGACAAGCTTCCCTGTTGGAAAGAGCAGCTGGATCTGTGCACGCCGGATGGACGATAAAGGTCACCAGTCACATACTGCACCGGTTTATCTGACAATTAAGAATGCCCCGGTAAGAGCGAGTGTCGATGATGCTCAATTCTTTGTTAAGTGGATAGATAATATACTTGTAAACATAGCTGCTGGCGGTTCGTGGAACAAGTATTTCACCCATGATCGGGATATTGTTCAGAAAAGGTATCTTCAGGCCAGGGCTGTTTATGAAAAAATTTCAGTGGAAGCCCTTAAAGCGCAGAAACAATAAATTTCAACTTATTTTATTAAGCAGACATCTTGAAAAATCTGACTCGAAACATGCTTATCCTTTCAGGCTTTATCCTGTGGTTTGGTTCAAATGGTTGTTCCAGAAAGGATAATGTAGCTCCGATTCTGATTTTAGCAACCAATTCTGATTTTGGAACCTATACAGCTGAAATACTGAAAGCAGAAGGTTTTAATGAGTTTGAACTCGATTCGCTGGTCAGCGGACGGGTAACATCATCCCTCATGTCCCGTTATTATCTGGTTATCCTCGCTGAATCAGATATTAATATGAATCATAAAAATGTGATTGAGAGATTTGTTAAAAACGGGGGAAATCTGATTGCCATTTGCCCTAATCCCTCTATTGCTGAATTATTTGGCATTATCCCCGGAGATGGTAAGATTTCAGAAGGATATATTAGTATTGACACATCTGCCCTGTATGGAAAAGGATTAACATCTAAAGGAATACAATTTCACGGAACAGCGCCCAGATACAAGCTTAACGGAGGGAAGCAGGCAGCAATTCTTATCTCGGGTAAAAATGACAGTGAAGGATCCCCGGCTGTTGTAAGCTATAATTTCGGGAAAGGTCATACAATAGCATTTCTTTATAATATTCCAAAAAGTATTGCATATACCCGACAGGGAAATCCGTTGTTTGCCGGCGCAGAAAAAGACAGTATCCCGGGGATAAGAAGTATGGATATGTTTACAGAAGGCTGGCTTGATACCTCGAATAGTATAATTAATCAGGCTGATGAACAAATGGCGCTGTTTTCACATTGTATCGAAATCATCCATTCTCATACAGGTCCCCTGCCGCGCTTCTGGTACTTCCCCGATACCCTTCAATGCCTCGTGACACTTACTAACGACGGGGAATTCATGAACGAGAGCGAGCACTAAAGCTTCTCGGCTTCGTTAAAATGAAAGATCAGGCCTCATTTACCGGAATTAACTGGTCGGGCAAAAAATTGATTTTCAGTATAAATTCCTCTTTAAAACATCCCGGCGGCCTGACCTTTTTTGTTCCTTTCAACTATGGGGAGAAGAAAATCACAAGAATTACCAGAAATGGCGGAGATTTGCCATTTATAACTAAAAGTATTAAAGGTTCGGTGTATGCTTTTGCAACTGTTCAGCCAGGGGAAAACTATTCTATTGTGGTGGATTATACGAATGAATCATTAGTATCCACTAAAAATTAAACGATTATTTGTAATTAAAGACAGAGGAAAGATCGATTTTTCGCCCCTCGAATCCTGTGTGGAGGTCGGGAAAGAGCCTTCTGCTTTGATTTATTTTATACCAAAAATCAGAGGGAATCCAAATACCACAAAAAGTATCCAGACCAGATAAACAGGCAGGTATTTTGCAATGGTTAACTCAACTTCTTTAATCAAAGCATTTTTAAAATTTACTGCGTACAAATCTTTGATTAACAAAGCTAAGTTACCTAAAATCAGGATATTTGAACCAAGAACAGCTAACCTGTTTGGTGTCATGCCGAACGTCCCCAGGCGATAAAAAATTGCAGATAAGGCAATTAAGTCAATAATTACTGTTATAATCACAAGGATAAACAAGATCATCTCATTGAATTTTTGTCTCCCGGATATTGATGTTTCAGAAATTGAAAAGACAATTACAGCCATAACGCCTAACAGCATAATATTAAATATCATTAAGAATTCACGATCGCGGTATGGGTCTTTTCCAGAGATTGCCAGAGCCACAAGAAATATTATGGCTGTAAGTAAAACCAGCGGACTGAAAATACTGGCTATTATCGGGGCGATCTTATTAGTTAACACCGTATAATTCTTTGTAATATATGTTGCAACAATTGGAACGCAAACTGCCCCTGTGATCACAACATTCTTCATGTAAAAATTTCCAATATTTATACCTATGGCCTCAAACAAACCAATTGTAATTCCGGTCAGAATACCTCCGGCGATGACTATTATTGCCATAAGAATTGCCAGGTCACCATTGTATCTGATAAACTCAATTCGTTTGATCTTATCCTTTAAATTAAAATCAATATAAACCAATCCAAAAATGCACCACATCAGAATAGGTAAATGAATGTACACAAGATTAATCGGGTCACTGCCTCTGACTGATGGTAAAAGATTAACATATACAGTCAGTATTAAAAAAGTAACAAGGACAGGTATAAGTTTTTTTAGTTCAAAGATTTTGTTAGTCCAGGTAATGTAAAGAGTCAGTCCGAAGAAAACAATTATCCCTGCATTTTTCTCATAAAATATTTCAGTCATAGGAAGTTTAAAAATATCCGGTATTTTAATCAGAAATCCGGCTATGATACATGTAGAAATAAGCATGAAAATATCCGTCAGATTAGATTTTTTTATCTTATCCGGCAGTTTATTGTAATCCAATCTGATCTTCCAGAATTCTGACAATTCGGATTTTTCAATCTCTGAATAAACTTCCTTAAAAGCAGATTCAAAAGCGTTTCTGTCATCATGATACAACTGTTCAAGCTTCTCAGGATTGTTAATGTGTTCTTTAATTCTCGCTTTCATGGTTATTGGTGTAATATTAATTGATAGTTAAAATGAAGGAGATTCTTCGCTTCGCTCAGAATGACAAGTGTTTAGTGAGCTGGTAGGGAGGAGGGGTGGGGGGGTGTGATGGCGCACCACACCCCCCCCCCACCAAAACACAAATGTCTGTCATTCTGAGCGAAACAAAGTGAAGCGAAGAATCTCATACCCGTTTTATTAGTTATCCCGGACAATAGTGATATAATATTGATAATTAGCAAGCTTTCCCCAGTCATCAGACCAGAGTAACCATTTTACATTTTTAAAATACTCCCGGCAGTAATCTCATATTTTTTACTCTTCATTTTACCAGCTTAAAAAGTACTTTTAATTAGAAAGTAAAAGTCAAAAAAATTAATGCTCCCTTATCAGGTTTTCAAGAGCTTTTAAATGCTGCCTGAATCCGGCTATTCCGGTTTCGGTTGCTGAGTAGCTGGTATTTGGCTTACGGCCGATAAATTTTTTATTAACCTTTATCATACCCTTTTCCTCCAATGCTTTAAGATGACTCGCCAGATTACCGTCCGTTACATCCAGGGTCTCTTTCAAGCTGTTAAAATCATAGGTTTCGTTTACTATCAGGACTGACATGATTCCTAATCTTACCCTGCTTTCAAAAACCTTGTTTATATTCGAAATAAGGTCTTTCATGCCTCGTATTTTCTATACATTGCCAGTCCGTAGATAATATGAAGTATGCCAAACCCTAATATCCAGAATATCAGTCCCCAGCCCTGAACAAAAGCCGATACAAGGCCGGTAATTATTTCGAGTATGCCGAGGTAAAAAATCTCACCAAAGGTGAACTTCCCTGCATTTACAAGCGCAAGACCATAAAAAATGAGAAAACACGGAACTATCAACCGGATATGGTTCTGAAACAGGAGTGCAATAACAAAAACACCTCCTGCTGCCAGGGGAATAAGAAGGTTAATAAGCAGCCTTTTGGAAATGGGAGTCCAGAAATTCTTTCCATCCCTCTTTGCCTTTTTTATTGAAAACCAGAGTGAGATCAGCACAGAAAGCACAAGCACTAAAACGGCAACTGCCATAAGCTGCCATCTGAGAACAAGAGTCTCTTTCGCCGAAAGGCTTCTGAAATATTCATCATAGTGAATACTTCCATTGTCAAGAATGAAAAAATAGGCAACCA
Organism: Bacteroidales bacterium; assembly: GCA_038252165.1. GTDB lineage: Bacteria > Bacteroidota > Bacteroidia > Bacteroidales > VadinHA17 > LD21. The sequence continues at coordinate 15,845 of JBBSAP010000027.1, read as the reverse complement.
GTGCCCCGGCGATTGCAGTAATCCCCGTAAATACTCCTGAAAGGCCGCTGAGAGAAAGAAATCTGGAAGACTCTTCCATAATTTTCCTGATAGCCCTGATATCCTCGATGGAATTTATATCACTTTTCATTATTAAAAGTACTTTGAGTTACAAAGTAAAATATAAATTTTACAGTATGCAACTTTTTTAAGAAATATTTCCGTTTGTGTTTAAAAACCGGTGACCCCGATCTCCTTTCGCCGGAATAATTTGACCATCTCAGGCTGGAGTAAAATGATCGATATCCCGACAAATATTAATAATGCTTGCCGACCAGGTCAATAAGCCCGGCTTTCGCATCTAAATACTAAATCAGGATATAATAGTAGGATTTTTAGGCAGAATAAAAGTAAATTTCGTCCATATTCCAAGTTCACTGCTAGCCCATATCTTACCTTTATGATTCTCAACTATCTCCTTGGCAATTGAAAGGCCTAATCCCGATCCGGTTTTAATATCTTTCGGGACATTGGAAGCCCGGTAAAATTCATCAAATACATGAGACAGATCTTCTTTGGGAATGCCGATCCCTGAGTCGGATATTTCCGAAACTATATTATCCTGACGCTCCCTTACAGCTAAAAGGATATGACCTTTAGGGGGAGTATATTTCACTGCATTCAATAGAATATTAGAATATAATTCCTCAATCGCAAAAGGATTTCCAATGATCGTCCGTACCGACTTATCAACCGAATAGCTTAAATCGAGCTGCTTATCCTTTGCAAGGGTCAGCACCGGGATCACGACTTTATCAATAATATCCTTTAAAACGAATTCTTCAAATCCGGTATCGTGCTTAAGTCGTTTTCTGGTCAGGTTTAAAAGGTTTTTAACAAACGCCGAAAGCTGTTCAGTGCGTTCGTAAGCCCGGTTTGAAAATTCTGTCTGCACCTCGGTAAGCGGTCCTGCAATCCCTGAACGGATCACATCAATGCAACTCAGAATTGCGGCAACATGACCCTTTATATCATGAGTTACACGAAGCACATATTCATTTTTCATCTTATCCTTATTCTCAAGTTCAATATTTGTTTTTACAAATGTCTCTTCGCTTTTTATCGACCTGTATATTATCATATGAGACAGACTTACAACAAGTACTGAAGTGATTGTAAAAACTAATCCTGTTCCAAAAACATATAAACCATCCCTGTAAAGATCGTGCTCCAGAAAACCAACCAGTGGATAATGCGGAATGACCGAATAGCATTCAAGTACAGCAAGAATAGATGTCAGGATCAGAACAATAACCACATACAGGTAACTGGTAAATGTCGAGAATATTGAGCTGGCAATTATAAGATGAAAAAAATAAAAGAGGATCAGAGGGTTCTCTATTCCTCCTGAATAATGAATAATAAAGGTAAGAATGCTAAGGTCGGTCAGGATTTGAAAATGAATTTCATATTTGATTTTTCGAATTACTCCTATACTCCCTTTTTTCGTTATTCTTTTCAGTATTATGTTGTGAAGAATATTAAGAACCAGAAGAATTCCCGCAAGTATATATATCCATATATCCTGGATGGATATATTGAAAATGTAACGGACGGTAAAAGTTGAAATGATAAGTATAATTAAAGCTATCCATCTGATTCTTACGAACCATTTGGCAAACAGAATATGCGCAGGTATCAGTTTTTCATCCATTATCACAAAGTAAACCATCGACCTGTGCAAGCACCTGCTGGTCAGTAAAATGTCTGCCTTTGATTGCGGATGACGGGCACGCCGCAACGCAAACCCCGCAGCCTTTGCACAGAGCACTTATGATATGACTATGTCTTTTTTCTTCGTCAAATTCAATAGCACTGTAAGGACATAACTGATTGCAGAATCTGCAGCCTGAGCATAAATCTTCATTAATAATAGAGTAGAGTGCATCAACCTCAATTTTGCCCTTTGATATTCTGGCAAGTATTCTGGCTGCCGCAGCTCTGGCCTGGGCAACAGAATCAGGGATATCTTTTGGTGCAACACATGTTCCGGCAATAAAAATTCCATCAGTTGTGGTAGCAACAGGTTCAAGTTTGGGGTGGCTTTCGATGAACCATCCATCTTTATCCTGGCTGATATTAACAATACGTGCAATTTCGTGCGAATCTTCCCTGGCTTCCATTCCAACCATCAATATGACCAGGTCAGCAGGTATTTCAATGAGCTCCCCTGATAGTTTTTCATTTACTTCAATGAGCATTTCGCATCCATCTTTTGACTCAGCTTTATGAATTACAGGTCTGTCTTCTTTTTCATACATCAGGAAAAGTGTCTTTGCTTCTGAGGAACGCCTGTAAAAATCTTCATGTCCCTTTCCGAATGCATGCATATCAATATATACGTCTGAAATATAACATTCAGGATTGGCTGACTTTATCTCATGTGCATATTTCAGGGCAGTCATGCAGCAGACTCTTGAGCAGTAAGTGTGGAATTCCTGGCTCCGGCTTCCAACACAATGTATTATTGCCACATATTTTGGTATTTTCCCTTCTTTTGTTTCAATTTTTCCTGCTCTTATCATCTTTTCGAGCTCAAAGGAAGTAATGACATTGGGAAGCTTGCCATAGCCGTAATGTACAATGCGTGATGCATCGAATTCTTTAAATCCCGTGCATACAATTACATTTCCAATTTCAACTTCAACCGGGTTGTTGATTTTGTCAGGTTTCCCATTAAGCATTTGAATAGTTGCCCTGAAATTTCCAATGAATCCGGTCAGGTTTTTAAGTTCTGATTCGAAGTAAACATGAACATGCTTATGGTTAATTATACGTGTTATCTTTTCAGTAAGAAGGTCCCGGGCTGAGTAGAGATAGGGGGCTGTAAGATCAATACGGGCGAGGTTACCGCCAAGATGTTTATTCTTTTCCACAAGATGAACATTATTACCTGCATCGGCCAGTTCAAGGGCAGCTGTCATTCCGGCGATCCCTCCCCCGACAACAAGTACATTAGGACACATATTAACCGACACATTCTCAAGCTCTTCATGTAGAGCTACACGGCAGACAGCTGCATAAACGAGGTCTTTTGCCTTCTGAGTTGCCAACTTAGCATCTTTATGAACCCAACTGCATTGCTCGCGGATGTTGGCCATTTCAAGTAAATACTGATTTAATCCCGCTGATCTTAAAGCATTTCGAAAAGTCCTTTCATGCATATTAGGACTACAGGCTGCAACAACCACCCTGTTCAGATTGTTTTCCTTAATATCATGGCTTATCATCTCCTGTCCGGGATTGGAGCACATATATTTATATGTTTTAGCCAGCACGACATTGGGAATATCTGCAATAAATTTCGCAACAGCCTCAACATCAACTATTTTGGCGATATTTGTTCCACACATACAAATGTAGACACCTATTCGGCAGTTCTTGGTTGACTCCATATTCTATTTTATTAAGATCGGAACAGATTGTGCAGCTGCTTCCTGCCTGGCCAGTGCTTCCCTGCGGATCTCGGCGAAATACATTGCCAGTGGACGATATAACATATGCGACCATTTGCTGAACGGCATCCTCAGCAACCATGGCACGACACTCATTAAATGTACAACATATGTGATATTTGCAAGTTCAGGCAGACCAGTCCTGTGAAAGACATGCTGAAGGATGCCTGTTATAACTATAATAAACAACAGAATTACGAAAACCCAGTCAGTTCCGTGAGATTTTTTATATTGAACATAGTTCTTCCTGATCCGGTTCCTGATAAAGTAGATAGTACCTGTCAGCAATCCTATGGTTGCGAGGTATCCGAAAATATGTACCGGCCAGTAAATTTCAGGTCCTGCCTGAAGTTTTTCGACAAAAACCATTACCAGGACAAGCATGGTTACATATCCGAGCATCAGGCCAAGATGAATGAACCAGGGCATAAATACCGGGTGTTCATGTTTCTTCTCACACTCAGCATAACGTTTCTGAGTGAAGAAGTGCCAGGGCAACTGGTAAAATTGTTTTAAATAAAGCCACCATGGTACAGGGAAAGGAGTTCCTTTCACCATAACCAGATACCACATATGGAGAGCGTTTGCCAGAAGAAAAATCAAGAGTACGGATCCGATAGTCAGGTCAAACCTGTGAATGAACCGACCAGGCAGGAATGCTCCTTCGCCATCATAAATATTTACATTTCCGCCTGAGAATCCATAAAAGAGAAGGAATGCTCCGGTGATCAAAGCCACTAAGATAATTGCCAGTATCTCAGTCAGCCTCGATTTAAAAAACTTCCCTGCGATTCCCGTAAAATCGTAACGGGAAATAAGCCAGCGTCTTAAGCTCATCATTGTCTCACCAGGATCTGCTTCCCTTGGACATTGAGCTGAGCATTGACCACAATAATAACATAGCCATGGCTCGAGAGTTGATTCAATTTTTTCCTCAAGTCCCATCTGTAGAAGCCTCATGGATTTCCGGGGAAATTTATAAACATCATCAGCGTGGGGACATACAGTCGAACAATCCCCGCATTGATAACATAACTGTACATCCTCGGCACCAAAACGATCCAGATCATCAATAAACATCGGATTTACCCTGATAGCCATACTGAAATAATTAGATTGTATGAATTTCTTTTGCCCTTCTTTCAATTTCACTAAGGGAAAGACTGCTCATGTGTCCAATTCCTTTCCCGCTTGTCATGCTGCCCAGAACACCTGCAGCCACTGCCGCGGCCTGTGCCACCGTATCAGGTATGTCTTTTGGAGCCTGACACATCCCTGCCACATAAATACCACCCTTGTCGGTATCAGTAGGACTGCCATTATAATCCAGTTCCGAAAACCATCCATCGATATCTCTTTGTACCCCAAGCATCCTGCTAAGCTCCTCGGTTCCCTGTGAAGGTACAAGTCCGACCGCCAGTACAACCATATCCACATTAAACTCAACTAACCTGTCGTGGAAAATATCTTCGCCGCGTACAAACAACTGACCTTTATTCACAGTAACAGAAGCTGAATGACCTCTGACGACAAATGTCCCTTCCTGTTTTATACGCTCTGCAAATTCCTCATAACCCTTTCCGAAAGCTCTCATATCAATATAAAATTCATAAACATTTACATTTGGCACCTTTTCTTTGATCAGGTGGGCGAACTTAAGGGAATACATGCAGCATACCCGCGAGCAATAAGGGTTATACTTTTTGTTTCTTGATCCTACGCAATGAATCAGAGCAACGCTTTTGGGAGGAATACCTTCGGGAGAAAATACCCAGTCTTCCTTGCCTGTTTTCTTATTAGTAATGCGGTTTTTTGTTACGATTCTTCCTCCGGTAGTTCCGGACGCATTGGTAAGGCGTTCAAACTCTATTGAAGTCAGAACATTTGGAAAGACTCCATAACCATATTGTTCAATCCTGCTTACATCAAGGAATTCATAACCTGTTGCCAGAATAATATTTCCGACTTCAATATCAATTATATGATCGGTTTCGTTGAGGTTAATGCACTCCTTTGGGCATTTCTTAACACAGGCACCGCACTTTTCTCCTCCCGAGAGAATATAGGAACAGCTGTTTTCATCAACAAGGTAAGCATTTGGAACTGCCTGCGGGAATGGAATATAAATTGCTTTCCTCATTGAAATACCTGCATCGAATTCACTTAATACCTTTACAGGACATACTTCTGTACACTGATTGCAGGCTACGCATGATTTCAGGTCGACAAACCTGGCCTTTTGTCTTATCTTCACCCTGTATGATCCGGGTTTGCCGGTAACAGCCACTACATTTGATCGGGTCAGAAGACGTATCATTTCATGCTGGCCGACAGAGACCATTTTAGGAGTAAGGATACAGGCGGCACAGTCCAGTGTGGGAAAAGTCTTGTCAAACATTGCCATATGACCGCCAATGGTCCCGGTCTGTTCAACCAGGTAAACCATCTTGCCTGCGTTGGCTATCTCAAGGGCTGATTGTATTCCGGCAATTCCCCCTCCGATAATAAGAGTCGCATGGTTGACAGGATTCCCCCCCGGCACGGCAGCAAGCGGGAAAGGAATGCCCATAGTGGCGCATGCTACTATTGCCTTGGCACGGTCCATTGCGTTTTCACCTCTTGCCCCGTGTTCCTGGAAAGAAGCAAGGTATATCTCATTTGTGTTACCCCCTGTAATTGCCATTGCTTTTGTAAATACCGGCTTGAAATATCCCGGGATATCTCCGGCAATGACAATTCTCTCAAGTTTATTCGATCTGATCTGTTCGCATAAAAACCTGACATCAGGAAGCGGCTTAAGCCTTAAGATCTGAACAGTTTCTACTTCAGGAAGGTTAGCCGAATACTTTGCTATGGAATCAATATTTAAATTCCTGTTGTCCTGAGACTGGCAGAAAAAAACTCCGGTGCGCATAATTCCTTTGTTTTACTTTTTTATGTCATTTACTTTATAAGATCATTAATCTCTTACTAACCGTTGGATCAAATCACCATCACTGTTACGGATTTCAAGAATTATGGGCATTTGCCCTGGTAGACAATGGGTTGCACAGCTGAAACAGGGGTCATATGCCCTGAAAGCCATTTCGATCATATTCAGAATCCCTTCTGTGACCTCAACTCCTTTTCTGATAAAGCCCTCAGCTGCCTTTTTGATCGACATGCTGATTGCACCGTGATTGTTTGTAGTGCCTACAATTATATTGACTTTGGTAACGATACCTTTTTCATCAGTCCAGTAATGATGAGTAAGGGTACCTCTCTGTGCTTCGACTATTCCAACCCCTTCGCCCGGGATCGGGCCCAGGGGGGCACGTAATTCTTTGCCTGTGATATCAGCATCCATAGCAAGTTCCAGGAGCCTTTCTGCAGAATATAGCAGCTCAATAAGCCTTGCCCAATGCATGGCCAGCGTTGCATGGACAGGCTTACCTCCAAGCGTATTATACATACGTTCGTATTCTTTCTGTGCCATCGGCGTGGCCATTCCATCGGCAGCATTAAGTCTCGAAAGTGGTGTGGCATGATACAGGCCGGAATTCTGACCATCTATGAAACCTTTCCATCCTATCTTTTTAAGAAACGGAAACTTCAGATAGGTCCAGGGTTCAACATGTTCTGCCACATAATCGAGATACGCGGGTGGTGAATATTTGTATAATTCATTCCCTACAGTATCGACCACCCTTACTTTCCCGTCATAGAAATTAACCTTATTATTGGCATCAACCAGCCCCATCGAATGAAGCTTCAGGCTGAAAGGACCATTGAGAATAAGACTGATATATTCGTTGTTCTTCAGGACAAAATCTTCAAAGACTTTAAGTGTAAATTGTGCAAAATCAATAAAACCTTTGGCTTTATTAACTATATCATCCCTTTCCTGTTCCGAAAGTCCTCTTCTTACACCACCCGGAATATTCATCACAACAAATGTCTGATGACCTCCGAGCAGTGCCTGGATTTCCTGGGCAAGCCGTCGTTGCTTAATTACTTCTGTTCCGATTTCCTTACCTACTTTTTCAATAACTCCGATAATATTTCTTTTTGAAGGGTCTGATGTCGGGCCGACAACGAAATCCGGGGCTGCAAGGGCATAGAAATGAGCTGTATGGCTGTGAACAAAGTGGGCCATATAAAAAAGCTCCCTTAATTTTTTTGCGGTTGGAGGAGGTTCAACCCCGAATACTGCGTCGACCGCTTTTCCGGAAGCCATATGATGGCATCCCGGGCAGACTCCGCAGATTTTAGCGGTTATTGCAGGTAGTTCCTCAACAGGTCTCCCTTCGCAGAATTTCTCAAACCCTCTCAGTTCGGGAACCTGGAAATAAACATTTCCCACGTCTCCTTCGTCGGTCAGGAAAATTTCGATCTTACCATGGCCCTCAAGCCTTGTAATCGGGTCAATAGTGATCCTTTTCATGTTACTTTTCTTCTGATTAGTGAAACAGGAAGGCTGAAACGATAGAAAAATCCAGCAGGATCTGCAATATCTTCAATGATCCTGCTAATCTCTTCAGGTTCTTTTTCATCAATTACACTTGCTATGGCCGACATCATTTTAGCTCCCGGGTCAATTGCGCCCGGAGGTGGTCCGTAACAACCCCTGCACGGAGCGTTACCTTTAATGCAGCGATAACCGCATCCTGCCCTTGTTGCAGGTCCCATACACAATACTCCCTGTTCCATAAAACAGGTTACACCATCATCTTCTATTTCCCATGGACGGTAGAACTTTTTGATCTTCTTGTTCTCGGTTTTTTTACGCACGCACTCATCACACTGTGCCCTGGTATCGGCGCCTACAACAGAACCTTTAGGAGGAAGTTCAGCTCCTGTTACAATGGCAGTAAAAACCTCAAGCAGCCTTTCAGTCTGGGGAGGGCATCCGGGAATAAAATAATCCACATCAACCACTTGTGAAAGAGAACGGACATCATTATAGAATACCGGAATATTGAGTAGTATTCCATCTTTTACTTCAAACTCAGGAAGAGGTCTTATACCCTCCGGATTTATCACTGATTCGCTTTCCTCAAATACCCTGCGCAATAAATCTTCTTTAGTTGAAAAGTTTGCAAGCCCCGGAATACCTCCCATATGTGCACAGCTCCCATAGGCTACAAGAATCTTACTTTTTACCCTCATGAGCTTAGCCATGTGTTCATTTTCACTGTTTCGCACGGCACCGTTAAACAGAGTTAAATCTATGTAATTATCAGGCATATTTTCGACATCCTGATATTTTGTATCAAGAGCAATTGGCCAGAAAACAAGATCTGCTGCTGCTATAACATCAAACAGCTTTTCATGTACATCAAGTACGGAAACGCAACAACCACCACAAGCAGCAGCCCAGTAAATGGCAAGTTTAATTTTGGATTTTGGTTTGTCCATTTTGATAAAAATTTAAACTATGTAAAAACCTGAACTGATTTTTTTATTTTACATGGTCCAAGTTCCCTGATGGTCTCAGTAAAGCTGTTTACAAGATCAGCAAATTGTTTCCCTTCGCTGGCACTTATCCATTCCAACTTCAGTCTTTCTGTCTCAATACCTACCTGACTGATATATTTACGTAGCAATAAATACCTTCTGAGACAACGGTAATTCCCTTCCTGATAATGACAGTCACCCGGGTGGCATCCGCAAAGAAGGACACCATCTGCACCTTTTACAAATGCCCTGAGAACAAAGGCCGGCTCAATTCTGCCTGAGCACATCAGCCTGACAGCCCTTACATTAGCCTTATATTCCATTCTGGAAGTACCTGCAAGATCTGCCCCTGTGTATGAACACCAGTTACAGAGGAAAGCAACTATGCGTGGTTCGAATTCCATAAGCCATGTTTATTAATTTTTAAAACAAAATAAGATTGATTTTACCTCAGGTAATAAATTTATGAAAAAAAGATATAAGTCAAATAATATTATAATATCTATTATTTATTGTGATATTGTTCACATTATTAACATATGGAGCAACAAAATCAAAGACTCGCACAAATAAGGCACAATATGATAAAATGGAGCTGTTTACAGGTCACCTTATCATAATCCTGATTCTGGTTTTTGGAGCAGTTATTATTCCCTTATTACAATATTTAATTTATAATATTTGTGAATAGTTTCACAATACTAAAGATAAAAATACCCTCAAATAATCTCAGGATATCCGACAGTTGGACTTAAAAGGGACCAGACAGATCTATTAATTTTCTATTTCAGGCCAGTTCTGCCATTTACTGGTTTTCTGTCTTAGGAGTTCCTCAACTTTATTGATAAGGTCTTCTGAATGAACTGGTTTTTCAAGAAATGAATCCACGGGCAAAAACTCCCCGTCTGTTTCAGGTGAAAATTTAAAGGAAGGTCTTTCTGTATTAATTGCTGTCATCATGAGAATAGGTATTGCGGAGAATTTTTTATCAAGTCTTACCGCCTGAGCAAAATCAAATCCCCTTGATTCACCTTTACTTCCAAACATGACATCCAGAATTATCAGATCAGGTTCTTCCTTAATTAGTTTTTTCATACCTTCTTCAGGATCATATGCAATAACAGCCAGCAACCCTTTACTTTCCAGTATTCTTTTCATTGCAGCTACCAGGTCTGTATCATCCTCAATTATGAGAATTTTTGGTTTTCCATTCATGAGAGATTTCCTCCAGTATGTATTATTTGAAACTTGATTTGAAAATTCTTAACCCGGGAGAAACATTTTTAAAATGAAAAAGTAATAAAAAAATGATAAATATCAAAACAACTATCTTAAAAAATTGATTTATACCTGTATCTGAAATAATTTATTGTGATATGAAGTACTATATTATCAATCTGCAAAAAATATATCGGATTCCACTTTGTGTCAGAGCAATTGTACCGGATTATCTGACCCGCAACCTGATTTTCCAATGAGATGTCTGATCTCCTCTTCAGTTTTTTTCAGAATCTCAGGGTACATTCTTTCCATGACAGGTGTCAGTCTTTCACTAAATTCCCTGTCTTCAATAATTTCTACAGCAATGATATGCAGTTCGGATGGCAGATTCAATTCCAGAATTTCACCAAGGCCAAGAGCTGTAATAAAATTTACATCGTGCAGATTTGATAAATTTGACGTTTCCCGGAAATCTGAAGGGCTGAAATGGGAAAGATCCCCGGGATTACCGTTTAGTGTCTTGATTGCATCAATAATAATTACTTCCCTGTAGCCATTTATGTATTCCATAATTTCAAGGCCACCACAACAGGAATCTGTAAAATCAATATTTTCACATTCAAGTTTACGGGCCAGATCCTTTACAAGACGTGGTCCTATACCGTCATCCGAAAGAATCTCATTCCCAATACCCAGGATAAGAATATCTTTTTTATTTACCATACATACCTCCCCTGTTTAATAAAGATCATTGCATGTGCCTGCAAGTTAAAAACAATTCATTAATCTGGAGGCTGCCACCTTCCCGGAATTGCCCGTTGCCCTCCGCCCTGACTGCTCCTCCCTAACCCCGCATTGCGGGATCTTTACGGTCGGACCTCTTGATTGCCGGGGCCCTTATATCCATTTAAAAAAGAAGCAGTTGAATAAGAATGGATTAATATTAAACTATGAATTTGATTTATAGTTTAATTCAGATAAGTTTACATTCAAAAATCAAAGGATTTGAAAATATGAATTTTAATTGCTGCCGGTCCGGATTATAAATATTATTCCTGTTCACTTTTACTTTTACAAAGGCTGCAGAAATCAAAATTAAAAATAATCCTCTTGATAAAGTAATTGCTTTTAGTAACAGCAAAATTACACTTATCCTTGATTATAATGGAAAATGCTCGGTTTCCAATTTAACTGTTAACGGACAATCGGTTATTACAGCACCAGCCAGTATTTTTTGCGCAATCACAACAGCAACAGGTTCCTGGTCAACTCTTAAACTCGCATCAGATCCAACCATCAGTATTGGTAAAAAAACGGGAAGGACGATCAATACTCGCTCAGGGCCAATACAACTTCAACGCTTTCGCTTGAAATTGTGGAATGGGATACTGACAAATATACCTGGCTTCAATCGTCAACAAATGCAAAAGGGAAAGTCACTTACACTATCCATGTTTCAAAAGTCAATACAGATTACACTGTTATTGACGGAAACAAAAGCCTGAAATACAAAACCGATAAGTCCGGGGTTTTGAAATTTGAGATTAAACCAGGGGATAGAATGATTTCAATAAACTAATATTAACTCTTCACTTTGTCGTGCATGAGCAGGTCGAGAGCTTCCTTAAATGATCCTGCGCGGATCACATTGCCGGAATTAACAAAGAATATTACGTCGGCATTCTCAATTGTATTCAAACGATGCGCTATAATAATCTTTGTGGTCGATGCAGGCAGGTTATTTAAGACAGCTTCAAGCTGCTGTTCCGTTACAGTATCTATATTTGCTGTTGCCTCATCGAGTATAAGAAGTTCGGGATTGCGAAGCACAGCTCTCATAAAAGCGATAAGCTGTTTTTGACCAAGGCTTATTCCATCGCCTGTCATCTGAATAGGTGTTTCAAGGCCTCTGTCGAACCGTTTTAGCAGGCCCTCAAGTTGCGCATCATCAAGAGCTTTTTCAAGCTGACCATTGGTGAGACCTGCACATTCGGGGTTTCCATACAGAATATTATGACGTACCGTACCTGAAAAGAGCAATGGTTCCTGGAGTATAAACCCGATCTTCGAGGCCCTCTCACAGGGCGTGTAAGACCTTATATCCCTTCCGTCAAGCAGTATTTTGCCTTTCGTTGAGTCATACAGCCGGGCCATAAGTGAAGCGGTGGTTGTTTTACCGCCTCCTGTCGGTCCAACAAAGGCATAAGTCATTCCTCTTTGCAGGTCGAAGCTGACATTGTGCAATACCTCTTTACCATTCGGGTAGCTGAATGATACATCGCCAAAATGCAGGAAGGATTTACTTGTAACCTCAACCGGGTCATCAACAATTAAAAGATTGTTTTCAAACGAATGGAGATATGAGATCCTGTCCCATGCTGCAAGCGCTATTTGAAAGTTGGACCATAAGGCAGCCATCTGCCGTAATGGATTATAGAAATTGGAGGTATATGCTATGAAGCTGATCAGCAATCCTACTGAAAAATGCCCTTTGATAATGAGCCAGATACCCAGAGAAAGCACAATAAGCTGACCGACATTTGATGCAAAAGTATAAACAGGCGATAGTATATTATTGGCAATACCTGCATGTACTGATTTATTATAATTGTCACTGTTTACCTCCCCGAATCTCTTGCGGAAATAGTCGCGCCTGTTAAAGGCTATTATCGCTTTGAAGTTGGCAAGACTCTCCTGGATCTCTGCAGACAAATTACCCAGGCTTTTAAGGCTCTCTTCATTTTTTTTCCTGACCCAGGGAGAAACACTACTTGTAAAAATCAACAGAATAAGTGCAGGGGAAAGAGCTGCCAGCCCCAAAGGCAGATTTATCACGAGGAGAAGAATTCCTGCTCCGGTCATAGTAATCAGACTGCCTATAAACTGCATCAGCGACTGGGAAAAGAACTGGTTTACCTTGTCGGTATCGTTGTTGATTCGCGAAATAAGGTCTCCTGCCTTATTCTGGTTGAAAAAATCCAGAGGCAGTTCCTGCAGTTTACTGAATATTGAGTTCCGCAGGTTAAAGAGCATTTGCTGACCCATTCCTCCCATCACACGCATCTGGAAATAATTAACAATAAATGCCGTAGTAAAAATACCCAGCAGTATACCGGCAAAGAGAAGTACACCATGATAATTTTTCGTCTGTACATAATTATCTATTGTATAGCCTACCAGGTACGGGCCCAGGAGGCTTAGCGCCGCATTCAGAAAAATTGCAGCGAAAGCAATAGTCATGTTACGGCGCTCACCACTGATAATATTAAACAGTTTCCTGAGTGATGCAAGTACCGGGAGTTTCCTGACTCCTTTTTCAGATGGCCGGTTCAGATTATAATTCATAATGATGGGTGCTTCTTTGTGAACTGTAGATCTGAATATATTCTGGCGAACTCTCCTTTAAATCATTATGTTTACCCGAAGCAATAATTTCTCCCTCCATCAGAAGTATTATCTGGTCAAAATGCCTTACCGGTGCAATCTTCTGGGTAACGGACAGGAGTGTTATCTCCGGGTAATTATTCTGTATATTGCACAAAATCTTATCCTCGGTGTTCCTGTCAATCCTGGATGTAAAATCATCGAGAAAAACTATTTTCGGATTTAAGGCCAGCGCCCTCGCGAGCATTATTCTTTGTTTTTGTCCGCCCGACAAACTGGTTCCTCTTTCCGCGACTATTGTATCAAGCTTTTCGGGAAGTGATTCGATAAAGTCGGCCAGTTCAGCTGTTTCGATTGCTTTTCGGAGGGATTCTTCTGCTACAGTGTTGTTGAATGCAATATTTTCCCTGAGACTCATGTTAAAGATTACGCTGTCCTGAAAAACAAAACCTACCTGTCTTTGGAATGCTTCCCTTGAATACTTCTCAATGGGAATTCCGTCAAATTCTATGCTTCCCGAATCAGGAGGAATCAGGTTTGTAAGAAGATAGAGCAACTGACTCTTACCAGCCGCAGTGGGCCCTATTATCGCAGTCTTGGTTCCGGCTTTGACAGATAATGAGATATTTTTCAGCACCGGTTTTTCACCGTAGTTCAGGGATACGTTTTTCAGTAATATGTCTCCCCTGATATCAGAACTTATTATTCCGGTTTCTATTGGTGAAGGCTCATCAAGCACCTGTCTTATCCTTCCGTATGATGCTGTGGCAGAAGCTATCGCGTTGCTCATAAATCCGATCATCATCACCGGAAAAATGAGCATTGCAATGTAACTGTTAAATGCTGCAAAATTGCCCAGAGTAAGTGATCCGATAACAACAAAATGACCCCCAAGGGCAAGAATTATAACAATAGCAAGGTTTGATACAAACATGATGGTTGGGACTAGGACCGAAAAGAGCTTTACTATAGATAATCCCAGATCCCGTGATTTAATGTTCTTTTCAAGGAATTTCATGCTCTCAGGCTGTTGTGAGTTAAGGATCCTGATGAGTGCGGAACCCAGAATACTTTCATTGATTATCTTGTTAAGGGCATCTATTATTTCCCTGCTCTTTGTGAAAATGACCCTCACCTTCCTGAAAACAATAAAAAAGGCACTGGCAATAATCGGAACTATTATAAGAACAGCAAGGGCCAGCTCCCAGTTGATCATTATCAGCAGAACCGATGCACCAATGATAACAAACAGGGAGGAGATGATGGTAACAAAAGCCTGTGAAACAAACATCTTAACAGAATCCATATCAGAGGTCAGGTTTGTAAGAAGCTTTGCAGGATTTGATTCGAGGATGAATGAATAGCTCTGACGGGATATTTTATCGGCCATCCTGTTGCGTAAGTCTTTTGCGACTCTCTCGGCTGTTAAAGTCTGTAATATGCCCTGAAGAAAGGTGAAAATAAATATCCCGGCTGCAGCCACAAGGAATTCAATAATAACTTTCCCGGTATTAAAGCTGCCGGCTGAAAATGCATCAATAGCCCGTGCAATAATTTTAGGGATAAGGAGGTTGATGCTGCTGCCTGCAAGGGCAATGATGATCAATATTATGACAATTCCCTTGTAAGGAACAAGCACACCGAATAATTCTGCCTTCTTCTCCGATCCTGCCTCTGATCTATTTTTGTACCTGCCCATCCCTTGTCACAATATTTTCCGGGGTAAAATTACTCCGCAAACTCCTAATTTGCAAGCATTGTTGTAAAAGCTGGCAGCATTGACCACATTGGGGTGGTCAGGGTGCCATAATCATATTTCTCCGGACACTCGTGACAGATTTAAAAGAATTATTAATAACTAACCAAAAAGGGAAATTTAGGCTATTTCCTTTGCTTGAAACAAAATGATGCGTTTCAATTCTTTGATGAGTATTTGATCGGATGTATTCATAACTTATGCTACAAAACTAACTCTGACTCGACTATTAACTCCAGACACTCCAAACTCCAGCTCACTTTAAGTACTGATTAGTTACCTTATTTCTTATTATGTTTGTAAATTCTCTTAAAACCATTAATGGTAAATCAGGTTTGAAAAAGGGAAAAAGCGAAGTGGGGCTTTTATAGCAACGGCAGTTCTTTTCAGATATCATAAATTAATTAAAGAACAGATTATATTATGAAAAACGCACAGTTCAGGGTTTATGGCTACAGGTGGATAATGCTCAGTGTTTATATGCTTATTGTAGCTGTAAATCAAATGCTGTGGATCACATTTGCTCCAATAACAAGTGATGCATCCAGGTATTA
>JBBSAP010000026.1:0-32177 GCA_038252165.1 Bacteroidales bacterium | reverse complement strand
TTCGAATTTTGAAGTGCCATGGAGTGATATTATTTTCAGGGCTATTACCCTTAAGGGTATATACGGAAGGGAGATGTGGGAAACATGGTATAAAATGGAACAGATGATAATCGGAGGTATTAATCTGGAACCTGTAATAACGCACCGGTACCATATCGATGATTTTCAGAAGGGTTTTGATGTAATGGAAAGCACCAATTGCGGAAAAGTGATTCTAAACTGGGACTAATTTCAGGAAATTATGTATAATCATTATCAATCCCACCTGAATGGGATTATTAAGGAAATAAATGAGGCTGGCCTTTATAAAAATGAACGAATAATTGTTTCACCCCAGGGAGCTGAAATTGAACTGAGTACAGGGCAGAAGGTACTGAATTTCTGTTCCAACAATTACCTGGGATTATCGAGCAATGACCAGCTTATCGAAGCGGCAAAAAAATCCCTTGATGATCATGGCTACGGTATGTCATCCGTAAGATTTATCTGCGGAACCACAGATCTTCATAAGAAGCTTGAGCTTAAAATTGCTGAATTCTTCGGTACAGAGGATACTATCCTTTATGCTGCATGCTTTGATGCCAACGGTGGTGTTTTTGAACCGCTTCTGACAGAACAGGATGCCATAATATCAGATTCTCTTAATCATGCCTCAATTATCGATGGGGTGCGTCTCTGCAAAGCACAGCGATACCGGTATAACAATGCCGACATGGAAGACCTTGAGAAGCAGCTTCAGCCTGCCATGGAACAAAGATTCCGACTTATAGTAACCGACGGAGTGTTTTCAATGGACGGCAATGTAGCTCCTCTCGACAAAATAGTAAGCCTGGCTGAGAAGTATAATGCGATGGTAATGGTTGATGAATCACATTCGGCCGGAGTGGTTGGAAAAAGAGGGAGGGGAGTAACTGAACTGTACGACCTTAAAGGCAGGGTGGAGATCATAACCGGAACACTTGGAAAAGCTTTCGGAGGAGCAATCGGAGGATTTACAACCGGGAAAAAAGAGATTGTTGAGCTTCTTAGACAGCGATCGCGTCCTTACCTGTTTTCAAATTCGATTCCTCCCATGGTTGCGGCAGCCGGAATACGGATGATTGACATGATGACGGAAACAAATGAATTGCAGGACAAGCTTCACAATAACTCGGAGTATTTTATCAAAAAGATGACTAAGCTTGGTTTTGATATAAAACCGACCCGATCTGCAATTTGTGCTGTAATGCTTTATGATGCAAAACTATCCCAGGATTTTGCGGCAAGGCTTCTTGAGGAAGGTATTTATGTTACCGGATTCTATTTTCCTGTTGTGCCAAAGGATCAGGCAAGGATAAGGGTTCAGCTTTCTGCTGCACACGAAATTGAGCATCTTGATAAAGCTGTGAAAGCTTTCGAAAAAACAGGAAGAGAACTTAAGGTGATCAAATAAAAAATCTGTACTTATCAGCACGAACTGCTGTAAAATGACTCTAAATCTCCCGCAGATTTAGCAGAATTCTACAGACGGGTATCAGATCAGCCGCATTTTGATGATCCGCAATCTTTGCAGATAAGGCACCCCTCCTCGTAAACCAGGTTTTCGGAACCGCATTCACCACATTTGCCTTTTGCTTTAGTCCCGTTAGGAATATATTTTTTGAGAGCCCTTTCAACCCCGTTCTTCCAGTTATTTATCGATTCGCTGTCGAGCTTCAGTGATTGAACAAGATTCACGACATCCTGAATAGGCATTTCATGTCTGAGAACACCGGAAATAAGTTTGGCATAATTCCAGAACTCTGGTTTAAACATATGAGACAGTCCTTCGATGGTCTTCTTATAACCGTATTTATCAGTATATTGAAAGTCATACCGCGTTTTTCCGTCATCCGTTCTGACTTTTAGTATCTTCCCTTTAATGATGGTCTTTGGAATCGGGAATATCTCTTCATCAGCCAGTCCGGTGAAAATCTCATAAGGCCTTCCGTCTTTCAGACCCACAAATGCCACCCACTTTTCCTCATTGAAGTTGAATCGTATAACGTCGCTATCAAGCACCTTTGGACGTTTCGGTCTTTCAGCCCTGATTTCATTTTTGCCTGCTATCAGAACTCCGTTCCTCGATCCGTCGCGATATACGGTTGCACCCTTGCAACCTGATTTCCAGGCAGTGAGGTACAGTTCACTAACAAGTTCCTCTTTGACATCGGCCGGAAGATTTATTGTAACGCTTATTGAGTGGTCAACCCACTTCTGAATAGCCCCCTGCATACGCACTTTTGCTACCCAGTCAACATCATTGGCAGTAGCTTTGTAATATGGCGATTTCTCAATTATTGCATTGATTTCTTCATCATTCATTCGGGCTATATGGTCAGGATCATAACCTTTTAACTTAAGCCAGTCGACAAATTTATGATGAAAAACTATGAACTCTTCCCATGAATCCCCGATTTCATCTTTGAATGTCACCTTGACATCCAGGTCGTTTGGATTCACTTTCCGGCGCCGTTTATAAAACACTGAGAAAATAGGTTCAATTCCTGAGGTGGTCTGGGTCATCAGGCTGGTTGTGCCGGTTGGAGCTATGGTAAGGAGAGCTATATTCCGTCGGCCGAATTTAACCATGTTATTATACATAACAGGATCGGCTTCCTTCATTCTGAGAATAAAGGGATTGCCCTTTTCTCTCTCAGCATCATATATTATAAAGGCGCCTCTCTCTTTTGCAAGATATGTAGATGATTTATAGGCCTCGAGAGCGAGTGTTTTATGAACGTCCAATGAGAAGTTTGTTGCTTCATCTGAGCCGTATCTCAGCCCCAGGCCTGCAAGCATGTCACCCTCCGCTGTTATACCGATCCCGGTTCTTCTTCCCTCTTCTGCTTTTTTCCTTATGTTTACCCACAGATTCTTTTCCACGCGCTTAAGCTCTTCTATTTCCGGATCTGTATCAATCTTTGCAAGTATCTGGTCGATCTTCTCAAGCTCAAGATCGATGATATCATCCATCATTCTTTGTGCGAGGCCGACATGTTCCTTATAAAGATCGAAATTAAAAGCGGCTTCCTTTGTGAACGGGTCAGCTACATAGCTGTAAAGGTTGATAGCCAGTAACCGGCAGCTGTCGTAAGGGCAAAGCGGTATTTCACCGCACGGATTTGTTGAAACTGTTGCGAACCCAAGGTCCGAATAGCAATCAGGAACGCTTTCCCTGATTATTGTATCCCAGAAGAGAACTCCGGGTTCAGCTGATTTCCAGGCATTGTGAATGATCTTGTTCCAGAGCTGGACTGCATCTATATCCTTTGAAAATCTTGGATTCTCAGAAACAATCGGATACTGCTGTCTGAATGAAGTTTTGGATTCAACTGCATGCATAAAGTCATCGGTAAGTTTGACCGAGACGTTTGCTCCGGTAACCTTTCCGCTTTCAAGCTTGGCATCAATGAATTTACCGCTGTCGGGGTGCTTGATCGAGATTGAAAGCATCAAAGCACCGCGGCGGCCATCCTGGGCCACTTCGCGTGTGGAGTTTGAATATCTCTCCATAAAAGGAACGACTCCTGTTGAAGTAAGTGCACTGTTAAGGACAGGTGTGCCTTTGGGTCTGATATGTGACAGATCGTGGCCAACTCCGCCACGGCGTTTCATAAGCTGAACCTGTTCCTGGTCAATCTTCATTATACCCCCATAGGAATCTGCGAGGCCATTGTTGCCTATTACAAAGCAATTTGACAACGAGGCAATCTGATAGTCATTCCCAATACCGGTCATTGGTCCGCCCTGCGGAACGATGTATTTGAAATCTTTAAGAACACTGTAAATAAGTTCCTCCGGAAGGGGATTTTTATATTTCAGTTCCACACGGCGGATCTCCCTTGCCAGCCTGTGGTGCATGTCATCAGGTGTCTTTTCATAAAGGTTTCCGAATGAGTCTTTTAAAGCATATTTATTTGCCCATACTCGTGCAGCCAGCTCATCGCCGTTAAAGTAGCTGATGCTTGCCTCCACAGCCTCATCATGAGAATAGGTGGGCCTCCCGGTCTTCTTTTCCGCAGGTTTACCAGCCTCCTTCATATTCACCTTTTTTTTGCTTTCCGATATTGGTGCATCACTTGTTTTTTCTGGAGCAACTACTGACTCCTGGACAAATAAATCTCCCATAGATAAAAAATAATACTGTTAACCTCTGATTCTGTTGCTATTAAACGACCACTGATTTTTAAAGCAGGTATTTGCTAAAATAGACAAGCATAAACCTCAATGCAAGACAAAAATTTTAAGTTTATTAACATTTCTCCCGGTAGTTATTAACTTCAATCTATGCAGCTGTCAATCAATATTTTATATGGATATACCCAGGAACAGGGAAATTGCTCAACTTAAAATATCTAATTATCTGACTGTTGTGGAAGTCTCCTGGTTCATGGATAAAAACGCGGTATGCCCACGGGTGCTTTGTTAACCAGATAACACAAAAAAAAGAGGGACATATTTTAAAATGTCCCCCACTTAATTTTTAGATTTAATGATTCAGATCAGAAAATAAGTCTTATTCCCAGCAGGCATCCCCAGGTACTCGAAGTATTTACAGATTTTGTGATCTTGGTTTTGCTGTAAAATTCATCGAGAGAATTTGCGTTCAGGGTGTATACCGGTGCAGCCACATCGGATCCTCTGTTATTGACTCTTAGCGGACGAACGTTATCATAGCTTGCAAGAGGGTTATAATAATATGTACCCCAGGTATCGTTAATGAGGTTTCCTGCATTCAGCAGGTCAACACTGAACTGAAGTGTATACCGGCGGTTTGTTCCAAAGTTCGTATAGAAATCCTGAAGCAGTTTTGCATCGAACCTGTGAAGCCAGGGCTGAATGTGTCCGTACCTTTCTGCATATTCACCTTTATTAGCACTGAGATATTCATTGTTGTTAACATAATTCCAGAATGCCGAAGCCTGGTCGGCAGCGGTCATGCCTTTGTAATCAGTGAACAGGATGTCGTTTTCGGAAGCGGGAATATACATCAGGTCTGACGATACTCCGTCACCGTTAAGGTCGTTGGAATAGGTGTAAGACCAGCGTCCGGTCTGATATCCCTGGTATACAAGCGCAATTGTGGTTGCAAAATGCTGAGCGTAATCGAGCTTGTATGAGATATTTCCTATCAGTTTATGAGGGGTTGCAAAGTTGGAGTAGCTCAGTCCTGGATCGTTAAGACTGCCCACTGCCGTGTTTGAAGAGTAGGCTGAATATGCCGAAGATCCGGGATTGGCACTGATGTCCTTGGCCATAGTATAGGTATAGGCAAACATACCGGAGAAACCGTCCCTGAAAGACTTTGTCAGCTGTGCGGTAAACGAATACTGGAACCCTTCGTTAGTATTTGTCAGCTCAGTTGCGGCACTCACATCGGTAACAACTTTCGCTGCATTGGTACTGGCCCAGTAAATACGGTTATCAGGACCATCCATAACGCCAGTAGGATCTGCCAGGTTAATATTAACCTGTTTTACTGCATTTACATCCTTTGAGATTATAAACTCTCCGGTGAATATCATTCCCCAGGGTAGTTCGGCATCCACTGCCAGATTTGAGCGCCATATCTGCGGGAATTTGAAATCTTTTGCAACCTGGGTAAGTGTTGAACCTACCGGGAGAGTGCTAGCACTCTGGGGAAAAAGCTCAGGTCTGCTGGCTATCAACTGTTTATAGTCGGGATTGAAGGTGAATCCTTCCAGTTTGGGATCCCTGTAGGCAGAAAGGTCAGGATCTTTGGGTACTATTAGTCCCCAGCCTATTTCCGGCACCTGTATCATTCCCGAGTTGGTGGGCTGATTTGTGAACCAGACAAAGGGGAGCAAGCCTGTGAATAATCCTGATCCACCGCGAACCTGTAATGAACGGTCGCCCTTTACATCCCAGTTGAATCCGACCCTGGGGGAGACAACGAGTTGCGGGTCGGGCCATTTGCCGACATCCATTTTCCTGCCGCCGGCAAATGTAAGAGCTGAAATAGCCGGGTTGCTCAGGAGATCGTTGAGATACAAAGGCAATTCAATTCGTGCTCCATAGGTAAGTTTAAACCTGGGTACAACCTGCCATTCATCCTGGGCATAAAGGGCGGCAAATCCGAAAGTTGCCTCTGCACCAGGGGCGTCAGCACCATTGTAGCCGTATGTAACACCGAAACCTATCGGGTCTGCTCCGGAAACGAAGTCATCAACAGATGCATAGCGATAGTATGAGGTTCCCTCCCTGATATAGGAGTTGCGGAAGAAGAGACGGTCGAATGACACACCGGCTGTAATCGAGTGTTTATTAAGGTTCAGGGTAAGGTTATTTGCTATGGTGAAAGTCTTGTTCTGTACGTCATTATTATAGCTGAAAAGTTCATATCCGAATGACATGTACTGGTCACCTCCCCTCAGCAATTCATCTAATCCGGTCCAGATATCAACAAAGGGGAACAATTTTGAATCGCTGTCGCGGGTATCCTGGATGAAGGTATAGCTGGCAAGCAGTTTATTGGATATTTTGGATCCGAAATTGCTGTTAAGCTCGCCGGTCAGTGAACGGACCGTATTTTTGAATCCGTAGAACGAATTGGAGAAAGCGAGCGACTGGCTGCTTATCCTGCCTGAATTACGGGGGTTATTTGGAGGTCCGCTTGTTGCATTGGTCTGCTGATCGGAAGTTCCTGAGACATCATTGTAACGGATCATGAATTTGTGATTTTTGTTTATGTTCCAGTCGATACGTGCCAGAATCTTCTTGTTCTGATTCTTGAATGGGTCGAAGTCCTTGTATTTGCCAGGATCGTAATTATAAGTCTCCAACAGGTGATTTTTCACCCTTACCATATCTGATTCAAGTGTTCTTGATATCATAAGGTTTTGATTTGCTACACCGTCGGTGCTGGGTTTCCATGTAACACCGGGTATTGAAACCTTTTCAAACTCACCGCTCACGAAGAAGAACAATTTGTTCCTGATGATCGGACCGCCAAGGCGGAACCCATAGTTCTGGGAGCTTCTGTCGCGGGCGCCCGAAACCTCATTACCGTCCACTGTCTTTCCGGTGAAAGTCTTTGGCCGGAGGTAGGTATAGACAGATCCCTTCAAGGTGTTGTCGCCGCTTCGTGTCACGGCATTGATACTTGCACCTGTGAACTGCGACTGGCGCACATCGTAGGGCGCCATACTTATTGATATCTCTTCTATTGCATCCAGCGATATCGGCTGCGCTTCTCCTCCGGGCAGGGCGTTGGTGCTGAGTCCGAAGTTATTGTTGAATGCTGCTCCGTCGATTGTAATGGTATTAAAACGGCCGTCGCGGCCACCGAAAGAGTTACCTTGCGACTGGGGTGTAAGTTTCGTAAAGTCGGACAGGCTCCTGTTTATTGTCGGAATGGTTGCCAGATCACGGCTGTTTACGTTGGTCTGGGTACCTGAGCGTTCAGAGCTGAGAATGGAGTTCCGGGTGCCTGATGACACTACAACCTCCTGAAGCGTCGTTGTCGATTCCGTAAGCTCTGCATTCTGGATATAACTCTCACCAAGCTTCAGGACAATATCGGTATAGGCACTGGTAAGGTAGCCGATGAAGGTCACTCTCAGGGTATAGGGACCTCCCACGCGCATGTTCTGAATGCGGTAGTTGCCCTGCAGGTCGGCAGTTGTGACGTATTGTGTGCCCGAGGGTACATGCAATGCAACAATGGCCGCGCCTGCAAGAGGCTCTCCGGCATTGTCGACGATTCGTCCGTTTATTCCTGATGTTGTTGCGCCCTGCCCTGACAGCATGACCGTAAAAGGCACGAACATCAACACCATGAATAGTTTTTTCAATTGTTTTATCATAAATATTAGGATTAAGGATTAATAAATACTCTTTTGAATTATGTTAACTTTTTAATTATCTGATTATTACAAACGGATCCGTCATTTAAATCCGGAGCACCAATTTACTTTTCTTTACATGAAGCCTTTTAAATGGGTCCTCATTAGTTGTTAACAACTTATGAAAAGGGGTTGTTGATATCTTTTAAAACGATTTTGGATAGGGTAATGGTCGTCGCACCGGTGTTTCCTTTAACATACATGGCTGCATTTTCCGCTGATTTTAAGTATTCTTTGCTGTCTGATAACCAGCTGTCAATTATATGGGAAAACTCTTCAAATGTACTGAAACATCTTGCTCCATTAAGGCTGATCAGATCGACTGCTTCCCTGAACTTTTTATGGTTCGGGCCAAAGAGAACGGGAATGCCCCAGCATGCAGCTTCAAGGACATTATGAATACCTTTCCCGAATCCGCCTCCTATTTCAGCTATATGAGCATACCGGTATGCTGAAGAAAGCATTCCAATATTGTCAATTATCAGAACACGAGCGTCAACAGATCTCTCTGTGAATGCGGAGAACCTTGCCACTTTCGTGCTGAATAGTTTTTCGAGCCTGTTAATATTGTTTTTATCAATTTCATGAGGAGCAAAGACCCATTTCATCCTATCGGGATACGAATTGATATACCTGCTTATGATCTCTTCATCCTGATGCCAGCTGCTGCCGGCAAGGAATAGTTTCTCCCCACCCCTGAAAACTTCAATCTGTGGTATGCTTTTCGCAGTATCAGCAATCTTGACGACCCTGTCAAACCGTGTATCCCCTGCCACAGTAATATTTTCAATTCCAATTCCCCTTAAAAGATCCATCGATTGAACATCCTGAACAAAAAAGTGGTTGAACCTGAACAGCATTTTTCTGAAAAACCCCCCGTACCATTTAAAAAAATGCTGTTCTTTTCTGAAGATACCGGAAATCAGGTATAACGGGATCGCACTCCTGTTAAGCAGAAGAGTATAATTATCCCAGAATTCATACTTAACAAACAGTGCGGCTGCCGGATTGACAAGATGAATGAATTCCTTTGCATTCCCCGGAGTATCAGCAGGAAGGTAACAGACATAATCAGCATTGCTGTAATTCTTCCTGATTTCATATCCTGAGGGGGAAAAAAATGTGAGGACAATCCTGTATTCCGGTTTGATCCTTTTAATTGCCTCAATCAACGGGCGGCCCTGCTCAAATTCTCCAAGGGAGGCACAATGGATCCATATGTTTATATTGTCGCGGCTGACTTTCTCCTTTAACCGTAATTCCCAGTCTTTCCTTCCACTGGTCCAGAGGCTGGCTTTTGAATTAAATGGTGATAGAAGCCGGATCAGCAAAACATATATAAGGATACCAAGGTTATAAATGAATTTCATATATTACTGAAAGGCGCAAAGGTAAAAAAAAGGAATTAAGGCGTCAAGGCTTTAAGGTTTCAAGGTTTTAGACTTTTAAGCCATTATGCCGTTCTGTAAATTACTGCTATTTTTGTATAATAAAATCCTGTAAGCCAATGGTAAGGTTAATTGCACTTTTAATCTCGATTATTTTGCAGATCATCGCAGCTTCAATCGCTCTCAGGTTCATGAAGCTTACTAAATACAGGATCTCATGGATACTTCTTTCGTTGTCATTTGCCTTTATGGCAGTCCGCAAAATAATCCAGCTTTTTGAGTATTTCAACCGGATACCGTCGGACAGATGGCTGATGATCGACGAATGGATAGGTGTGGTGATCTCATTCATGATAATTGCAGGTGTAATCCTTATCCGTGAATTGTTCTACTCCCTTAAGCGTGCCGATATCGACCGGATGAAATCCGAAAAAAGAGTTATAAGCGCAATTATAAATACCGAAGAAAATGAAAGAAAGAGATTTGCCAAAGATCTTCATGACGGACTCGGACCAATAATGTCGACCGTCAAGATGTCTCTTTCCGCACTTGGAGACAGGATAAAGGATCCTACAGATACTGTCATTCTGAATAACACAAATCATCTTGTTAATGAAGCAATCAACACCCTCAAGGATATTTCAAACAACCTCAGCCCTCATGTTTTGTCGAATTTCGGGTTATCCAGCGCGATGTCAGCATTCATTGCTAAAATAAATCAGACAAAAGCAATTGAAATTGATTTCAAGTCAAACATGGAGAACCAGAGACTTGAAAGTGAGAAGGAGGTTGTCATGTACCGCGCCGCCTGCGAACTGATAAACAATTCAATAAGGCATTCCGGTGCTTCAAGAATTGAGATTGAGTTAAACAAACATGAAAAATTCATTACCTTGCAGTTCAATGACAACGGACGTGGTTTCAACACTGACCTGCTTGACAGTGAAGACATAAAAGGTATGGGACTGTCAAATATAGAGACAAGGGTAAAATCTGTCGACGGGGTATTCATCCTTGAAAGCACTCCGGGAAAAGGGACCAGCGCACTTATAAAAATTATTGAATAACCCTGTTTATGGAAAAGATCAGAATTATAATTGCAGATGATCATCAGCTTTTTCGCAACGGTTTAAAGATTTTGCTCAATGCATTCCCTGAATTTGAAGTGACGGGAGAAGCCTCCAACGGTGAAGAATTTCTTAAGACCCTCAGGAATACAAAGGCCGAAATTGCTCTTATGGATATTAACATGCCTGAGATGGATGGCATTGAAGCAACAAGAAAAGGACTTAAGATCTGCCCTGACATAGACATTATTGCCTTATCGATGTACGGGGAAGAGGAGTACTATTATAAAATGGTTGATGCGGGGGCAAAGGGATTTTTACTTAAGGACTCGGACATCTCGGAGGTTAAGGAAGCAATTCTTACAGTGAGAAAGGGAGGCAGTTATTTTTCACAGGAATTATTATATCATGTTATCCAGAAAATAAAACACCGGGAAAACGAAAGCAAATCGGCCAATCTATCAAAAAGAGAGAAAGAGATCCTGCTGAAAATATGCGAAGGTCTTTCTAATCAGGAAATTGCAGGGACTCTTTTCATAAGTAAACGCACCGTTGACAAGCACAGAGCCAATCTTCTTGGCAAAACAAACTCCAAAAATACTGCCAGTCTCATTCTTTTCGCCATTAAAAATAAACTAATAGAGATATAATACCGTTCTCTCATTAAACAAGCCTTGTATGAGCGAATCGCAAACTCTTGGACAGACCGGGGAAGACAAGGCTGTCTTATACCTGAAGGAATCAGGCTATAAAATCAGGCATAGGAACTGGGTGACGGGGAAAAAAGAGCTGGATATCGTTGCTGAAAAGGAGAGCTTCATTGTCTTTGTTGAAGTAAAAACGCGGACCGAAGGATTCCTGGAAGAACCCAGGGATGCAGTTACAAAAGAGAAGCAGAGATTGATGATCTTTGCCGCTGACGCGTATATTCAGCGATATGACATAAGCAAGGATAGCAGGTTTGATATAATTACAGTGATCGTAAAGGGGAAGACCTTCGAAATAGAACAACATATTGAAGATGCTTTTTATCCCACCTTAAGGTAAAGCATGAAACATGGTTTTGGAATAATAGGTGCAGGCGCAATAGCTGAAGTCCACGCCAGGGCTATTGATACTATCATGGAGGCTGAGCTGATAGGAGTGTATGATCATAATCCTGATAAGACGATCGCTTTCAGCCTTAAGTATAAATGCAAGGCCTATGAGAGTGCTGAAGAACTTTGTACTGACGACAGGATCGATATGGTTTGTATCTGTACACCATCAGGGCTTCACCTTGAACCTTCACTTACAGCAATCAATGCCGGGAAGCATTGTATAATAGAAAAACCGCTCGAAACAAACCTGGAACGCTTTGACAGGATCATTAATGCCGGCATGCAACATAATGTAATGATCTCCGGAATTTTCCCAATGAGGTTCAGTAAGGTGAATATTGAACTCAAGAAAGCTATTGACGAAGGTCGTTTCGGGAAGCTTGTAATGGGGGATGCATATATTAAATGGTACAGAAGCCCTGAATATTATAGAGATGTGAAATGGAGATCAGGCCTTGCCTCAAGCGGAGGCGGCGCCGTAATGAATCAGGGAATTCATTCGGTAGATCTCCTGAGGTGGTTCATGGGAAAAGTTGAAGCAGTATGCGCATTCACAGGACTTATAGGCCACGAGGGTCTTGAAGTTGAAGATGTTGCCGCGGCTACAATGAGATTTGCCAACGGAGCAATAGGTGTTATAGAAGCATCAACTGCTGTAAGTCCTGGTTTTTACAGGAGAATTGAAATACTTGGCACTCATGGTTCGGCAGTTATCGAAGAAGAGAAGATCCTGACCTGGAAGTTCGATCAGGAAACGGGTGCTGACGAGAAAATCAGGGAGAAATTCTCGGGCAATAACTCCACTGGCGGGGGGGTATCAGATCCCAAAGCAATCAGTGACATCGGACACCTTCGCCAGCTGCTTGATATAATAAAAGCAGTCGATAATGGCCATCCGCCTTCAGTAGACGGGATGGAGGCACGAAAGGCAGTGGAACTTGTTCTTGCAATTTATGCCAGCGCTAAAAATAAACGGATAGTCTATTTATAGCCTTGCAGGTTAACCTTCCGTGACAGCTTTTATTCTGCCATCAGGTTGCAACCCCGTACATCACTATTGTCAAATCGGCCCAGGACCCCGAAACCTCCATTTTCATAAAGTTTCCCGAAATCGTTCGTTGCAATGAAGGAACACGAAAAAATATTCGCAAGGTCAATTATATTTATTCCGCCTGTCCTGCCCTGTTCACCAGTTACAGTTAACGGGTCCGAGGGATCCCTTACCAGGATCTTCATCCATGGCGGACAATGAAAGATGCCGTTTCCCCGGGAATATGCCTGGCTCAGCAGTTCGGTCATGCCGTATTCTGAATGTACTGATTGTACATTTAATTTCGATCTGAGTATCTCATGAAGTTCTTCCCTGGTGATCTCCTTCCTTCGTCCTTTCATTCCTCCGGTCTCCATAACGATTGTACCTGAAAGGTCAGGCGAGTAGTTATTGGCAAAGTCAAGAAGGGCAAAACTCACACCGAGCAACAGCCGCTTCTGCCCGGAGGCCTTAGCCAGATGCATATTTCTTATAAGATCCTCCGGGTTGTCATTGTAAAAACCGCTGTTGCTGCTTCGGCTATCCTTTATCAGTCCCTTCATCATGTAGATAAGCGATGAGTTCTGCCGTTCGGTGTAGGAAGGAAGAAGGGCTGCGATAAAATATTCAGAAGGATCTCCGTAGAAATATCTGAATGAACTGTGAAAGCTCTTTTCGTATAGCTTCAGATCATGAACGAAATGGCGGCCGGGAGTATCCCCCGTTGTCCTGCTGCTTTCAAAGATGGTTTCAAAGGACTGATTCTCAATGGCTACGGTCTGGCTTTTAAAAAACTCTGCCGGTATGAATGGGATGTCATTTATATCCTTTATCCCGCTTGCTGTTCTTCGCAGGCTGGAAATGAATTGCCTGTATACCGGATTATTTTCCGCCTGGAATCTGAATATTCTGAGTGCTGTATCCGAAAAAGATTCAGAGTCTTTCAGGTTAAAGATAAGTTCAGGCAAATCTCCTGTCATTTGCCGGGGAAAGTAAGTGTTCCGTCGGGCTGATACTGCCATTCAAAAGTGCACCCAGCATAAGGAATATTATTTCTCTTCTCTGCCAAAGTACTTATAACTCTTATTTTTGCATACTTATTCTTACTGGTTCTGAAAAGCCAGATCTGATTCAACTCAACCCCGACCGGAGGATCAACCCATTGCGGATTGGAAAAAGAAGTCAGATTATTAAACGCGACTGAGGCAGAAGAAGCATCTGGATATTCACCAAACAGGAAGAAACATTCCTTGAATGTATTTACATTAAAAGTGATTCTCTCTATTTCATTATTTATATTAACCTCTGCTGAAATGGTCAATACATCTGCCGGATCGTCAAGAGTGGAGACCTTTCTGGCTTCTGAGAACAGGAATCCGTAAACGTAGTATGTCTGACCGAGAGTTGTAGTATTATCAATAGTGGCAATTCCGGAAGTCGCAGGAGTCTCATCTTTTTTGCAGGAACTCAGAATCAGGAATGAAAAAAATAATATGTAAAACAAGGTGTTCTTCATAATCTCTTACAGTAGTTTTTCTATTCACCCCTTATAGCTACAATTCCCGGAAGCTTTTTCCCTTCCATATACTCAAGCATTGCACCACCTCCTGTTGACACATAGCTTACCTTGTCGGCCAGGCCGTTCTTATTGATGGCAGCCACTGAATCGCCGCCGCCTATAAGGCTGTAAGCTCCTTTTGAAGTGGCTTCCGCAATCGCTTTGGCAATAGCAGTAGTTCCTTTTGAGAATTTCTCCATCTCAAAAACGCCCATCGGGCCGTTCCAGAGAATAGTTTTGGACCTGGCAATAACATCTGAAAATTCCCTGATAGTATTTTCAGCAATATCAAGTCCCATCCATCCGTCATCAACTGCGTCAGCTGCAGTAATTTTAGTGTTTGCGTCATTTTCAAACTTATCGCCGTTCAGACTGTCGACTGGAAGATAAAGATTTACCTTCTTTTCTTTTGCCTTCTCGATGATTTTCAGAGCCAGATCAAGCTTGTCCTCTTCGCAGAGGGATTTCCCAATCTTTCCGCCTTGTGCCTTTATAAATGTATAGGTCATCCCGCCTCCGATTATCAGATTATCAACCCTGTTAAGGAGATTTTCAATAAGCATGATCTTGTCTGAGACCTTTGCTCCACCCATTATTGCGGTAAAAGGATGCTGCGGATCTTTAAGAACTTTGTCCATGGCAGCCAACTCGCTGTTTATAAGGAATCCAAACATTATCTTATCCTCTGGAAAATAATCAGCGATGACGGCGGTTGTCCCATGAGCCCTGTGGGCCGTTCCGAATGCATCATTCACATATACTTCAGCATAACCTGAAAGCTTCCTGGCCAGCTCTTTCTGCTTTAACTTCATTTCAGCTTTTGCTGCTTTCTTTTCTTCATCTGTTGCGGTTTCAGGCAATATTGGCTTCCCTTCTTCTTCGGGATAGAACCTGACATTCTCAAGAAGCAGTACCTCTCCAAACTTCAGATCAGCTGACATCTTAACGGCCGATTCACCGAGACAGTCGTCGGCAAAAAGTACTTTCTGCCCCAGGTATTTTTCAAGCACCGGAAGAACAGGCTTAAGCGAATATTTCTCCATCCTTCCCTCAGGGCGGCCAAGGTGAGACACAAGTATTACCGAACCACCATCAGAAATTATTTTCTTTATGGTAAGCAGGGCTCCCCTGATTCGTGTATCGTCAGTTACCACACCGGTATTTTTGTCGAGCGGAACATTAAAATCGACTCTTACAATAGTCTTTATCCCTTTAAAATTGAAATCCTGAATCATTTTCATAGATCATATATTTTTAATTAGCAAAAGAATTTCTTTTATGCAAACCTACATTTTTTTTGGAAACTATGATCGACATTAAATGTTTCCTCTTCTTAAAAGTTTGACTAAATTTGAAAAAAAAGCTATGGCAAAGATTACATTAAAAGGGAATCCCATCAATACATCCGGGAATCTTCCGGAAAAAGGGACCAGTGCACCTGATTTTACACTTGTCAAGTCAGATATGGGGAATCTGAAACTATCAGAGCTTAAAGGGAAAAAACTCATTCTGAGCATATCTCCGAGCCTTGACACTTCAGTTTGTGCAACGTCAGCCCGCAAATTCAACAAGGTAGCAGCAGGAAGAGAAAACGTAATGGTACTGGCAATTACAAAGGATCTGCCATTTGCCAATGGTCGTTTTTGTACAACTGAAGGAATCACGAATGTCGTTGCGCTGTCAGGTTTTCGTAATAAGGATTTTGGAAAATGGTATGGCGTTGACATTATAGACGGTCTGTTTGAAGGTCTCTATGCCCGGAGCATTATTGTTTTAGATGAAAAAGGTAAAGTGAAGTATACTGAGCTTGTACCTGAAATTGCAACAGAACCTGATTATGATGCTGCTCTTGCAGCATTGTGACCCTCTGTATTTTATTATAACAGATGAAGTTTTCGGATATCCCGGGACAAAAGGAAATTATTGGTAAGCTTATCAGTTCGGTAAGATCTGAAAGGGTAAGTCACGCCCAGCTCTTTACAGGTCCGGAAGGCTGCGGAAGTCTCGCGCTGGCACTGGCTTATGCACAGTTTGTGAGCTGTGAAAACAGGTCACAGCGTGATTCCTGCGGAATATGCAAATCGTGCGTCAAGTACGAAAAAATGATCCATCCCGATCTCCATTTTGTGTTTCCCGTTATCAGGGATAAGAAAACGAATGAGCCTGTAAGCGATAAATACCTTGAGCTGTGGCGCAAATTTGTAAAGTGTTCTCCATACTTCAGCCCGACCCGGTGGCTCGATTCAATTGAAGCGGGCAACGCCCAGGGACTTATTTTTGCCTCAGAAGCCTCAGAAATCCTGAGAAAACTAAGCCTTAAGTCATTTGAATCAGATTTCAAGGTAATGATCATCTGGCTGCCTGAAAAGATGCATCAATCGACTGCAAACAAGCTTCTGAAACTGATTGAAGAACCTCCTGAGAAAACGCTTTTCCTGCTGGTTTCTGATGAACCGGACAAGGTTGTTCAAACAATACTTTCGAGATGTCAGCTGATAAAAATTCCATCTTTTAAAACTGAGGAGATTTCAGGTTATCTGCTTGAACGATTCCAGGTTCATAAGGCTAAAGCTGACGATATTTCGAGGGTCTCAAACGGGAATATTATCAGAGCCATTGAATTATGTGAAAATGAAGATTCATCACTTCTCAACCTTGAGCGATTTAAGAACCTGATGAGATTCGCATGGAAACGTGATATTATTTCAATTATTAACTGGTCGGAAGAGGTCGCTTCAATTGGAAGGGAACCGCAAAAGAGCTTTCTTTCTTTTTCACTTCGCATTCTAAGAGAAAACCTTATGCTCACACTCGATCAGATGAAAAACAGTCTGGTTTTCATGACGGGTGATGAGGCCGGGTTTTCGTCGAAATTTCATCCGTTCATCAATCAGGAAAATATTTATTCTCTCGCTGATGAGCTTAATCTGGCACATGCCCATATTGAGGCAAACGGGAATGCCAAGATTGTATTTCTGGACCTTGCGCTAAAGCTTACACGCCTTATCAGCCGCTGACAGGTTCAGGGATTATTGATAGTAATGCTTTTATTCACTATTTTTGTGAGATTAAATCTGAAGAGGAGTTTGATATGATGGAGAATGAAGATTTATCAGGTCAGCATGGTGAAGAGATCAGGATGCCTGATATTAAATATAAACCCGGGTTAAATAAACTTGATACTTATAACTGGCTTAAGGATATTCCCTTTGTTCCGGCTGAGACTGATATTGTTGAAATTCGTTTTAAAAATACACGAAAAGGTTTTTTTAAAAACGTCAAT
The DNA here is from genome assembly GCA_038252165.1 of Bacteroidales bacterium. Lineage (GTDB taxonomy): Bacteria > Bacteroidota > Bacteroidia > Bacteroidales > VadinHA17 > LD21. The sequence continues at coordinate 14,865 of JBBSAP010000026.1, read as the reverse complement.
GGTCTAAGGCTTGATGTTGGCGATATTGTTGCCGTTGAAGCTTCACCGGGTCACGATATTGGAAGGATTTCGATGGTCGGACCGATAATAAATGAACGTCTTAAAAGATTTAGGATTCAGCCGGCATCCGATGACATGAAAAAAGTTTACAGGAAGGCTAAAGCGGTTGATGTCATTAAATGGGAAGAGGCTAAGAAGCTGGAGACCCCCACAATGCTCCGGTCGAGACAGATTGCCGAGGAGCTTAAGCTCAATATGAAGATCGGTGACGTTGAGTACCAGGGAGACAAAACTAAAGCCATCTTTTATTATATCGCTGATGAAAGAGTTGATTTCAGGCAGCTTATCAAGGTCCTTGCCGATGAATTCCGGGTGAGGATTGAAATGCGCCAGATCGGAGCGCGTCAGGAAGCCGGAAGAATCGGCGGAATAGGCTCCTGCGGCCGTGAATTATGCTGCGCAACACATATCAGCAATTTTGTTTCAGTTACCACCACACATGCAAAATATCAGGAACTGTCATTAAATCCACAGAAGCTGGCGGGACAATGCAGTAAATTAAAATGCTGTTTGAATTTTGAATTTGACTGTTATGTCGATGCCCAGCGTTCTTTCCCTCCAAAGGAAATTCCGCTTGAGCTTGCTGATTCGACAGCTTATTTCCAGAAAATGGAAGTACATAAAAGCATATACTGGTATAGTTCTGATCAAAACTTACCTGCTAACCTTACTCCTGTCCCTGTTGACAGGGTAAAGGAGATCCAGGCAATGAACAGAAGGGGGAAAAAGCCGGACAAGCTTCTGGTAATTGATGAATCGGCAGAAATGATGCCTGTTTCACAGGATCTGCTCAGGAATAACAGCCTTACCCGATTTGATATTCCCGAGTCAAAGAATACAAAGCGCAATCACCCGCATAAAAGAAAAAACAAAAGATTTGATGATAAAAGGGAAATTTAGATATCTGCTTTTTTTCACTGCCGTTGTTTTTCTGACGTCCTGCGGCAAAAACATCGTTTTCACGGATTCCCATGCAATGCAGGGAAAAACATGGAGGCTCAGAGACATACCTGTTTTTAAAATCCCGGTAAGAGATACACTCAACAGCAGCAATATTTATTTAATCTTAAGAACGGGATCATCGTACCCGTACAGGAATATATTTCTTTTCGTAACCACAACTTCTCCTGACGGTAAAAGCATTACTGACACACTCCAGTATGATATTGCCGACGAAAAAGGAAACTGGTATGGGAAAGGCTTTGGTGATATTCATGAATTAAAGCTTCCATACAAATCAAACGTCTTCTTCCCGGTTTCAGGTGAATATCAGATCTATATCCAGCACGGGATGAGGATTGAAGACTTAAAAGGAGTATACGACTTTGGACTGAGAGTGGAAAAGACCCTTAAATAGCATTTCTGAGGTGGCAAAAAACAAGCTTGCCCGATGGGCTGAACTTGGGACTTTCGATAATGTAATTCAGCCGGAAACCGGAAGTGATGCCTGGAAAGATCACGGGATAAAGGGCAACTGGAGGAAAGAGATATTCAGGAATGATAATCCTGTAATTCTTGAGCTGGGCTGTGGTAAAGGAGAGTATACAACAGGTTTATCGGTTCTTTTCCCCGGATGTAATTTTATCGGCATTGATATAAAGGGAGCCAGGGTTTGGCGTGGCGCAAAAACTGCAAGCGAAAAAATACTTAAAAACGCAGCATTCCTGAGAACAAGAATTGAATTCATAAATTCCTTTTTCGCTGCAAATGAAGTCGATGAAATCTGGATCACATTTCCTGATCCCCACCCCGGAAAGAAAAACTCAAATAAAAGGCTTACATGCCCATGGTTCCTTAACATATACAGGAATTTTCTGAAAGATAAGGGCATTCTGCATTTGAAAACCGACAATACAGAACTATACAATTATACCGCAAAACTGGCAGCCGATAACGGTCTGGAAATCCTGTTCTCTACTAATAATATGCACTCGATGAACCCTGATGAATTGATTGTTTCAGAAGAGATCATTACTTCACCCGGGAACCCGGTTTTTCAAAATCAGGCAATCTCCGGAATTCTATCCATAAAAACTCATTACGAGGCAAAATTTATGGAACAGGGAAAGACGATAAATTACCTTGCATTCCGGCTTGGAAAAGACAAATTCATTAGGCATGGGTGGGAAAAAACAGAATAACAGTGATTTTTTCACAAAGGTATATGAAGTTACCCGCCTGATCCCATATGGCAGGGTTACCTCATACGGAGCCATTGCCAGGTATCTTGGGACAGGCAGATCAGCCCGCATGGTAGGATGGGCTCTGAACATCTGCCATAATAATCCGGAATTTATTCCCGCTCACCGTGTTGTCAACAGGAACGGGCTTCTGACAGGGAAACGTCATTTTGACAATTCATCATTGATGCAGCAGCTCCTTGAAAATGAAGGGCTCATTGTCGAGGATGACCGCGTGTTGAATTTCGGGGAAAAATTCTGGGATCCTTCTGCAGAATTGGAATGATTTTTTGGTTTACCTGATAAATTATGCTAAAATTGCACCTTGTTTATAATTAATTTAAATAAGAACGGACGATAAGGAGGCCTTTTAGACATCATGTTAAGTAACGACCAGATTAGAGAAGCCCTGACCAGGGTAATTCATCCTGAAAAGGGAAAAGATATTGTTGCTCTTGGCTATATCTCAGAAATAAAGAGCGCTACGGATGGAATCTCAATAACGATTACACCAGAAAAATCCAATGATCCGTTTATTTCCTCTTTAAAAAGTTCCGTTGCAAGAACAATAAAGGAGGTTTTTGGAGCTGACGCCGTCATCAAAGAGATAAAAATGGAATCCGGGGTTACTGAGTCAAAACACCACAAAAAAGAGAATGAGATATTCCCGGGAGTAAAAAATATTATTGCTGTCTCTTCAGGTAAGGGAGGAGTGGGAAAAACCACTATTGCTGTAAACCTTTCAATCGCCCTGGCAAAAAAAGGATTCACTGTCGGACTTCTTGATGCTGACGTTTTTGGTCCTTCCATACCCAGAATGTTTGATGCAGAGGATTACCATCCGGAAATTGTCAGCAAAAACGATACTGAGCTTATAATTCCATTAACAAAATATGGAGTTAAAGTTCTTTCAACAGGTTTTTTTGTAAATCCTTCAGAGGCAGTTGTATGGAGAGGCCCTATGGCTTCAGGCTTCCTGAAGCAGCTTATGGCGCAGGGCGACTGGGGTGAACTTGACTATCTGATCTTTGACCTTCCTCCCGGAACAAGTGATATTCACCTGACTCTTGTTCAGGAGGTTCCGGTAACCGGAGCAATTGTTGTCACAACTCCCCAGGAGGTGGCAGTAGCCGATGCGATAAAGGGAATCGCGATGTTCCGTAGCGAGAAGATCAATGTCCCGGTTCTTGGCCTTGTTGAGAACATGTCATGGTTCACACCTGCTGAGCTCCCGGGGAGCAAATATTTTATCTTCGGGAAAGGCGGAGGCAGGGCACTTTCGAAAAAATTGGATGTTCCCCTGCTCGGACAGATTCCGTTGGTCCAGAGTATCTGTGAAGGAAGCGATAACGGTTATCCGGTTGTACTTGGTGATTCTGTAGCAGGTAATGCATTTATGGAACTGGCAGGGGAAGTAATTGACAAGGTAGAGAAGAGAAATAGAGAATTCAGACCAACGATAAAAGTTGAAATAGATAATAATTTAAAAAATAAATAAAATGGCAGATCGGAAAATCATTGAAGAAAAGGTTATTAAGGCTTTAAACAGGGTAAGACCCTACCTTCAGAACGACGGCGGAGATATTGATCTTGTTGAAATTACCGACGATCTGACTGTTAAAGTCAAGCTGACAGGGGCGTGCCATGGTTGTCCGTTCGCCCTGCAGACGCTGAAAGCAGGTGTCGAGCAGGCAATAATGCAGGAGGTTCCCGAAATCACAAAAGTGGTTTCAGCCTGATAATCCGCGCTGTCCCAATTTTGCTTACCTTTGAAATACTATACTCAGTTTAAGTCAGTTTATAGTATTAAACCGCATTTATTGTTATCCGGGAGAGTATCATATAAATTTCTGATAACTCTGGGACTCCTTCTGTCCCTTACAAATTGTTCCGTAGAGAAAAACACGGGTACGACAAGGTTTTACCATGGCCTGACCTCAAGATTCAACATCTATTTTAATGGTTATGAGAGCTTTAAGGAAGGTGTTCTGAAAATTGACAAGGGCTATATTGATGATTTTTCGGAGATGCTCAGAGTTTTTGAAAACAGTGATCCTTCAACTGTTTCACTCTGTTCCTCCAATATGGAAACAGCCATTCAGAAAGCCTCCAAGCTCATCTCTTTAAAATCGATTACTGCAAAACCTGATTTCGATTCAAAAAAGGATCTTTCTGAAAATGAAAAAGCCATGCTTGAACAGAAGGAATTCAACAAATGGGTTGACGATAGTTATTTCCTGATCGGTAAAGCCAGGTTCTACAAGCATGAGTTCAGCGATGCGGCATCGGTTTTCAGCTATTGTATTGATGAAGCTAACGACCCTGAAATAAAAACAGAATCGTCGATTTGGCTTGCAAGGATCAACAGCGAAAGAGGAAGCTATATTGAAGCAGGCAGGCTGCTTAATGAGATTAAACCGGATCCAAAATCACCCAGGGAACTCAGGGCGCTTTATTCGACAACCATGGCTGATCTGTTCATCAAACAGAAAAGGTACCAGGAAGCCATTGCTCCTCTTTCAAATGCCTTAATGCTTATATCAGGTAAAAGGGCAAGATACAGGCTTACATATCTGCTTGCCCAGTTATATGAACGGTCGGGGGATCCGGAAAAGGCAATTTCGCTGTACAGGGATGTCGTAAAAATGAATCCCCCTTATGATGTTGAATTCAATGCAAGGATAAACATTGCAGGCGTTTTCGATGTGAACTCCGCTAATCCGGAGGAGATAAGGAAGGAGCTTGAAAAAATGCTGAAAGACTCAAAGAATAAAGATTTTCAGGATCAGATATATTATGCCCTCGGAAATATGATGAAAAAAGAGGGTAAAGATAAAGAGGCCCTTGAATATTACAGAAAATCAGCTTCATCAAGTTCCATCAATCAGAATCAGAAGGGGAAATCTTATCTTGCCCTGGCTGAACACTATTACAGCATTCCCGATTATATGAATGCCGGGAAATATTATGACAGCACAGTTTATTTTCTTGACGAGAAATACCCTGACTATAAGGATCTGAAAACAAAATCCGGGAATCTTAATTCGCTTGTAACGCATTTAACTGTCATCCAGACGGAAGACAGCCTTCAAAAGGTTGCAGCAATGTCACAGAATGAAAGGGACGCATTGATATCGGGCATTATTGAAAAGATAATAAAAGCTGAAAGTGAAGGCAAAACATCTGAATATGCCGACCGGGCAAACATAGGACAGTATTATGAAAATGAGAGAAGGTTTCAGGACAATATTGCACAGGAAGGCAAATGGTATTTTTACAACCAGACCGCGCTTAGTTTCGGGAGAACGGAATTCAAAAGGAAATGGGGAGAAAGGAGGCTTGAAGATAACTGGAGAAGATCAAACAAGGCAAGAGTAAGTGTTCAGCAGGTATCAGCCGGACAGGATGAGAATGGGAAAACTCAATCCGATACATCCAAAGCTGTGACAGACTATAAAAAGCCTGAATTCTACCTTAAAAACCTGCCTCTGAACGATACCCTGCTGAAGATCTCTGATGAAAAAATTGCCAATGCTTACTTTAATGCGGGCAAAGTTTTCGCGGAGAAAATAGCTGACACAAGGAAAGCGGCTGAATCGTACGAAACTTTATTGTCGCGTTTTCCTGACAATGAACTTGTCCCTGAAACACTTTATGATCTTTACAAACTGTATAAAGAAGAGAACAGCCAGAAATCTGAGATAGCGCGGCAGCGTCTTCTTGAAAAATATCCTGAAAGCGAGTTTGCAAAAATAATCTCCGATCCGGATTATTATAATAATAAGATGGCCGGAATGAGGAAAGCTGCAGAGCTTTACCGGGAAGCATACAATTTTTACATTCTTGAGAATTTCAATGAATCAATTGCAATTTGCGATAGTGCTGTAATAAACAATCCCTCCGGTAATCTTGCTCCGAAATTTATGCTTCTGAAAGCCTATTCAGTTGCCAGAATAAGCGATGAAAGAAGCTTCAAGGAAGAGCTTAACCGGCTGATTAAGGCATGGCCTTTAACCGAAGAAGGTAAGAAAGCTGCTGAGCTCTCTGCATATCTGAACAAGAAACTTCCTGAGCTCAAAATTGAAGAAGACAAGGCTATAGCAGCGGAACTTTATGTTGCCGACACAACTGCTTTATTTTCCTTTAATGTGATCATAACTGATCCTTCATTCAATATAAACCAGGCTTCCTTTGATGTGATTAGCTATAACATAGATAATTATACAAACAAAAATTATCGAACAGATGGCATCCTGGTAGATAATATATATATAAAAATAACTGTCTCCGGATTTGCAAACAATTCCAATGCATGGGATTATTATAATTTTTTCAAGGCGGAAAAGGTCATAAGAAATACCTCAGGTGCTCAGATAATGACCTTCCTGATCAATAATAATAATACAAAAAATCTTGACACGGATAAGAATCCTGAGCGTTACTATCTTTTCTTTAAGGAAAACTACCTAACTGGAAAAAAGAATAGGTAATTTTACATCCTGAACTCTTTACTTCTTAGATGAGAACAATCAGAATACTATGGACCGATGACGAAATTGAGGTCCTGAAGGCGCATGTTTTATTCCTCAGGGAAAAAGGTTATGAAATAGATACCTGTACGAATGGCATCGACACTGTCGACCTGGTCCGTCATAATCCTTATGATCTGATATTTCTTGATGAAAGCATGCCCGGGCTTAGCGGACTTGAGACCCTCCGGCTGATAAAGGAGATAAAGAACGACCTGCCGGTTGTAATGATAACCAAAAACGAAGAAGAGGGGATCATGGAGGCGGCTATCGGGTCGCAAATGGCTGATTATCTTATAAAGCCGGTCAAGCCAAATCAGCTGCTGCTTGTTGTAAAAAGGATAACTGAACAGCGCAGGCTCATTACCGAAAAGACAACAACTAACTACAGGCAGGAGTTCGGCAATATAGGGAACCTGATTTCATCAGCCAGGAGCCATACCGACTGGACTGAGCTTTACAGGAAAATAACATTCTGGGAATCGGAACTTGAAAAATCGACAGATCCCGGAATGAGCGAAATTCTGAAAATGCAGGAAAATGATGCAAACAACGCTTTTTCAAAATACCTGACCAGTCACTATCTCTCCTGGCTTGATCCGGATGCACTTGAAAAGCCAGTGCTGTCACCTTCTCTGTTTTCAAAAAAGATATTCCCGAATGTGCAGCAGGGAAAACCTGTATTCTTTATTCTTATAGATAATCTGAGATTTGACCAGTGGAAAATGATAGCTTCAGAGCTTGCAGGCATTTACAGGGTGATCGAAGAGGATATTTACTTCAGTATTCTTCCTACTGCAACCCAGTACAGCCGCAATGCGATTTTTTCTGGTCTGATGCCCTCGGCAATTGCAGCTATAATGCCTGAATACTGGGTTGAGGATGATGAGGAGGAAGGTAAAAACAACTTCGAAGAAGAGCTTTTTAAATATCAGCTTGCCCGCAAGGGACTGAAATACAAATGGTCATATCATAAAATAATAAGTAACCAGGAAGGCCGGAAAGTTAATGAAAGAGTCAGGCAGCTGCTTGATAATGACATAAATATCCTTGTTTACAACTTTGTCGACATGCTTTCGCATGCAAGGACGGAAATTGGCCTTATTAGGGATCTCGCAAACGATGAGAAGGCCTACAGGAGCCTTACACGATCATGGTTTGTTCATTCACCCCTGTACGAATTGCTGATCGCGCTTTCAACCCAGCCTGTTAAGGTAATTTTCAGTACAGATCACGGTACGATAAGGGTGCAAAATCCCATAAAGGTCATCGGAGACAGGAAAACATCATCCAACCTCAGATATAAAATGGGAAGGAATCTCGATTATAATCCAAGACAGGTATTTGAACTGAGATTTCCCGAAAAAGCAGGCCTTCCAAAAACAAACATCACTTCAAAATATATTTTTGCACTCAACAAGGATTTCCTGGTTTACCAGAACAACTTTAATTATTATGCAGGATTTTACAAGGACACATTCCAGCATGGAGGCATTTCGATGCAGGAAATCATGCTTCCTGTAGCCTGCATTGAACCTGTTTCATAATTAATCCGGTAACAAGGATGAGGATCCTGATCAAAGATAAAAAGTATCTACCTGCTGCTTCAAGAAAAATACTCGAACATACTTCCGGGCAAAAGTTACTGGCATTTTACGGATCAATGGGGGCCGGCAAGACAACAATTATCAGGGCAATCTGTAAGGTCCTTGGTGCAGGTGATATTGTAACCAGCCCGACATTTACAATGGTAAACGAATACAGAACAAATAAAAATGAAACCATTTATCATATCGACTTTTACAGGATTAAAAAGATTGACGAGGTTTTTGACTTCGGTATAGAGGAGTACTTCTCAAGTGGTTCATATTGCTTCATGGAATGGCCGGAACTTATTGGTGGCATACTTCCTCCTGAAACTATTAAAATCAAAATTACAATCGGCGAAAGGGACCAAAGGATCATTGACATTGATTAAACCTTGCTCCTGTATTGCAATTTTTTTAACTTTGAGAAAATAACAACATTCTCACAATGAATGATAAAGGCAAAAACGTAAGTCTGAGTTTTGGCAATGCCGGGTTAATGCCAAGAGAAGAACAGCTTGATACAGCTGTAAGGCGCAAGAAGATCTCAATCGGAATACCAAACGACAAAAAGAATGATGAAAAGAGGGTGGCCCTTACACCAGAGGCGGTAAATCTGCTGGTTGAAAATGGCAATGAGGTTATCCTGCAGAAGGGAGCAGGTACAGGCGCAAATTATTCCGACAAGGATTATGCTGAAAACGGTGCGGTTATCACTGATTCACCGGCCAGGGTTTTCAGTGCGGATGCAGTAATCAAGGTTGCCCCTTTTACATTGCAGGAGGTTGATTATCTTAAAGGTAACCAGATAGTTATGTCTTTTCTGAGTGTCCTCCAGCTTAGTGAGGAGACCCTCGGAAAACTTATAAGAAAAAAGGTTACTGCAATTGCCCTCGAAAAAATACGCGATATAAATGGCGTTATGCCTGTAATGGAATCCATGAGTGAAATAAGCGGTGTTACATCTATCCTTGTTGCATCCGATTATCTGAGCAACCATCATGGCGGGAAAGGGGTCCTTCTGGGCGGAATAACCGGAGTTACACCTACAGAGGTTTTGATAATCGGAGCTAACACTGCAGGTGAATATGCTGCCCGTGCTGCCCTGGGACTTGGTTCGCAGGTTAAAATATTTGATCAGTCGCTGCATAACCTCAGGAGGTTTCAGAACCTGATAAACCAGCGTTTGCAGACATCAGTATTTCATCCCCAGGTTTTAAAAAAAGCCCTTAAATCAGCCGATGTTCTTATAGGGGCCATTGAGCTTGAGGATCTCCGGCCCTGGTACTACATTACAGAGGATATGGTAAAAACCATGAAAAAGGGGTCAGTTATTATTGACCTGAGCATCGACCGCGGAGGATGCATTGAGACAACTGAGTGCCGCGCACTCAGGGATCCTGTTTACGAAAAGCATGGTGTGATACACTTCTCCGCATGGAACCTCCCCTCAAGAATGGCACGCACGGCTTCAATCGCACTCAGCAACATCTTCAATCCTCTTTTCCAGGAGATTGCAGAGGCAGGAGGAATAATCCAACTGCTTAAGAATGACCGTGGAATGCGAAACGGCGTTTATCTTTTTAACGGAATCCTGACAAATGAGACATTAGCTCAGAAATTCGGAGCGATTTCTAAAGATCTTGATCTGCTTATTTCGGCATTCTAAACTACAAGAAACAAGCACCCGGCAACAGGTAACCTTAGCTTTCAGATGTATTCAAGAACTGCCTGTTCTGCTTTTAAAGTGATTTTAGCAGTTCTGCCAATATAAAAAGCCCTGTTATCGTCAAGATGTCCTGCCGGAAAATCAAATAAAACAGGATATTTATAATCTGATACTGCTTCCGCAATTGTCGTTTCAGCACTTTTACCCCAGGGTATTTTTGTATTCTCCATTTTAGTCAGCCCCCCGACAACCAATCCCGAGAGTCCTTTAAGCTTCCCGGCGAGCCGGAGTGAATTCATCATCCTGTCGAGATGATAATAGTACTCTCCCACTTCTTCAATAAACAGAATCCTTCCCCGTGTTACGGGCTCAGCTTTTGTACCGATCAGGCTGTAAATCAACGACAGATTCCCGCCTGTAACTTCGCCAGTGATATCATCAGGACGGATGAATGTTCCTCTCCAGGAAAGAGGCTTGTACCCGCCGAACAATGCATCATGGAGAGTACTAAAGGTTGCCGGTGTTTTGTCCTTGTCTGAATAATTCAGCGGCATATCACCATGAATTGAAGAGATTCCGATGACTTCGTTAAGCCAGAGATGCAGGACGGTTATATCGCTGAATCCGATATACCATTTCGGTTTTTTCTTCAGTGCTGAAAACTTCATCCTGCTTATTATTCTGAGTGTCCCATATCCTCCTCTTGAGCAAAATACTGCTTTTATATCCGGGTCATCAGTCATTTTCTGAAGATCATAAAGACGCTCATCATCATTGCCGGCAAAAGGGCCTGAACGTTTCAATACATTTTTCCCGGCAATTACTTTTAACCCCCAGTTTTCCAGGAAAACGACAGCGGAGTTTATTTTATCTTCATCAATTGCCCATGAAGGAGAGACAATTGCAACTTCATCGCCCCGCCTGAGGAACGGTGGCTGGATTTTTTTTAAAGACATCATGGAGCTTTTATGCCGTAAAAATAATCCTTATTGGCAATCCATCCAACTGCATTAATAAACATTATCTTTGTGCGGTTTTAAAAATAGCTGACCATTCTTATAAGGATTATGAAGAATTTTAAAAGATATCTTATTACTTCCGCCCTGCCATATGCCAATGGACCATTGCATATTGGCCACCTTGCGGGTGTTTATGTGCCGTCAGATATTTACACCCGCTATCTCAGGATGAAAGGGGCAGATGTAGTATCAATTTGCGGATCGGATGAACATGGGGTACCTATAACCCTGAAAGCGCGCAAGGAGGGCATCACACCTCAGGAAGTCGTTGACAGGTATCACTCATTGAACAAAAAAGCATTTGAGGATTTCGGTATTGCTTTTGACATTTACTCCAGAACATCAAATAAGGTTCATTATGAAACGGCATCGGATTTCTTCCTGAAACTCTATAATAAGGGTGAATTCACTGAAAAAACATCTGAACAATATTATGACGAAGAGGCAGGCTGCTTTCTGGCCGACAGGTATATTATGGGAACGTGCCCTCATTGCGGGAATGAAAATGCATATGGAGACCAGTGTGAAAAATGCGGTACATCGCTAAGTTCGAATGAGCTTATAAATCCCCACTCGACAATTAGCGGAAGCAAGCCTGTTTTTCGTGAGACACTTCACTGGTACCTGCCTCTTGATAAATACGAGGGCTGGTTGAGAAAGTGGATACTCGAGGACCATAAGGAATGGAAAACCAACGTTTACGGGCAATGTAAATCATGGATCGATCAGGGTCTCCAGCCGAGGGCTGTAAGCCGCGATCTTGACTGGGGTGTACCCGTTCCTGTTGAGGGGGCAAAGGGAAAAGTCCTGTATGTATGGTTCGATGCACCAATAGGATATATATCCGCTACGAAAGAACTAACACCCGACTGGGAAAAATACTGGAAGGATCCGGAAACAAAAATGGTTCACTTCATCGGGAAGGATAATATCGTTTTCCATTGTATAATTTTTCCGGCAATGCTAAAAGCTGAAGGTTCATTTATACTTCCTGAGAATGTTCCGGCCAATGAGTTTCTGAATCTCGAGAATGACAAGATCTCAACATCGCGCAAATGGGCTGTTTGGCTGCATGAATACCTTGAAGAATTCCCGGGCAAGCAGGATGTTCTGAGATACACTCTCTGTTCCAATGCTCCTGAAACAAAGGACAATGACTTCACCTGGAAGGATTTCCAGGCCCGGAATAACAATGAGCTTGTTGCCATTCTCGGTAATTTTGTTAATCGCACACTCGTACTCACCGTAAAATATTATGATGGAAGGGTGCCGGAAAGAGGGGAAACTGATGAATACGACAACTCAGTTCTGAAAGAAATTTCAAAGATCCGGGAGAATGTTGAAACCAGCATTGAAACTTACAGGTTCCGGGAAGCCCTCAGGGAAGCAATGAATCTTGCCAGGCTTGGCAACAAATATCTCGCTGATGCTGAACCATGGAAGATTGATAAGACCGATCCGGAAAGGGTAAAAACAATAATGAATATTGCTCTTCAGATCACAGCAAATCTCACAATAGTTCTTGAGCCATTTCTCCCGTTCTCAATGAGCAAACTGAGAAAATGGATAAACACCGATCTTAAGAAATGGGATGATGCAGGAAAAGATGATCTTCTAAGGCCGGGTCATGTTATTAATAAACCGGGACTACTGTTTGAGAAGATTGAGGATGAAGCGATCCAAAAGCAGATAAGCAAGCTGGAATCCACCAAAAAGACAAATGAATCTGCCTCTGCAAAATTATTGCCTTCAAAGGATCCGGTGACATTCGATGACTTTACAAAGGTCGATATCAGGACAGCAACCATACTTGAAGCAGAAAAAGTCCCTAAAACCACCAAGCTGCTCAAGCTGAAGATTGACACAGGCCTGGATACCAGAACAATAGTGTCAGGAATCGCAGAGTATTATGAGCCTGAGTCAATCATCGGAAGACAGATCTCAATTGTCGCAAATCTTGAACCAAGAAAAATAAAGGGGATTGAATCAAAAGGAATGATCCTGATGGCTGAAGACAAAGACGGAAAACTTGTAATGGTTACACCCGTTGAAAAGGTCAGCAACGGAAGTGCGATAAAATAGATTATTTTTTCGAAATCCAGGTCCCGGGAAATTTCCTTGAAATGCTGTCTCTTGTTGAAAGGGCTGTTTCCTTGCTGGTGCATGTCTTTGCAGTGACTCTGTAAAAACCATTTGAAGCCTTGTATATCTCGGGTTCATACCCATCGGCTTTAAGGATTTCAACATGTGAAAGGGCATTCCCCTCCGATTTAAAGCTACCTGTAATTATTGTATATTGAACTTCCGCAACTGGCGCTACTGCGGTCTCAGGCTTAACCGGGAAACTGGTGTCAGGCACTATGACGGCAGCCTCATCGATAGCTTTTTTATTATTTTCAAATTCGGCAGTGACAAGAGGATTCAGTGATATTGCCTCAACTCTGCTTTTAAAACGATCCGTTTTAAGCGGAACAGCTATAAGCAGTGCCAGAACAGGAATCAGAACAGCAGCTCTCCACAGGTTCTTCCTGGTAGCACTTATCCGTACCGGTTCCCTGCTAATATGCCTGGTCACTCTTTTCCGTACATCATACTCCCTGGCCGGATACCACTGAAATGATTCCAACCCGAATGAACCTGCATGATAATTAATGTTCGATTCAGGGTCAAACAGGATATTGTTTTCCTGATTGTATACAAATGTACCGAGATGGTCAAACACTACCTTTTCTCCTTTTGCAAGTTTGCCTTTAAGCTCTTTTACAAACTCCTCAACCATATAGCGGGCATCTCCGTAATTGACTCCTGTTGCCTGGGATATCTTGCCAATCAGAAGCCCGTCGTTGTGGTTCAGATTGCTGTTGAAGGAGATCTTCTTGACAGGGGGATAAAAAGTTCCGGAACTTTCATCAGCATGAGCCGGGGAGAAGTTTCCAATAAACCCTCCAAAGGCCGGTATAATGACGCAGTCGTGTACGAATAACAGTTCCCTGATGAAAGCTTTTGTATCCACAAATATAATGGTTTCCTGGCAAGCAAAATAAGATCATACAGGAGGCTTTCCCTAAAAAAACAGGGTGATGTTATTAACATTTTAACAACACGTTGTAACCATCCCGGGGATAGAATCATAAATGATATGATGTCATGGGTGAAAAAAATTCCGTCTAAAAAATATTATCTTCGTACCTTTAATAAATTCTTTCGAATGAGAGATATCCAGATGGTTGACCTGAAAACACAATATGAAAGGATCAGGTCTGAAATTGATGATGCTATTTTTTCTGTTATAAATTCTACGGCCTTTATTAAAGGACCGGGAGTAAAACTCTTTGAGGAGGAATTGCAGGCTTATCTTGGTGTAAAGCATGTTATTTCCTGTGCCAACGGGACAGATGCTCTTCAGATTGCAATGATGTCGCTGAAACTGAATCCCGGAGATGAGGTCATCACAACCAATTTTACATTTATTGCCACACTCGAGGCAGTTGCCCTGCTGGGGCTAAAACCTGTTATTGCTGATCCCGAACCCGGAAACTACAATTTATCGGTCGAAGAAATAAGGAATGCAATAACCCTGAAGACCAGGGCAATAGTCCCCGTTCATCTTTTCGGGCAATCATGTGATATGGACGGTATAATGAAACTTGCCCGCGAACACGACCTACTCGTAATAGAAGATGCTGCGCAGGCAACAGGAACCGAATATACCTTTCCGGATGGCATTGTGAAAAAAGCCGGTACGATAGGGAACGCAGGTACTACGTCATTTTTCCCCTCAAAGAACCTTGGATGCTATGGCGACGGCGGAGCAGTTTATAC